>NZ_JBUYUY010000002.1:0-400682 GCF_055231995.1 Streptomyces sp. Tek67B01
TCGGCCTGGGCGCCGCACCGAGAATGCGAAGGAGTGACTCCGACGGGCATGGTCGACGACAGCCTGACGCGCGCGGACGAGCCCTACTTCACCCGGCCAGCCCCGAAGTCCGCGGGCGCCCAGATACGGTTCCTGGCCAAGCAACTCAAGTCCACCCGCGAGGTGGCCACCCTGCTCGGCATCTCCCAGCGCACCGTCGAGCGCTACCTCAAGAACCAGATCAAGACCCCCCGCCCCGCCCCGACCTCGCCCGGCGCCTGGAGGCGAGGTCCGGCGCCGCTGGCAGCCCTTGGTCCGCAAGCGCGCTCGCGCCCAAGCCGCCCGCGCCACCGGACTGGTCATCGAGACCCGGGCCCGCTTCGGCTTCACCGCCGCGCCCGGCACCACCGACGACGGCCGCATGCGCCGCATCACCCAACATCTCCCCCCGGAGTTCGCCGGACGCCTCTTCGCCGCCCAGGACGCCGGCGCGACCGAGGCGGAACTGCGCGCCATCGCGGCAGAGGGCCTCCAAGAGGTCTACTTCAAGGACAACGGCCGCCGGGCCGACCAGCTGCTGGTGGAGTTCACCGACATCGACTACGTCGATTTCAGCTTCTGAGCTCCCTGCCGATCCGCATAGCCAACCAATTGACATTGAGCCGAAGCACGATAGTTGTCACATAGGCAGGCTTGTTGTCACCGGGAGTGGCCGTTGAGAGCGAAGCGACGCCAAGTACCTGCGGCTATGTGACGAGGCGGGCGGTCAGGCTGCGGGGCGGGTGCGCCCACCGGTTGCCCCTCGCAACGCGGCTTCCAGCCGGTCGCGGGCCTCGGTCTGGGCAGCGATCCGTTGGTTGAGGACGGCCAGCCGTTCCAGCGCGACCCGCAGGCCCTGGTCCGAGGGTGGTGCGGCAGTCACATCGCCATCCAGACAGGGCAGGAACACCCGCACGTCGTCCAGGGTGAGCCCGGCGGCCAGCAGGTGGCGGATGTTGCGGACTCGCACCACGGCCTGCTCGTCGTAGACGCGGTAGCCGTTGGAGGCCCGTTCGGAAGAGATCAGTCCGGCCTGCTCGTAGTGCCGCAGCGCACGAGCGGTCGTTCCAGTTGCCGTGGCCAGCTCACCGATCCGCACCCGTCCCACCTCCCGGGCCACTCCTATCACGCCACGACCGCTCCGCCATCGACCGGGAGTACCACCCCGGTGACGAACGATGCGTCCGGGGCCGCAAGCTGGGTGATCGCCCAGGCCACCTCCTCGGGGCGACCGATCCGGGCCAGCGGGGTGTGCGCCAACTGCCACTCCCGCACTGCGGCCATCCGCTCCGGTGTCAGGCCCTGGTGCTCGCCGATGGGGGTGGCGATCGCGCCGGGGGCGACCGCCACCACCCGAACCCCGCGGGGTGCCAGCTCGACCGCCCAACTGCGAGTCAGCAGCTCCAGAGCGGTCTTGGTCGCCGCATAGACCGAGCTGCCCGGCCAGGCCCGCTGCCCCACTGACGTACTGACGTTGACGATCACCCCGCCCGACGCCTCCAGGAGCGGCAGCGCGGCCTGAGCCAGCAATGTGGGGGCGACGAGGTTGGTAGCAAGCTGAGTCTCGATCATCTCCGGCGTCAGCGTGCCGAGAGCGCCACTGCGCACGATGCCGGCGTTGTTGACCAGAACGTCCAGCCGACCATGCCGCTCCAGCACGGTCCTAAGAATCCGAGAGGGCTCGCCCGCGGCGGTGATATCGGCGGTCAGCGCTGTGATCCGGTCGTTCTCGGCAGCGGTCTCCAGAAGCGGCTCGGCTCGCCGCCCGATCGCGACCACATGGGCGCCCTCGGCGGCGAAGGCGCGAGCGGTCGCCCGGCCGATCCCGGTGCCGGCTCCGGTGACGGCGACGGTCCTGCTGGTCTGCGGTGCGGTGCTGTTCATGCCGGTCATCGTTCAACCCTGCCGCCAGCGGCAAGGTCAAGCAGCGCCTGGCGCGCGGTAGTCACCAACGGCTGTCGCCGCGAACGCAGCGCCGCCAAGTCCTTCCAGCCTCGGCGGCGAGACCCGCCTCACGGTGACAGAAAGACCGCTGAATGAACGCCTGTGACAAGCCGGATGCCTCGTTGGTGACAATCAGGCTGCTTCGGCTGTCCCCATTCACCAGCTCAGCCGGTCCCGCTGGTGACAACTCTTGAGCTTCGGCTCAGACATGTCCGACGCGAAGTAGGTGACACAGAGCCACGCAGGCCGTCACCAGGGCTCGACGCCGTCTCTGACCGCCAAGACAGTCTGGGGCCTGAGCATCAGCTCTCCCCCACGAGGCTCGTGTGTCCTTGCTGTGGGTGAGCTGGGCTCGGATATTTCCTGGCTCCTGGCAGCAGCCGGCGGTAGGTCTACTGTGGTGCCGGGCATTTAATACCGCTGCCGGTGCGGCCGAAAAAGGGGAGGCACCCGGTGGGCAGAGGAAGGAGCATGAGGGCGTGGCTCCCAATCTGTACAACCGGCCGGTGAAGGATGAGGAGTACCGGCAGCGCATCCGCCGCCACCGGCCAGGTTCCTTGCTGCCGCTAGTGGCTGCGGCGTCCGCGCAGTACCGCACGCCCGACGAATGGCTCACCAGCCCGTACCGGGTGTACACGCCGTGGGCGCTGGCCGACGTGGCCAGGGTCGCGGTGGCCTACGGCACGGACTTTTGTCGCACTGCGGCGACCGAGCGGGACTTGTTGGAGATCCTCGCCGCATATGCTTCCTTGGACGGCAGGTTGGGACATCCACCTGAGGCGGACCCGTCCAGAGGGTTACGTCCTTTCATGCTGCGCATCGCAGGCCAGCAGCTGACCTGGCAAACCGAGGACAAGGCGACGTTGGCCCGCACCGCGGCACTGCTGTGCCACACGCGGGCCGAAAAGCCGCTGCGCTGCATCACGGCCGGCTGGGACCGCGCTCTGTACGGCTGCTCGTTTTCCGACTACGTCGGCGTTGCACAGCTCGTCTGGGGCGCGGCACTGACCTGCTCCGGCCGTTTCGACATGTCCCTCTTCAACACGCCCGACGGCGAGATGATCGCCCGGCACACCTCTCCAGAGCTGGCACAGCGGATCGTGGAGTCACACTTCGCCATCGACAAGGCCACCTTCAAGACCCACGAACGGCAGAGCACCTCCCGGACCCGAGATGCGCAGTTGCGGCGGTTTACCTACAACCCGCTCCGTGGCCGGCCGGCCCTCGCCGACTTCGGTCCCGGCTACCTGTGCCCGAGCCCGCAAATGGTGTGGGCCAAAGCCAGCCCGTTGGGGGTGTACTTCGCTGGTCTGGAGCACTTCGGAACTGGTTTCGCCGAAGATCTCGGCCATCTCTTCGAGCAATATATCGGGCAGCAGCTACGCCTGCTGCCCGACGCCGACGTACGGCCCGAGATCCCGTATCGGGTCGGCCGCGACCTGCGGCACAGCGTTGACTGGATCGCCATCTTCGACGACCTGGTTCTTCTGGTCGAAGTGAAGTCCGCGATCCCTACCGAGTCGATCCGCCTCGGCACCGCCGAGGCGATGGACGACCATACAAGGAAACTCGCCAAGGCATACCGGCAGATCGACGCCACCGCAGCGCTCATCGCGGAGGCGAACCCGGCCTTCCGTCATATACCGAACGACCGCCCCATCCTCGGCCTGGCGGTGACCTTGGAACCCTTCCACATGGTCAACGCACCATTTGTTCGGTCCTTCCTGCCTGACACCAATGTCCCCGTTACCACCGTCAGCGCGGACGAGATTGAGGACCTGGTCACCCTCGCCGACACCTCAGCTTCAAGCCTCCTGCTGGAGCGGGCAGCCGACGTCGAACGCTCCACATGGTCGTTGCGCTCTCTCCTTCGAGGTCACCGCCGACGCGACAACCCGGTCCTCGAGGCAGGTTGGACCACTTACCCCTGGGCATCGGCGAACCGGAATGTCCGGACCGATACATCCTCTCCGTGAAGAGGTCACAGTCCGCAGAACCGCTGCTCGACCTCGGCTTGCTCGCCCCTGGACGCACCACCGGTGACAGAAAGGCTGCCGAACGAGCATTTGTGACAAGACCTATGCCTCACTGGTGACAATCAGGCTGCTTCGGCCTATCGAACGCCCCGGTCCGAACGACGGCCCGCCGCTTTCTGGGCCGGGGACGTGTTACGGGCTTTGCCATGGTCGAGTGGAGTCAGTGAGTGCAGTGTGTGCAGGAGGCGCCAGCGAAGGTGTGGTCGGCTGATGCGATGTCGCGCCCGGTGAGTTGGTTTGGCTGCCGCATCCAGTGTTGCCGACAGTGGGTTCCGGGTGGTGGAGAAGCGGTACGGACTCCCACTGTCGATGAACTTGTCTACCGACCGCGCGTACTTTCCGGGTTCCCGTAGGTAGAGGTTCTGGGCCCGGCTTTTGCCCTGCCAGTTCTCGACGTCCTTCGCCCAGCGCTCTTCGGCCTCGGCCTCGGTGATGTGGAAGTACTTCGAGATGGTTTCCCAGCTTGTTCCGCGGACGCGTTCGGCGATCACCGCTGCCCGGACGAGGTTCTCTGTGGCGTATACGACGTTCGTGGCCCTGTGGACGTAATCACCGGCGACCGCGAGGTCCTCCCCCAGTAGTTCCGCGAGGGCGAGCGCACGTCCGGCGACGTCCTCCGCTTCCCGGCCCAGGGTGATTCGGGCTACATCGGAGGTGGTGAACCCTTGCGCGGGCAAGGTAGTCGGGTCCATCCAAACCGTAGTTATCTCGTCACTCATGGTGATGATGGTAGTGCCGGGCGGATCCGGATGAGACCGCCCCAGGGCGGCGGGGGTGGGAGTACCAGGAGGATTTTCCTTCCCTTCTTCCCTTTCTCTCCATCCCCCTCGCTATCACCTCCTGGCCGGGTGTGCCTTCAGCCACTCCCCGCCAGAACCAGCCACCAGCCCTCCTGTACCGCATCCGCCCGCCACCATGAGGTGATCCCCACCCGACCAACCGCCTGCCGCACGGCACGCCGAAAGGGGCCACAGCACCAGATGAGGGACCAGTACGAGAGTTACGTGTTCGACCATTCCAGGGGCTGGATGAGCCTGGACATCTACTACGAGCCTGGCCTCAACGTCGCCACGCTCCACAACACCGGCCATATCTCCGTGAGGCAGGGTGACAGCCGCTACGCCGACACCTGGATCGACCGGCTTCAGGACTGCAGGCCCATCGCGCTGCACACGTTCCTCGTGGAGGACGAGAAGATCCCGGCCCTGTTCCAGCCCTGCGTCTATGAAGACAGGGACAGCCCGTCCGCCGTCGGTGGCAGCGGTTGCCTGTGCCGAAAGTCCATGGCCGACCCGATCACCGGCCTGCCCGTCGTCCGCGAGCACTACCGCACCCGCAGCGGCAACATCGAGAGCTGGACCTACAAGACGATCACCAGCCGTGGCTTGCCCGAGGGAAGGACCGCCCGCAGCCTGATCGTCGACAAGCGCGAGTTCTGGATGAGGGACGACGAGTCCGAGCTCCACTTCCTGCCCCGCACCGACTCCTCCGGCTACGGCATTGGCTACGGCGGAGGCGGTCCCTACGCCCTCTGCCAGATGATCGAGCAGCTGGTCGAATCGGACGGCGCCAACTCCACCCCCGTCCGCTGGCGCGACAAGCCCAACGGGGCGCTCGCCGCGTGGGCTCGCAACAATGAGATCAGCCACCAGGGCGAGTACACGATCAAGGAACTCCGCTCCTTGATCCGCTAACCCCCCGCCACACGTCGCGGCCGCCCTTGTGGCTTCCGGGCCACCACACCCCTTCACATCAAGGAGCAGCAGCATGCTCCCTGTGCTGGTGACTGCCACTGGTGAGTGACTGGTGACTGCCGGCAGTGAGCTTTTCGGTGAGTAGCCGAAGCCTGCCGGTGACGCCTGCTACGCGCACCGTGCAGGGCGGTGTGCGCCGTCGCGCACCCGGTTGTGGCCTGGCGGAGGGCGGGGTGTTCGGCGCGCACCGCTGTGCTGGGGTCAGTCGCGGTCGCGGCCCGCGGTGGTGCCGGGGCCGAGGGCGCGCCGGCCGCTGACGGCCTGGTGGTGTGCCTCGACGTCGGCCTGGGCGGGCGGGGGCATGTCGGTGCCCTCGGCGGCGAGTCGGGCCCGGCGCCCGCCCGGGGCCGGGGCGTCGGTGGTGGGGCGGGGGCCGGTGCCCAGCGGGCGGCGCTCGATCATGCGGCCAGTCTCCCGGCGCCCGGCCCGTCCCGGTCAACTGGGGGGAACCTGGAGGGGGAAGCCTGGGGGGAAGCCTCGGGGGAAACCTGGGGGGTACGCCTCGGGGGAAGCCTAGGGGGAAGGCGTATTTCCGAGGGTTCTGCATTTTGCCTGGTCAGAGCACGTTTTGAGGCTGGTGAGTAGCCGGACTTATATGTCTGGAGGGGTAGGAGGGTGCTGCGCCGGCTGGTGTTGGGCGGGGTGCCCGGACGGCCTGTGACGTGCGGTGGGTGTCGCTCCGGTGGCGGGATCATCGGCGGCTCGGGAGGCTCGGGTGCGGGTTACGGGGTTACGGGCGATCGGTGCGGCGGCGGGCCTGGTCCTGGTCCTGGTGCTGGCGGGCTGCGGGAGTCCTGAGACGGACGCGAAACCGGCTGTGGGGCCGTCTGCGGCGCCCGCGTCGTCGGCTGCGTCTGATCCTCAGGCGGGGGAGCGGGCGGCCGTCCTGGCCGCGTACAGGGGGATGTCGGCGCGCCGAGGAGCGCTCGTACGCGGCGGCGAAGCTGGATCCGGAGCTGGCGCGGTACGCCACGGACAAGGCGTTGGCGGACATCCAGGCGACCGTGTTCTGGCACCAGCGGGACGGCACGACGATGCGCGGAACGCTCAAGCGCACGCCGGTGGTCTCGACGCTGGACACCGCCTCGGACCCGTTGCGGGCGACCGTGACGGACTGCGCCGACACCGGCGACTACAACGAGATCAAGGCTGACGGGTCCCTGGTGCCGTACTCGGGCTCGCGGCGGCACGTGGTCACCTCGACCGTCCAGCGCACGAAAGCCGGCTCCTGGCTGGTCTACACGTCCACGATCGAGCGGGACCGGACGTGTTGAGCCGGCCCCGCCTCGGCGCGGCCGTGCTCGCGGCTGGGCTGCTCTGGGCGGTCGCGGCGCCGTTCGCGGTCGCGGGCGGCCCCGGCGGCGGCGTGGCATGCCCACCGAAGAAGCTCAACTGCGAAATCACAGCTCAGGACCCGGGCAAGCCCGGCGTGGGCAAGCCTGCCGGGGGGTTGGGCAAGCCTCCCTCCGAGGGAGGCTTGCCCTCGTGTGCGATCGACGGGCAGGAGGTGCCGTGCTCGACGCCGGAGATGGGGCGGTTCAGCTCGGCGGACTCCTGCTACTGGAAGCAGACCGAGGGCCCCGCTGGCGGCTTGCCCGCCGGGTTCAACGCCGGCGCGCCAGCAGGTTGGCGGCCCGGCGATCCGGGTGGGTCGTTGTACTTGGTGACCTGCCCCACCGGTGACGGGGATGTCCGCGGCGGCATCCGCTGGTCTCCGACCGGCCCGGCCGGGGGCGGCGTCGACGTCCAGGCGCTCGCGCACCAGGCAGTCGAGGAGCTGCGCCTGGAGGGTCCGGACATCGGGATCGTGCCGTTCCCGACCGGGCGCGGGATCGTCGGCATGCCCGTGTGGATGTGGAACAAGCCGGGGCCGACCCGGACCGGGCCGACGTCGGCGTCCGCGTCGGCCGGCTCGGTCACCGTCACCGCCACCGCCCGCCCTGGGGAGTTCTGGGCGCCGAGGATGGGCCAGCTACGCCAGCGCCTCGGCCGGTGGCTTCTCGGTGACCGGCCCGCCCGGTGTGGAGGAGGAGACGCCGGACGAGGAAGTGGCGGGGGAGGTCCGTCATCTGCCCGAGCGGATCTGATGCCCGAGCGGATCTGAATCGTGTGTGCCGCGCGGCCTCTGTGGGAGCCCGCCCGGACAACTGGCTGCGTAGGTTTCAAGCTCACCAACAAAGCCAGCCCCCTGCCCCCGTGCCTTCGGTGTGGGTCCGATGGGTTGTTGAAGAGGGTCCCAACCGTCACTCACTAGTGACCAGACTGGCCGCAGCCAAGGACGGTCAAACCGAGATGCGAAAGCGAAGATTCTGGGCCAGAATCGAATTGAGCCCTGCGCTCGTGTGGGCCATGTTCGCAGACAACGCGCTGCCCACGAAAATTTAGGCTGCCTACCTCGTCTGCTGATGATTGCACATTGGGACGCCACCCTATGGAATGCCTCTGCGATTAACTGCACAATAGGCCACAGTGCGGCCAATTGCCGGCCATCAAGTTCTCGGATTACGGCACTCGCGGGCGCATATTCTGAATCGCTAATTACGTGCCAGCCGCGATGAATTTAAGACCTTGGCCTTAAGGAGGAACCGTGCGCCTACACCTGTACGCGAGTAAAAAGTTCGCCGCAGCGTCGGCCGCAGCTCTTCTCGCAGCCGGCCTACTGTCGCCCGCCGCCGCAGCCAGCTCAAATATGACAGAGAAGGCGCCATGCTACTTCACCCCCTATGGCTTGATCGGCATGACGTGGCTAGAGGGCGGTAACGTCGGAAAGCTATCCGGTCAAAGGACAGAGGTGTTCGAAGACAGGTTGAAGTGCGCGATCAATGAGGAGCACGACTTCCCGAATCGCAATGGAAGAATCCAGGATTTCGAGAATGGGCAAGTGGCCTGGTCGCCCGATCAAGCGCCAGCGATGACAATCTGGACCATTAAGCGGGGTAATCAGATCCATGTTCACTGGAACACCAACAGTGATTACGGGTATGATTTTTTCATAATACGTTGGGACAGGGATGGGCAAAATATTGGCCAGAAGGACATTTCTGGCAACCATGATGGTTGGTGGACATTCACTTTCAATGATCCCGGATGGTATTCGTTCGTCGTAGAAGGATGCGACCATGGGACCTTCGGAGCAAAGTGCCGCCACGGCTGGACAATTCCAGTGGGGGAAAGAATCGAACCCCAACCTCCGCCGCCTCCCCCTCCCCCTCCTCCGCCTTCGCCGTCCCATCCTCGTCTGCACGTGATAACCCGGGGCTCGGGCGAAAAAAGCATATTTTTCGTGGTCGGTACCGGATTTATGTCGAACCAGCAAGTGACCATTCGGGGAGCCCGGGTCGGTCCCGATGGCGTCTTCAATTACTACTGGACGAAAAAATCGAGAGAAAATGGATTGCTGACCGTACCCCTCCAGATCCCGTGTGTCCCAGGCGTGAAAATCACTTTCTCTGCGACCGACGGCCGGCACGACCCGACCGATCACACCGGTAACCTCTGGAGCGATACCGCCCAAGCCACCTGCCTCTGATCCCGCGGGTTGAGCCGTTCGTCAAGGATAGGAAGTGTTCGGAGCGCTTGACTCGTAGCCTGCCGCCTCATTGCGCGACGACGACGCCCCGCCCGGTTGTCCGGGCGGGGCGTACGGGTGCGTGAGGGGTCAGGTTCGGGGCTCGGGGTCGTCGAGGGCGCTGAGGACGTCGACGGCGGCCCCCAAGTCCGGCTAGGGCTTGAGAGCGGCGCGCTCCGGTGCGGGCATCAGCGCCGTCACCGTCCGCTGGAGGTCCGCGATGTGCTCCGCCCGGTCCGCCAACTACCGGCGCAGGTGCTCGGCCTCCGCCTCCGCGAGTTGCCGCCCGTGCTCGGCCCGGATGCGGTCCAGTTCGGCGTGCAAGGCCCGGGTCCTGGCCGTCACCCGGGGCCACCAGAGCGGCCGGGGTCTCGGCGGCCTGGTCCGCCGGGGCGGGGGCATTGAGCCGGAAGCCAGCGCTCAGCAAGGCGTCCACCGGGATCAGCCAGCCGCGCTTGGGGTCCTCCACCGCACCAGGCAGGTCACCGGCATCGCGGCGGCGGCGGATCGTGGTGCGGCTGACGCCGCACGCGTCGGCGGCCTCCCGCTGGGTCAACATCGGGCGGGTCATGCACCGCCACGCACCCGCAGGGCAGGGCGACCCACCCCCCGGCCCCCAGGACCCGCTCGACCGCACCACCACGAAACGATCATGATTTCTGTCCCACAAGTGTGGGACAGAAATGAGGGGGACAGATGGGCATCGTCGGAGACAGTCTCGACCGCGCCGCCCAGGCCGCGTTCACCCGCCCCATCCCGCGCAGCGCGGGCGCGTAGATGCGCTACCTGGTCAAGCAGCACCGCGGCTCCACCAAAGCGGTGGCCGGCCTGCTGGGCATCTCCCAGCGCACCGTCGAACGGTACGTACGGGACCAGATCAGGAAGCCGAAGCCAGCCCTTGCCGACCGGATGGCGGCCGAGGTCCGGCGCCGGTGGCAGCCCCAAGTCCGCCGACGCGCCCGACAGCAGACCGGACTCGTCATCGAGACCCGCGCCCGGTTCGGGTTCACCGCCGCCCCCGGCACCACGGACGACGGCCGGATGCGCCGCATCACCCAACACCTCCCACCGCAGTTCGCCGGCCGACTGCTCGCCGCCCAGGACGCCGGCGCCTCCGAGACCGAGCTCCAGGCGCTCGCCGCCGAAGGACTCCAAGAGGTCTACTTCAAGGACGGCGGCGGCCGCGCCCAAGGGCTGCTGGTGGAGTTCACCGACATCGACTACGTCGACGTGGCTCTCTGACCGCCGAGGTGCGGGAACGCGAAGAGCCCGCGTCATCGACGCGGGCTCCGGCATACATCGTGAGATGTGTCACACAGGGTGGTCGAATCTGCTGCGAACAGACCGACCCAGCAAACCGTCCGGGCTAGGGAGCGGCTTCGAGACCCAGTCTCCGCCCAGGATTTTAAAATATCCCCTCTCCCGGACGCTCCCGGACGTTTCCGGACAGCAGATCGGCCAGCTGAGGACGCCACCCCTGGTGGACGACGTGGAACTCGGTCCGCTGCGCGGACGCTTCCGGACGCCAGCGGACACCCCGCCAGACGCTTCCGACTGCCTGCGGACGGTTTCGGAAACGCCGACAGCAGACTCGCGTCTATCGCTCCTGACGCAGCATCGTTTCTGCCTACCGGAGCCGTCTGTTCCTCTTCACTCACGTGAACTCCGGTCGTAATAACGCACGTTGTGTACAACCCGTCGCTCGTTGCATGCTGAGAGCGCGGTCGCCGATCGGCCGCAGGGGCCCTGCGAAAGCCCTTTGCACCACACCGTCCGGGCTATCAGGCACAACGTCAGGAGTGGCTTCTCTATGTTTTGGCTTCCCGCACCGGGAGGCGGCTGGGTCCTCCAGCCGACCGACTCGGTCCCCCAGGGCTGCGTCATCACCGCTGGCACCCCCCGCGGATTCGGCTTCGAGACTTCTGTTCGCACGACCGTCGCCGTCGTCGCGGCCCTCGTGATGCTGTGGCTGTGCGCATACGGTCACACCATCGAGGTTGCTGGCGCCGTGCTCGCCGCCATGCTCATCGAGGCGATCACGAGCACCATCACGCGCACGGTGCGCACCCTCCGCAAGGCGCTCGCTCCGACCGGAGGTGCGGCCTGATGGCGGAATTGCCTGTGTACGCCCGGATGCTGTATTCGCTTCGCCATAGAGCCAAGCTCTCGCGGGCACAGGTTGCTGCACGGGCCCAGGTGTCGGCGACATCGCTGATGCGATGGGAGCAGGGTGTCGGAACCCCGCCGCCTGTGGAGGCCCTGATTAAGGTGCTCAAAGCACTGAACGCCTCCCCGGAGGACGCGCAGGAGGTTCTCGAGCAAGCCTCCCAGGCTCGAATCGCCCCGCGTCACGGCGAGGCGCTGTTTTCGCTCCCGCAGGTTGACGAGCGGATCCAGCAGCCCAGACGTGTCGAGCGGATGGTGCCTTTCGTGCCGGCGTCCCAGTCCGGCAAGCCTGACCCGTTTCCGATCACCACCCCGGTGGAGCTTGCGGAGGCTCTCAACGCGGTGCACATCTGGGCCGGCAGCCCGTCGCTTCGCACGATGCAGGACGCCAGCAACGGGGTCCTGCGCCGCACCACCATCAGCGACATGTTGAGCACCAAGAAGGTCGAGGAGACGCAGAAAATTCCCGACTTGGACCGGTGCATCGCCTTCGTGAGGCTGTGCGGCATCCGTGACATCGAGGAGTGGGTGGCCGCCTGGCGGCGACTGAAGGCCCGACAGCGCCCCCAGGCCGGGGGCTGGCTCAAGCTCTGACAGGAGTCCCGGTCCGGAGCGCCAGCGAGGACCGCTGGTACGTGCCACAGCGCGGGGCCGCCACCACATCGGTAGCGGCCCCACTTTGTCGTACGCGGCACCCCACGCGCCCGGACGCTCGTAGACGGCGCGTCCGAGGCCGAGCTCCAGGCGCTCGCCGCCGCCGAGGGGGTGCAGGAGGTCTACTTTCGCGACGGGGGCGCCCGCGCCCAAGGACTGCTGGTCGAGTTCACCGACATCGACTACGTCGACGTGGCCCTGTGACCGCCCGACCCCCCACCACCTGTGACGTGTCTCACATCGAGACGGATTGCGGGTCTAACCCCTCGCTGTGATCCAGAGCCCCATCCATGCCTGACCTGTCGTCAAAATCGCAGGTCAGGGCCTTGGGTGGGGCTTTTTTGTGCCTCGGGTTGAGCAGGGTTGCGGGGCTAACCCCCGCCTCCTCCAGAGTCCGGATGGGGCAAAGCCCGCGCCGCCTGTCGTGTCGGAGCCCGTCAGTCCGAGACGTAAGCGGTGCCGGGACTTCATGCTCCGCCCGCCTGTGTGCCAACCGGCACCCGAACCCCGAGGGGGAACCATGTCCAAGCTCGCTCTGCTCGTCGTGCTGCTCGTCGTCGTCACCGGCGCCCTGGCGCTTGGCGCCGTGGTCTACGTCACCTACCGGCACCCGCGGTTGGCCACGCCGCTCACGGTCGGCGGCACTTTCGCGGCCGCGTTCGTCGGCGCCCTGGCCCTCGTGGTCACGCGTTGACCGCCCGACCCCCGGGGCTGTATCGCGTGGTACAGCCCCGGGCGGCCCGCCCCACTGGGAGCCGAGCCGTCACGGACGCCGAAGTGCCCCCGCCCCACTGGGGCCGGCCCGGCCCCCGGCTCACCCGCACGAGTGAATCTCTCCCTCGCGTACGCGGGCGCAGCAGAGGTGCATACACCCCAACTGCGCCTACTAGGTGGCGACTCGACAACTTTCGGGACGTATCAGCATCTTTCGGTCACCGCCCAGAGCGGGCGGTGCCGAGAGAGAGGAGTTCCCGATGGGCAAGACGCCGCGCACCGTGTACGACGAGGGCCAGGCCGCCGCCCGACTGGGGGTTCGCCGGGCCACGTTCAGGTGGGCCCGCCACACCGGGGTGGTGCCGGCCCCGGACGCCGGCCCGGGGACGTGGTCCAGGGCCGCGCTGGAGGCAATCGACGCCGACGCGGTCCGCGCCGCTCTCCCCGGCGATCCGCTCACCGGCTACGGCGCGTCCCTGGTTCTGGGAGAGGCGCTGTCCTCACGGCCGCCACAGGAACCCGTCGTCCAGGTCGCGGTGAGCGTCGCCACGGTGCGGGAGCTGGCCACGGCCGGCTACCTCACCGACCTCTCCGGCGACCCGAACCAACCGCTGTTCCACCCCGCCGAGGTGGCCGCCCTCGCAGCCCGCCCCGACCTCCGGCAGCTACGAGACACGCTCGCCCCCCTCGGCCCCAACGAGGCCGCCGCCCGCCTCGGCGTACGCCGCAGCGACTGGGACCACGTGGTGCGCCTCGGGTGGGTCCGCCCCGCTCAAGAGGTCAGGGTCAAGTTGGGGGCAGCCCGCGGCGGCACGGTGCGGATCTCGCTCTACCGAGCTGGCGACATCGACCGCATCCCCGAAGATCACCCGGAAGTGGACTGGCCGACCCTGCGCACCCTCGGCAAGGGCCGGCGCTCACAGCTCGCACGTCTCGCCGCGTCCGGGGCAGACCGGTGACCGGCGGGTGGGAGCACGGGCGCTACCGCGACATGGACGCCTACCTGGGCCCGGCGATCGGGGAGGCCCTGCGCCGAGCGCACTTCGCAGGCATCCGGTACCTCGCGGTTGCCCACCTCCGGGCGGATCACGGCCGGGTGCGATTCACCGTCATCAACACATCGGACCGCTACATCATTCACACCGCCGAATATCAGGCCGACAAATTCCACCCCAGGACGGCAGCAATCCGGTTGCAGCAGGAGGGATATGGGACCGTTCTTTGGGAGGAATGTGAGCCGGATTGTTGGACGGCTTTGGCAATTCCTGAACCGCCCGAGGAGTGGTGAATCCCGCGACGCCGGAATTTCTCGATCCTGTCTGATGGTTCATCAGGTTGGGGTGGTGGGTTCCTGGGTGGGGTGGGTGGTGGGTGTTGGACGCCGGTGTGGGGGTGTTGGGTCCCTGGGTGGGGTGTTGGGTGTCTGTGCAGCTCAGAGGCGTGTAGGCGGGCGTCCAGGGACGTTCAGGGACTGGGGCTCCGGGTTCGCCTCGGTCCCGCTCACCGCCCGTGGGGTGGTGGGGAGTTGTGTCGCCGATCAGTGAATCTGCGTAGTGGTTGTGTTCCTGGCCTGGCGTTGTGCAGGTTGGTTGAGTGGGTTTGGTGATGGGTTGGCTCACTGAATCTGCGCAGTGTCGGGGTTCGCTAACGGTCTGACCTGTGGTGTTTCCGGGTCTGGTTGTGGTTGTGCAGGTTGGTTGGGTACTGCGCAGTTTCGTTGGTCGTTGGTATGTGGCGAGCGCCTTTTGCCTGGTATGGCGCGTGGGTGGGGTGGTTGGTAGCCGAGTTTGGTGAGTTCGGTGGGGCCTGGGTCGTACGGGTTGTGTCGGTAGGGCCACCGGCTTCGGGGGTAGGGGTGGCGGCTGGCTGTGTAGGTGATGCGGTTGCCGAACTGGTCTGGGTACAGGACTGGGTTCTCGAGCCAGGGCCGGCCCAGGAGATCGGCGACGGCTGTGTGGAGGGGATGGGTGTGCCCGGGACGCTCGCGAGCGTGGAGTGTGCGGGGGTGGTGGGCGAGGAACTGGGCGAGGGTGATGGTCTCGGGGTAGGTGATCGCTTCGCGGGCGAGGGCGTACCAGAGGCGGGCGCGCTTGTTGTCGCCGATGCGGCGGGCGCGTGCGGGCCAGATGCTTTCCTCTGCCGGTGCGGCGCGCCGCCAGGTCTCGGTGAAGTTCATGGCCAGTGCGAGGGCGTGGTCGGCGGCCGGGCCCCAGCGCTTGAGGAAGCGGACGTGGGCGCGGTGGGCGGCAAGGATTTCCGGGGCTCGTCGGAGGCTGGCGTGCTCGATGGGAAGTCGGGTGCCGGCCAGGGTGTGGCGGCCGAGCATCCAGGTGCTGTGACGTTGGCAGATGAGGGCGGTGTCCGGAAGGTACTGGGGACTGGGTGGGTCTGGCCGGTGCGGGCCAGGGTGCAGTGGGGGCAGCCCGTGACGGCGTGCATGGGGGCGAGGCGGAGCCGGGCTTTGGGGGGTGCCGCGTGTGGTTTGTCGCGGTGTCCGTTCCACCGGGGGAGCGCGCGGGCGAGGTGTTCCTCGGGGATACCGGCGAAGTACACCGGCAACAGCCTCGACGCTCGCGGCAGCAACGTGGAGGACGAGGCGTGCTGGACGCTGCCCCAGCTCCAGGACCTCCTCGACGAATGGGTCGTCTGCGGGTGGCAGGAACGCCGCCACGAGCGGCTACGGCACCCCCTCATGCCCCGCCTGGCACTCACGCCCAACGAGATGTGGGCCGCGCTCGTCGGTATCGCCGGCCACGTGCCCGTCCCGCTGACCGCAGCCGACTGGATCGAGCTGCTGCCCTCCAGGCGGTGCGCGATCGGCGACGAGGGCATCCGGTTCGAGCACCGCACCTACGACGGGCCCGCACTCAACGCGCACCGCCACCGCTCCACGGCGACGGACGGCAAGTGGGAGGTCCACCACAACCCCTACGAGCCGTGGCAGTGCTGGGTCAGACTCCCCCACGGCTGGGAACCGGTCCCCTGGATCCATCAAGGGCTGGTGTCCAGGCCGTTCACCGACACCACCTGGCGGCACATCCGCAGCGTGATCAAACAGCGCGAAGGCCGGGCCGAACACGAGGAACAACTCGCCCGCCACCTCGACGAACTCCTACGCCGCGCACACACCGTGGACACAGGCGTCAGCGACGTCGCAGGCTCCCGCCCAGCCGAAACCACCCCGGGAGCAGCAGCCAGTGCCAGCGGCGAGCCCAGCGCGACCGGCCGGCTCGCACACTCACGCCGCAAGACACAGGCGGACCGCACGAAGCGACGGAAGACGATGGAACCGCCGGGCAACCCCGCCGGGCAGGTCCCAGATGCCGACGAGGACTGCGGCACCGCCCCTGACATCGCCGACTCCGTGACGTCGGCAGCGGCCTGGAGCCTCTTCGACGCACACCAGGAGGCACAGCAGTGGTGACTCCCACCGGCCACGAGACGCACGACGATCCGTACGCCTCCCCCACCACCTGGCGCGAGAAGACGCAGTTCGTCGACACCGCCCCACCCTGCCTGCCCGGCACCGGCCCCTGGAGCACCGAAGAACGCCTGGACTACCACTCCCGGTTCGTGATCCTGTCCACCCCGCCATGGCCAAGATCTCCCTCACCCTGCGCCGGCTGATGATCCTCAACCGCAGGCGCAACGGCACCGCCCGCCGAGGCCTCCTCATCTCCGGGCCACCCACCACCGGGAAAACCACCACCCTCCAGCAGCTCGGCCGGTCCTTCCACCTCGCCGACCGAGCACGCCGCAGCGCACCCGGTGACCACCTGCCGGTGGTCTTCCTGTCCGTACCGCCCGCCGCGACCCCCAAGATGCTGGTCTCCGAACTGGCCCGGTACCTCGACCTGCCCATCACCACGCGCATGAACCAGGCCCGCATCACCGACATCGTCTGCGCCACCCTGCGCGATCTGACAACCCAGCTCGTCCTGGTCGACGACATCCACCTCCTCAACACCCGCACCCGCAGCGGCGCCGAAACCTCCGACCAGATGAAACACCTCAGCGAACGCATCCCCGCGACCTTCGTCTACGCCGGCGTCGCCATCGAGGAATCCCCCCTCCTGACAGGAAACCGCGGCGCACAGCTGGCCGGACGGTTCAAGATGGTGCGCAACCCACCCCTGGCACACGGCAGCACCACGCAACGCACCGCCTGGGAAGGGCTGATCCGCGGCATGGACCAAGCCCTGCGCCTGAACGCCCACCGCGAAGGTGCACTGGTCCGTCACGCGCCGTACCTCCACCTGCGCACCGGAGGCCGGATCGGCAGCCTGTCCGCACTCATCCGCGAAGCAGCCATCGCCGCCATCCTCGACGGCACCGAGAAAATCACCAAAGCACTACTCGACGACATCGAACTCGACCAGCTCGCCGAACACCCGCCCCGGCCCGCCACACGGCGCTGACATGCCGCGCCGACACCACCTGGCCCCGCGCGCCAGCATCCTGCGCCTGGCCCCCATCCAGTGGGAAACCACCGTCTCCTACCTTCAGCGTCTGGCCCGCCGCCATCACCTGGACACCGCAGAACTACTCCGCGGCCTCGGCATCCCCGGGCCGCTCCTCCACCCCGAATGCACCAGGCCCCACGGCCCGCACACCAGCATCGAGCTGTATCTGAACCCCGCCAGCCGCAGCCTGATCGCCGACTTCGCCGGTATCCCCGAGGAACACCTCGCCCGCGCGCTCCCCCGGTGGAACGGACACCGCGACAAACCACACGCGGCACCCCCCAAAGCCCGGCTCCGCCTCGCCCCCATGCACGCCGTCACGGGCTGCCCCCACTGCACCCTGGCCCGCACCGGCCAGACCCACCCAGTCCCCCAGTACCTTCCGGACACCGCCCTCATCTGCCAACGTCACAGCACCTGGATGCTCGGCCGCCACACCCTGGCCGGCACCCGACTTCCCATCGAGCACGCCAGCCTCCGACGAGCCCCGGAAATCCTTGCCGCCCACCGCGCCCACGTCCGCTTCCTCAAGCGCTGGGGCCCGGCCGCCGACCACGCCCTCGCACTGGCCATGAACTTCACCGAGACCTGGCGGCGCGCCGCACCGGCAGAGGAAAGCATCTGGCCCGCACGCGCCCGCCGCATCGGCGACAACAAGCGCGCCCGCCTCTGGTACGCCCTCGCCCGCGAAGCGATCACCTACCCCGAGACCATCACCCTCGCCCAGTTCCTCGCCCACCACCCCCGCACACTCCACGCTCGCGAGCGTCCCGGGCACACCCATCCCCTCCACACAGCCGTCGCCGATCTCCTGGGCCGGCCCTGGCTCGAGAACCCAGTCCTGTACCCAGACCAGTTCGGCAACCGCATCACCTACACAGCCAGCCGCCACCCCTACCCCCGAAGCCGGTGGCCCTACCGACACAACCCGTACGACCCAGGCCCCACCGAACTCACCAAACTCGGCTACCAACCACCCCACCCACGCGCCATACCAGGCAAAAGGCGCTCGCCACATACCAACGACCAACGAAACTGCGCAGTACCCAACCAACCTGCACAACCACAACCAGACCCGGAAACACCACAGGTCAGACCGTTAGCGAACCCCGACACTGCGCAGATTCAGTGAGCCAACCCATCACCAAACCCACTCAACCAACCTGCACAACGCCAGGCCAGGAACACAACCACTACGCAGATTCACTGATCGGCGACACAACTCCCCACCACCCCACGGGCGGTGAGCGGGACCGAGGCGAACCCGGAGCCCCAGTCCCTGAACGTCCCTGGACGCCCGCCTACACGCCTCTGAGCTGCACAGACACCCAACACCCCACCCAGGGACCCAACACCCCCACACCGGCGTCCAACACCCACCACCCACCCCACCCAGGAACCCACCACCCCAACCTGATGAACCATCAGACAGGATCGAGAAATTCCGGCGTCGCGGGATTCACCACTCCTCGGGCGGTTCAGGAATTGCCAAAGCCGTCCAACAATCCGGCTCACATTCCTCCCAAAGAACGGTCCCATATCCCTCCTGCTGCAACCGGATTGCTGCCGTCCTGGGGTGGAATTTGTCGGCCTGATATTCGGCGGTGTGAATGATGTAGCGGTCCGATGTGTTGATGACGGTGAATCGCACCCGGCCGTGATCCGCCCGGAGGTGGGCAACCGCGAGGTACCGGATGCCTGCGAAGTGCGCTCGGCGCAGGGCCTCCCCGATCGCCGGGCCCAGGTAGGCGTCCATGTCGCGGTAGCGCCCGTGCTCCCACCCGCCGGTCACCGGTCTGCCCCGGACGCGGCGAGACGTGCGAGCTGTGAGCGCCGGCCCTTGCCGAGGGTGCGCAGGGTCGGCCAGTCCACTTCCGGGTGATCTTCGGGGATGCGGTCGATGTCGCCAGCTCGGTAGAGCGAGATCCGCACCGTGCCGCCGCGGGCTGCCCCCAACTTGACCCTGACCTCTTGAGCGGGGCGGACCCACCCGAGGCGCACCACGTGGTCCCAGTCGCTGCGGCGTACGCCGAGGCGGGCGGCGGCCTCGTTGGGGCCGAGGGGGGCGAGCGTGTCTCGTAGCTGCCGGAGGTCGGGGCGGGCTGCGAGGGCGGCCACCTCGGCGGGGTGGAACAGCGGTTGGTTCGGGTCGCCGGAGAGGTCGGTGAGGTAGCCGGCCGTGGCCAGCTCCCGCACCGTGGCGACGCTCACCGCGACCTGGACGACGGGTTCCTGTGGCGGCCGTGAGGACAGCGCCTCTCCCAGAACCAGGGACGCGCCGTAGCCGGTGAGCGGATCGCCGGGGAGAGCGGCGCGGACCGCGTCGGCGTCGATTGCCTCCAGCGCGGCCCTGGACCACGTCCCCGGGCCGGCGTCCGGGGCCGGCACCACCCCGGTGTGGCGGGCCCACCTGAACGTGGCCCGGCGAACCCCCAGTCGGGCGGCGGCCTGGCCCTCGTCGTACACGGTGCGCGGCGTCTTGCCCATCGGGAACTCCTCTCTCTCGGCACCGCCCGCTCTGGGCGGTGACCGAAAGATGCTGATACGTCCCGAAAGTTGTCAAGTAGCCACCTAGTAGGCGCAGTTGGGGTGTATGCACCTCTGCTGCGCCCGCGTACGCGAGGGAGAGATTCACTCGTGCGGGTGAGCCGGGGGCCGGGCCGGCCCCAGTGGGGCGGGGGCACTTCGGCGTCCGTGACGGCTCGGCTCCCAGTGGGGCGGGCCGCCCGGGGCTGTACCACGCGATACAGCCCCGGGGGTCGGGCGGTCAACGCGTGACCACGAGGGCCAGGGCGCCGACGAACGCGGCCGCGAAAGTGCCGCCGACCGTGAGCGGCGTGGCCAACCGCGGGTGCCGGTAGGTGACGTAGACCACGGCGCCAAGCGCCAGGGCGCCGGTGACGACGACGAGCAGCACGACGAGCAGAGCGAGCTTGGACATGGTTCCCCCTCGGGGTTCGGGTGCCGGTTGGCACACAGGCGGGCGGAGCATGAAGTCCCGGCACCGCTTACGTCTCGGACTGACGGGCTCCGACACGACAGGCGGCGCGGGCTTTGCCCCATCCGGACTCTGGAGGAGGCGGGGGTTAGCCCCGCAACCCTGCTCAACCCGAGGCACAAAAAAGCCCCACCCAAGGCCCTGACCTGCGATTTTGACGACAGGTCAGGCATGGATGGGGCTCTGGATCACAGCGAGGGGTTAGACCCGCAATCCGTCTCGATGTGAGACACGTCACAGGTGGTGGGGGGTCGGGCGGTCACAGGGCCACGTCGACGTAGTCGATGTCGGTGAACTCGACCAGCAGTCCTTGGGCGCGGGCGCCCCCGTCGCGAAAGTAGACCTCCTGCACCCCCTCGGCGGCGGCGAGCGCCTGGAGCTCGGCCTCGGACGCGCCGTCTACGAGCGTCCGGGCGCGTGGGGTGCCGCGTACGACAAAGTGGGGCCGCTACCGATGTGGTGGCGGCCCCGCGCTGTGGCACGTACCAGCGGTCCTCGCTGGCGCTCCGGACCGGGACTCCTGTCAGAGCTTGAGCCAGCCCCCGGCCTGGGGGCGCTGTCGGGCCTTCAGTCGCCGCCAGGCGGCCACCCACTCCTCGATGTCACGGATGCCGCACAGCCTCACGAAGGCGATGCACCGGTCCAAGTCGGGAATTTTCTGCGTCTCCTCGACCTTCTTGGTGCTCAACATGTCGCTGATGGTGGTGCGGCGCAGGACCCCGTTGCTGGCGTCCTGCATCGTGCGAAGCGACGGGCTGCCGGCCCAGATGTGCACCGCGTTGAGAGCCTCCGCAAGCTCCACCGGGGTGGTGATCGGAAACGGGTCAGGCTTGCCGGACTGGGACGCCGGCACGAAAGGCACCATCCGCTCGACACGTCTGGGCTGCTGGATCCGCTCGTCAACCTGCGGGAGCGAAAACAGCGCCTCGCCGTGACGCGGGGCGATTCGAGCCTGGGAGGCTTGCTCGAGAACCTCCTGCGCGTCCTCCGGGGAGGCGTTCAGTGCTTTGAGCACCTTAATCAGGGCCTCCACAGGCGGCGGGGTTCCGACACCCTGCTCCCATCGCATCAGCGATGTCGCCGACACCTGGGCCCGTGCAGCAACCTGTGCCCGCGAGAGCTTGGCTCTATGGCGAAGCGAATACAGCATCCGGGCGTACACAGGCAATTCCGCCATCAGGCCGCACCTCCGGTCGGAGCGAGCGCCTTGCGGAGGGTGCGCACCGTGCGCGTGATGGTGCTCGTGATCGCCTCGATGAGCATGGCGGCGAGCACGGCGCCAGCAACCTCGATGGTGTGACCGTATGCGCACAGCCACAGCATCACGAGGGCCGCGACGACGGCGACGGTCGTGCGAACAGAAGTCTCGAAGCCGAATCCGCGGGGGGTGCCAGCGGTGATGACGCAGCCCTGGGGGACCGAGTCGGTCGGCTGGAGGACCCAGCCGCCTCCCGGTGCGGGAAGCCAAAACATAGAGAAGCCACTCCTGACGTTGTGCCTGATAGCCCGGACGGTGTGGTGCAAAGGGCTTTCGCAGGGCCCCTGCGGCCGATCGGCGACCGCGCTCTCAGCATGCAACGAGCGACGGGTTGTACACAACGTGCGTTATTACGACCGGAGTTCACGTGAGTGAAGAGGAACAGACGGCTCCGGTAGGCAGAAACGATGCTGCGTCAGGAGCGATAGACGCGAGTCTGCTGTCGGCGTTTCCGAAACCGTCCGCAGGCAGTCGGAAGCGTCTGGCGGGGTGTCCGCTGGCGTCCGGAAGCGTCCGCGCAGCGGACCGAGTTCCACGTCGTCCACCAGGGGTGGCGTCCTCAGCTGGCCGATCTGCTGTCCGGAAACGTCCGGGAGCGTCCGGGAGAGGGGATATTTTAAAATCCTGGGCGGAGACTGGGTCTCGAAGCCGCTCCCTAGCCCGGACGGTTTGCTGGGTCGGTCTGTTCGCAGCAGATTCGACCACCCTGTGTGACACATCTCACGATGTATGCCGGAGCCCGCGTCGATGACGCGGGCTCTTCGCGTTCCCGCACCTCGGCGGTCAGAGAGCCACGTCGACGTAGTCGATGTCGGTGAACTCCACCAGCAGCCCTTGGGCGCGGCCGCCGCCGTCCTTGAAGTAGACCTCTTGGAGTCCTTCGGCGGCGAGCGCCTGGAGCTCGGTCTCGGAGGCGCCGGCGTCCTGGGCGGCGAGCAGTCGGCCGGCGAACTGCGGTGGGAGGTGTTGGGTGATGCGGCGCATCCGGCCGTCGTCCGTGGTGCCGGGGGCGGCGGTGAACCCGAACCGGGCGCGGGTCTCGATGACGAGTCCGGTCTGCTGTCGGGCGCGTCGGCGGACTTGGGGCTGCCACCGGCGCCGGACCTCGGCCGCCATCCGGTCGGCAAGGGCTGGCTTCGGCTTCCTGATCTGGTCCCGTACGTACCGTTCGACGGTGCGCTGGGAGATGCCCAGCAGGCCGGCCACCGCTTTGGTGGAGCCGCGGTGCTGCTTGACCAGGTAGCGCATCTACGCGCCCGCGCTGCGCGGGATGGGGCGGGTGAACGCGGCCTGGGCGGCGCGGTCGAGACTGTCTCCGACGATGCCCATCTGTCCCCCTCATTTCTGTCCCACACTTGTGGGACAGAAATCATGATCGTTTCGTGGTGGTGCGGTCGAGCGGGTCCTGGGGGCCGGGGGGTGGGTCGCCCTGCCCTGCGGGTGCGTGGCGGTGCATGACCCGCCCGATGTTGACCCAGCGGGAGGCCGCCGACGCGTGCGGCGTCAGCCGCACCACGATCCGCCGCCGCCGCGATGCCGGTGACCTGCCTGGTGCGGTGGAGGACCCCAAGCGCGGCTGGCTGATCCCGGTGGACGCCTTGCTGAGCGCTGGCTTCCGGCTCAATGCCCCCGCCCCGGCGGACCAGGCCGCCGAGACCCCGGCCGCTCTGGTGGCCCCGGGTGACGGCCAGGACCCGGGCCTTGCACGCCGAACTGGACCGCATCCGGGCCGAGCACGGGCGGCAACTCGCGGAGGCGGAGGCCGAGCACCTGCGCCGGTAGTTGGCGGACCGGGCGGAGCACATCGCGGACCTCCAGCGGACGGTGACGGCGCTGATGCCCGCACCGGAGCGCGCCGCTCTCAAGCCCTAGCCGGACTTGGGGGCCGCCGTCGACGTCCTCAGCGCCCTCGACGACCCCGAGCCCCGAACCTGACCCCTCACGCACCCGTACGCCCCGCCCGGACAACCGGGCGGGGCGTCGTCGTCGCGCAATGAGGCGGCAGGCTACGAGTCAAGCGCTCCGAACACTTCCTATCCTTGACGAACGGCTCAACCCGCGGGATCAGAGGCAGGTGGCTTGGGCGGTATCGCTCCAGAGGTTACCGGTGTGATCGGTCGGGTCGTGCCGGCCGTCGGTCGCAGAGAAAGTGATTTTCACGCCTGGGACACACGGGATCTGGAGGGGTACGGTCAGCAATCCATTTTCTCTCGATTTTTTCGTCCAGTAGTAATTGAAGACGCCATCGGGACCGACCCGGGCTCCCCGAATGGTCACTTGCTGGTTCGACATAAATCCGGTACCGACCACGAAAAATATGCTTTTTTCGCCCGAGCCCCGGGTTATCACGTGCAGACGAGGATGGGACGGCGAAGGCGGAGGAGGGGGAGGGGGAGGCGGCGGAGGTTGGGGTTCGATTCTTTCCCCCACTGGAATTGTCCAGCCGTGGCGGCACTTTGCTCCGAAGGTCCCATGGTCGCATCCTTCTACGACGAACGAATACCATCCGGGATCATTGAAAGTGAATGTCCACCAACCATCATGGTTGCCAGAAATGTCCTTCTGGCCAATATTTTGCCCATCCCTGTCCCAACGTATTATGAAAAAATCATACCCGTAATCACTGTTGGTGTTCCAGTGAACATGGATCTGATTACCCCGCTTAATGGTCCAGATTGTCATCGCTGGCGCTTGATCGGGCGACCAGGCCACTTGCCCATTCTCGAAATCCTGGATTCTTCCATTGCGATTCGGGAAGTCGTGCTCCTCATTGATCGCGCACTTCAACCTGTCTTCGAACACCTCTGTCCTTTGACCGGATAGCTTTCCGACGTTACCGCCCTCTAGCCACGTCATGCCGATCAAGCCATAGGGGGTGAAGTAGCATGGCGCCTTCTCTGTCATATTTGAGCTGGCTGCGGCGGCGGGCGACAGTAGGCCGGCTGCGAGAAGAGCTGCGGCCGACGCTGCGGCGAACTTTTTACTCGCGTACAGGTGTAGGCGCACGGTTCCTCCTTAAGGCCAAGGTCTTAAATTCATCGCGGCTGGCACGTAATTAGCGATTCAGAATATGCGCCCGCGAGTGCCGTAATCCGAGAACTTGATGGCCGGCAATTGGCCGCACTGTGGCCTATTGTGCAGTTAATCGCAGAGGCATTCCATAGGGTGGCGTCCCAATGTGCAATCATCAGCAGACGAGGTAGGCAGCCTAAATTTTCGTGGGCAGCGCGTTGTCTGCGAACATGGCCCACACGAGCGCAGGGCTCAATTCGATTCTGGCCCAGAATCTTCGCTTTCGCATCTCGGTTTGACCGTCCTTGGCTGCGGCCAGTCTGGTCACTAGTGAGTGACGGTTGGGACCCTCTTCAACAACCCATCGGACCCACACCGAAGGCACGGGGGCAGGGGGCTGGCTTTGTTGGTGAGCTTGAAACCTACGCAGCCAGTTGTCCGGGCGGGCTCCCACAGAGGCCGCGCGGCACACACGATTCAGATCCGCTCGGGCATCAGATCCGCTCGGGCAGATGACGGACCTCCCCCGCCACTTCCTCGTCCGGCGTCTCCTCCTCCACACCGGGCGGGCCGGTCACCGAGAAGCCACCGGCCGAGGCGCTGGCGTAGCTGGCCCATCCTCGGCGCCCAGAACTCCCCAGGGCGGGCGGTGGCGGTGACGGTGACCGAGCCGGCCGACGCGGACGCCGACGTCGGCCCGGTCCGGGTCGGCCCCGGCTTGTTCCACATCCACACGGGCATGCCGACGATCCCGCGCCCGGTCGGGAACGGCACGATCCCGATGTCCGGACCCTCCAGGCGCAGCTCCTCGACTGCCTGGTGCGCGAGCGCCTGGACGTCGACGCCGCCCCCGGCCGGGCCGGTCGGAGACCAGCGGATGCCGCCGCGGACATCCCCGTCACCGGTGGGGCAGGTCACCAAGTACAACGACCCACCCGGATCGCCGGGCCGCCAACCTGCTGGCGCGCCGGCGTTGAACCCGGCGGGCAAGCCGCCAGCGGGGCCCTCGGTCTGCTTCCAGTAGCAGGAGTCCGCCGAGCTGAACCGCCCCATCTCCGGCGTCGAGCACGGCACCTCCTGCCCGTCGATCGCACACGAGGGCAAGCCTCCCTCGGAGGGAGGCTTGCCCAACCCCCCGGCAGGCTTGCCCACGCCGGGCTTGCCCGGGTCCTGAGCTGTGATTTCGCAGTTGAGCTTCTTCGGTGGGCATGCCACGCCGCCGCCGGGGCCGCCCGCGACCGCGAACGGCGCCGCGACCGCCCAGAGCAGCCCAGCCGCGAGCACGGCCGCGCCGAGGCGGGGCCGGCTCAACACGTCCGGTCCCGCTCGATCGTGGACGTGTAGACCAGCCAGGAGCCGGCTTTCGTGCGCTGGACGGTCGAGGTGACCACGTGCCGCCGCGAGCCCGAGTACGGCACCAGGGACCCGTCAGCCTTGATCTCGTTGTAGTCGCCGGTGTCGGCGCAGTCCGTCACGGTCGCCCGCAACGGGTCCGAGGCGGTGTCCAGCGTCGAGACCACCGGCGTGCGCTTGAGCGTTCCGCGCATCGTCGTGCCGTCCCGCTGGTGCCAGAACACGGTCGCCTGGATGTCCGCCAACGCCTTGTCCGTGGCGTACCGCGCCAGCTCCGGATCCAGCTTCGCCGCCGCGTACGAGCGCTCCTCGGCGCGCCGACATCCCCCTGTACGCGGCCAGGACGGCCGCCCGCTCCCCCGCCTGAGGATCAGACGCAGCCGACGACGCGGGCGCCGCAGACGGCCCCACAGCCGGTTTCGCGTCCGTCTCAGGACTCCCGCAGCCCGCCAGCACCAGGACCAGGACCAGGCCCGCCGCCGCACCGATCGCCCGTAACCCCGTAACCCGCACCCGAGCCTCCCGAGCCGCCGATGATCCCGCCACCGGAGCGACACCCACCGCACGTCACAGGCCGTCCGGGCACCCCGCCCAACACCAGCCGGCGCAGCACCCTCCTACCCCTCCAGACATATAAGTCCGGCTACTCACCAGCCTCAAAACGTGCTCTGACCAGGCAAAATGCAGAACCCTCGGAAATACGCCTTCCCCCTAGGCTTCCCCCGAGGCGTACCCCCCAGGTTTCCCCCGAGGCTTCCCCCCAGGCTTCCCCCTCCAGGTTCCCCCCAGTTGACCGGGACGGGCCGGGCGCCGGGAGACTGGCCGCATGATCGAGCGCCGCCCGCTGGGCACCGGCCCCCGCCCCACCACCGACGCCCCGGCCCCGGGCGGGCGCCGGGCCCGACTCGCCGCCGAGGGCACCGACATGCCCCCGCCCGCCCAGGCCGACGTCGAGGCACACCACCAGGCCGTCAGCGGCCGGCGCGCCCTCGGCCCCGGCACCACCGCGGGCCGCGACCGCGACTGACCCCAGCACAGCGGTGCGCGCCGAACACCCCGCCCTCCGCCAGGCCACAACCGGGTGCGCGACGGCGCACACCGCCCTGCACGGTGCGCGTAGCAGGCGTCACCGGCAGGCTTCGGCTACTCACCGAAAAGCTCACTGCCGGCAGTCACCAGTCACTCACCAGTGGCAGTCACCAGCACAGGGAGCATGCTGCTGCTCCTTGATGTGAAGGGGTGTGGTGGCCCGGAAGCCACAAGGGCGGCCGCGACGTGTGGCGGGGGGTTAGCGGATCAAGGAGCGGAGTTCCTTGATCGTGTACTCGCCCTGGTGGCTGATCTCATTGTTGCGAGCCCACGCGGCGAGCGCCCCGTTGGGCTTGTCGCGCCAGCGGACGGGGGTGGAGTTGGCGCCGTCCGATTCGACCAGCTGCTCGATCATCTGGCAGAGGGCGTAGGGACCGCCTCCGCCGTAGCCAATGCCGTAGCCGGAGGAGTCGGTGCGGGGCAGGAAGTGGAGCTCGGACTCGTCGTCCCTCATCCAGAACTCGCGCTTGTCGACGATCAGGCTGCGGGCGGTCCTTCCCTCGGGCAAGCCACGGCTGGTGATCGTCTTGTAGGTCCAGCTCTCGATGTTGCCGCTGCGGGTGCGGTAGTGCTCGCGGACGACGGGCAGGCCGGTGATCGGGTCGGCCATGGACTTTCGGCACAGGCAACCGCTGCCACCGACGGCGGACGGGCTGTCCCTGTCTTCATAGACGCAGGGCTGGAACAGGGCCGGGATCTTCTCGTCCTCCACGAGGAACGTGTGCAGCGCGATGGGCCTGCAGTCCTGAAGCCGGTCGATCCAGGTGTCGGCGTAGCGGCTGTCACCCTGCCTCACGGAGATATGGCCGGTGTTGTGGAGCGTGGCGACGTTGAGGCCAGGCTCGTAGTAGATGTCCAGGCTCATCCAGCCCCTGGAATGGTCGAACACGTAACTCTCGTACTGGTCCCTCATCTGGTGCTGTGGCCCCTTTCGGCGTGCCGTGCGGCAGGCGGTTGGTCGGGTGGGGATCACCTCATGGTGGCGGGCGGATGCGGTACAGGAGGGCTGGTGGCTGGTTCTGGCGGGGAGTGGCTGAAGGCACACCCGGCCAGGAGGTGATAGCGAGGGGGATGGAGAGAAAGGGAAGAAGGGAAGGAAAATCCTCCTGGTACTCCCACCCCCGCCGCCCTGGGGCGGTCTCATCCGGATCCGCCCGGCACTACCATCATCACCATGAGTGACGAGATAACTACGGTTTGGATGGACCCGACTACCTTGCCCGCGCAAGGGTTCACCACCTCCGATGTAGCCCGAATCACCCTGGGCCGGGAAGCGGAGGACGTCGCCGGACGTGCGCTCGCCCTCGCGGAACTACTGGGGGAGGACCTCGCGGTCGCCGGTGATTACGTCCACAGGGCCACGAACGTCGTATACGCCACAGAGAACCTCGTCCGGGCAGCGGTGATCGCCGAACGCGTCCGCGGAACAAGCTGGGAAACCATCTCGAAGTACTTCCACATCACCGAGGCCGAGGCCGAAGAGCGCTGGGCGAAGGACGTCGAGAACTGGCAGGGCAAAAGCCGGGCCCAGAACCTCTACCTACGGGAACCCGGAAAGTACGCGCGGTCGGTAGACAAGTTCATCGACAGTGGGAGTCCGTACCGCTTCTCCACCACCCGGAACCCACTGTCGGCAACACTGGATGCGGCAGCCAAACCAACTCACCGGGCGCGACATCGCATCAGCCGACCACACCTTCGCTGGCGCCTCCTGCACACACTGCACTCACTGACTCCACTCGACCATGGCAAAGCCCGTAACACGTCCCCGGCCCAGAAAGCGGCGGGCCGTCGTTCGGACCGGGGCGTTCGATAGGCCGAAGCAGCCTGATTGTCACCAGTGAGGCATAGGTCTTGTCACAAATGCTCGTTCGGCAGCCTTTCTGTCACCGGTGGTGCGTCCAGGGGCGAGCAAGCCGAGGTCGAGCAGCGGTTCTGCGGACTGTGACCTCTTCACGGAGAGGATGTATCGGTCCGGACATTCCGGTTCGCCGATGCCCAGGGGTAAGTGGTCCAACCTGCCTCGAGGACCGGGTTGTCGCGTCGGCGGTGACCTCGAAGGAGAGAGCGCAACGACCATGTGGAGCGTTCGACGTCGGCTGCCCGCTCCAGCAGGAGGCTTGAAGCTGAGGTGTCGGCGAGGGTGACCAGGTCCTCAATCTCGTCCGCGCTGACGGTGGTAACGGGGACATTGGTGTCAGGCAGGAAGGACCGAACAAATGGTGCGTTGACCATGTGGAAGGGTTCCAAGGTCACCGCCAGGCCGAGGATGGGGCGGTCGTTCGGTATATGACGGAAGGCCGGGTTCGCCTCCGCGATGAGCGCTGCGGTGGCGTCGATCTGCCGGTATGCCTTGGCGAGTTTCCTTGTATGGTCGTCCATCGCCTCGGCGGTGCCGAGGCGGATCGACTCGGTAGGGATCGCGGACTTCACTTCGACCAGAAGAACCAGGTCGTCGAAGATGGCGATCCAGTCAACGCTGTGCCGCAGGTCGCGGCCGACCCGATACGGGATCTCGGGCCGTACGTCGGCGTCGGGCAGCAGGCGTAGCTGCTGCCCGATATATTGCTCGAAGAGATGGCCGAGATCTTCGGCGAAACCAGTTCCGAAGTGCTCCAGACCAGCGAAGTACACCCCCAACGGGCTGGCTTTGGCCCACACCATTTGCGGGCTCGGGCACAGGTAGCCGGGACCGAAGTCGGCGAGGGCCGGCCGGCCACGGAGCGGGTTGTAGGTAAACCGCCGCAACTGCGCATCTCGGGTCCGGGAGGTGCTCTGCCGTTCGTGGGTCTTGAAGGTGGCCTTGTCGATGGCGAAGTGTGACTCCACGATCCGCTGTGCCAGCTCTGGAGAGGTGTGCCGGGCGATCATCTCGCCGTCGGGCGTGTTGAAGAGGGACATGTCGAAACGGCCGGAGCAGGTCAGTGCCGCGCCCCAGACGAGCTGTGCAACGCCGACGTAGTCGGAAAACGAGCAGCCGTACAGAGCGCGGTCCCAGCCGGCCGTGATGCAGCGCAGCGGCTTTTCGGCCCGCGTGTGGCACAGCAGTGCCGCGGTGCGGGCCAACGTCGCCTTGTCCTCGGTTTGCCAGGTCAGCTGCTGGCCTGCGATGCGCAGCATGAAAGGACGTAACCCTCTGGACGGGTCCGCCTCAGGTGGATGTCCCAACCTGCCGTCCAAGGAAGCATATGCGGCGAGGATCTCCAACAAGTCCCGCTCGGTCGCCGCAGTGCGACAAAAGTCCGTGCCGTAGGCCACCGCGACCCTGGCCACGTCGGCCAGCGCCCACGGCGTGTACACCCGGTACGGGCTGGTGAGCCATTCGTCGGGCGTGCGGTACTGCGCGGACGCCGCAGCCACTAGCGGCAGCAAGGAACCTGGCCGGTGGCGGCGGATGCGCTGCCGGTACTCCTCATCCTTCACCGGCCGGTTGTACAGATTGGGAGCCACGCCCTCATGCTCCTTCCTCTGCCCACCGGGTGCCTCCCCTTTTTCGGCCGCACCGGCAGCGGTATTAAATGCCCGGCACCACAGTAGACCTACCGCCGGCTGCTGCCAGGAGCCAGGAAATATCCGAGCCCAGCTCACCCACAGCAAGGACACACGAGCCTCGTGGGGGAGAGCTGATGCTCAGGCCCCAGACTGTCTTGGCGGTCAGAGACGGCGTCGAGCCCTGGTGACGGCCTGCGTGGCTCTGTGTCACCTACTTCGCGTCGGACATGTCTGAGCCGAAGCTCAAGAGTTGTCACCAGCGGGACCGGCTGAGCTGGTGAATGGGGACAGCCGAAGCAGCCTGATTGTCACCAACGAGGCATCCGGCTTGTCACAGGCGTTCATTCAGCGGTCTTTCTGTCACCGTGAGGCGGGTCTCGCCGCCGAGGCTGGAAGGACTTGGCGGCGCTGCGTTCGCGGCGACAGCCGTTGGTGACTACCGCGCGCCAGGCGCTGCTTGACCTTGCCGCTGGCGGCAGGGTTGAACGATGACCGGCATGAACAGCACCGCACCGCAGACCAGCAGGACCGTCGCCGTCACCGGAGCCGGCACCGGGATCGGCCGGGCGACCGCTCGCGCCTTCGCCGCCGAGGGCGCCCATGTGGTCGCGATCGGGCGGCGAGCCGAGCCGCTTCTGGAGACCGCTGCCGAGAACGACCGGATCACAGCGCTGACCGCCGATATCACCGCCGCGGGCGAGCCCTCTCGGATTCTTAGGACCGTGCTGGAGCGGCATGGTCGGCTGGACGTTCTGGTCAACAACGCCGGCATCGTGCGCAGTGGCGCTCTCGGCACGCTGACGCCGGAGATGATCGAGACTCAGCTTGCTACCAACCTCGTCGCCCCCACATTGCTGGCTCAGGCCGCGCTGCCGCTCCTGGAGGCGTCGGGCGGGGTGATCGTCAACGTCAGTACGTCAGTGGGGCAGCGGGCCTGGCCGGGCAGCTCGGTCTATGCGGCGACCAAGACCGCTCTGGAGCTGCTGACTCGCAGTTGGGCGGTCGAGCTGGCACCCCGCGGGGTTCGGGTGGTGGCGGTCGCCCCCGGCGCGATCGCCACCCCCATCGGCGAGCACCAGGGCCTGACACCGGAGCGGATGGCCGCAGTGCGGGAGTGGCAGTTGGCGCACACCCCGCTGGCCCGGATCGGTCGCCCCGAGGAGGTGGCCTGGGCGATCACCCAGCTTGCGGCCCCGGACGCATCGTTCGTCACCGGGGTGGTACTCCCGGTCGATGGCGGAGCGGTCGTGGCGTGATAGGAGTGGCCCGGGAGGTGGGACGGGTGCGGATCGGTGAGCTGGCCACGGCAACTGGAACGACCGCTCGTGCGCTGCGGCACTACGAGCAGGCCGGACTGATCTCTTCCGAACGGGCCTCCAACGGCTACCGCGTCTACGACGAGCAGGCCGTGGTGCGAGTCCGCAACATCCGCCACCTGCTGGCCGCCGGGCTCACCCTGGACGACGTGCGGGTGTTCCTGCCCTGTCTGGATGGCGATGTGACTGCCGCACCACCCTCGGACCAGGGCCTGCGGGTCGCGCTGGAACGGCTGGCCGTCCTCAACCAACGGATCGCTGCCCAGACCGAGGCCCGCGACCGGCTGGAAGCCGCGTTGCGAGGGGCAACCGGTGGGCGCACCCGCCCCGCAGCCTGACCGCCCGCCTCGTCACATAGCCGCAGGTACTTGGCGTCGCTTCGCTCTCAACGGCCACTCCCGGTGACAACAAGCCTGCCTATGTGACAACTATCGTGCTTCGGCTCAATGTCAATTGGTTGGCTATGCGGATCGGCAGGGAGCTCAGAAGCTGAAATCGACGTAGTCGATGTCGGTGAACTCCACCAGCAGCTGGTCGGCCCGGCGGCCGTTGTCCTTGAAGTAGACCTCTTGGAGGCCCTCTGCCGCGATGGCGCGCAGTTCCGCCTCGGTCGCGCCGGCGTCCTGGGCGGCGAAGAGGCGTCCGGCGAACTCCGGGGGGAGATGTTGGGTGATGCGGCGCATGCGGCCGTCGTCGGTGGTGCCGGGCGCGGCGGTGAAGCCGAAGCGGGCCCGGGTCTCGATGACCAGTCCGGTGGCGCGGGCGGCTTGGGCGCGAGCGCGCTTGCGGACCAAGGGCTGCCAGCGGCGCCGGACCTCGCCTCCAGGCGCCGGGCGAGGTCGGGGCGGGGCGGGGGGTCTTGATCTGGTTCTTGAGGTAGCGCTCGACGGTGCGCTGGGAGATGCCGAGCAGGGTGGCCACCTCGCGGGTGGACTTGAGTTGCTTGGCCAGGAACCGTATCTGGGCGCCCGCGGACTTCGGGGCTGGCCGGGTGAAGTAGGGCTCGTCCGCGCGCGTCAGGCTGTCGTCGACCATGCCCGTCGGAGTCACTCCTTCGCATTCTCGGTACGGGCGCGGCCGATCTTCGTCTCGGACGACCGGGAGGGCCGGGAGGTGAAGATCGGCTGCGAGAGCCACCTCCAGGTGGCTTTATGGGATCACGTCCGGTCGAACCGGATGTAGGGTCTCGCCTTCGGTGTCAGGCGCCGACGCTATGACCTGGACGTTGCCCTCCAGTCTCACGACGTGTCGGCAGGCGGCTGTCTCAGATCGATGTCATTTCCTCAGACTGCCCAGCCGGCTGCGCCGGACCTCATGAACCTGTATCGGCGGCCGTCCGTTCCATCCACTCCCGCACCTTCACTGCTTGCTCGATGCGGTTGACGATGTCCTTCTTGGACTCCGTGTCCAAGGTCTCCGGGATCTTGTCGAAGGTCTTGGGAAGGACGTCGAGGAGACCCCAGATCTGCTCGCCGGTGCTGACGGTCAGCAGTTGCTGGCACCTCCACTGCACGGGCACCTCGGCACAGTGCGTGAGCCGCTGCACGAGCGTCGGGAACAGGTAATGCGTCGCTTCTGCGGCGAGGTGCTCTCGTAGCCAGTCGACCGGGAGCCGCTGGCTGAAGCCATGCATGGCGGCCTCTTGGGCCAGGTCCAGGAGCTGAGCGGTGTCGACGGCTCGGACGGTACGGGGAAGGGTCGGGGTCATCTCGCGATGATGCCAAGAAGCCAGTGCGGCGCCGAGAGGTCAGCTGGGCCGGGATGCGATCTGCTAACGGGCAGGGCCCCAGACATCCTCGAACTCCTCAAGGGTGAGTTGTTCGGGGTCGTGGCCTTCCCATTCCGAGACGGGCAGCTCGGCGGTGATCCCGAATCTGTCGTCGTACTCACCGGGGCGGCCTGCGTCGCGGGCCCGCTGCCACTCGGCGAGGGAGGCTGCTGCGATCGGGATCAGCTCAGGCCCTTCGAGTTCGACCTGCCGGATCACCCAGCCTTCAGCGTCGACCTCGAAGTAGAACCAGGTGTCTTCCCCGTCCCAGTAGCAGCGCATCCATGTGGTCACCAGGCCATGATGCCGGGCCAGTCTCACAGCGATGTCGTATCCGACATTCATTCGACATCGGCCGTGAGATTCCGACACGAGATATGAGGCCCTACACCGGAACTGATCAGGTGTTCGCCATGTCGACGAACCGGCTGTAGTGGCCCTGGAATGCCACGCTGATCGTGGCCGTCGGGCCGTTGCGATGCTTGGCCACGCGGGGCGATTCCTTCTCGTACGCGTCCTCGCGGTGGAGCGGGATCACCATGTCCGTGTCCTGCTCGATGGAGCCGGACTCGCGCAGGCGGTTCTCCGGGCGCCCCATGCCGCCGGACTTCATCAGTTGCTTGCGGTTTCTTGTCGGTGCGCTGCTCGGGGCCGCGGTTGAGCTGGGACAGCGCGATGACGGGGATCTCCAGTTCCTTAGACCCGAGCTGCGCCCCGGCACCCCTCACGTGATCTGGCGCCGCATCGGCACCCACTCGATCCTCACCGGGCACTGACTGCCGAGTGCGAAACCAGCCGCACGCCGTCAAGGACGACCTCCACTGGGGTGCCGGGTGGCTGAGACAGCCGCGGCCTCGCTCGCGGTGGCCCTGGCCGCCTACGCGCGGGTCCTCGCCTCAGGACAGACCACCGCCGGCCTCTCCCCGGCGCAACCCGGCCAGTGACCGACGCGCTAAACGCGCCCGGCGCCATCTGCCCTGTCCTCGCGATCCCAGCGTTGTGGGCTTGGGAACGGGAAGGGCATCGACGCAGGGCACTGAACTGCAGGAGGGCTCAGTCGTCCGGGGCCAGCTTCCGGTTGGTGCCGGACCGGCCGATGTCCAGGTCGAGGAGCGTGGTCAGGGCCGTGCCGCTGTTCCAGAAGCCAAGCAGATCGACATCGACCAGGACCAGGTCGTGGCGGGCGGCAAAGGCCCGAGCCTGTTTGGTGAACTTGCAGGTGGCGACGAAGAGCGGAACGTCCGCTCCGTGCTCGCTTCGGGCGGTGCCGTTGAACTTCTGGAGGTCCGGGCTGCCGACTGTCCGGTGCTTCGCATAGCGCTTGCACTGCACCACGATCTTCCGACCGTCCGGTAACCGGCCGATGACGTCGGCACCTAGGTCGTTCGCGCCGCCCGCCCGGCGGACCTCGGTGCACCCGTCACGACGACACAAATCCGCGACGTACTCTTCGAACTCTCGGTCCCCCATGAGCCAGATCTTCTCCATCGACCGCAGGGCCTGGACCCGTGCCTGCTCCGCAAGCCGGGTCTTCTCAGCCGCTGCTTCGCGGCGCCCGGCGCGCACCAGCGCCCCCGTCACACTCACTGCGCCCAGGACCGCTAAGAACACCAGCAGCACCGTTCCCATACTCTGCCCCTCCCTTGATTCGGTTGTACGTGCGCTCTACAGCTCCCCAGCCGCGCAAGGATCCATCCAGACGCAGAGGCCGGACTCTCAGCGAGTCCGGCCTCTGGGAAAAGGTGCTGCTTGAGCACAGTCCTCGATCTAGGGGTGTCGATCAGATAGCGCCCAGCTCGGCCGCCACTGCAGCCAGGATCGAAGCGAGTTGGACCCGACTCGCAGGGCATCACTCCCAGTTCCGGCCAATTTGTACGCGATGACCCCACACCTTGGCGGAGGCCAACAACCGGCGCAAGAGTCTCCGCGTTGTGCCCGACGCAGGCCATTCCCCTCGCTGATAACGCCGTTATCAGCGAGCCTGCTGCTGGCAGGCCGCAGAGGTGCTTGCGGACGTCATGCTGACCTGTCTCAGTGAAGATGCACCAGTCTCACCGAAGCGTGACGGCTGGCTTGGTCGTCTCATCGAAGTTTCACCAGGCGGGCGGGGCTGTCTCATCTCAGGCTTGGCATGGCCTGGTCACGGATGACCTGGTTCGCTGGCCCAGCTGTCGGTGAGGCATGAGAGGCTGCGCCCATGAGCTATGACCTTGCCGTGTGGGAGGGGGCGCGGCCGGCGGATGACGCGGCTGCGGCCCGGTGTTTCCGCGGCCTCTATGACCGCTTCATGGACACGGAAGGGCCCGCAGTTCCTCCGGCCGAGCGCATCGAGGCTTTCGTCGCCGCGCTCTTGCAGCGGTGGCCGGACATCGCTGAAGACGATGACGACACCTCACCTTGGTCCACCGCCCCACTGATCGGGGAAGCCCGTGGCCCGTTGATCTACTTCCCCATGCGCTGGAGCATGGCCGACGAGGCATCTGCCCACGCGGCCGAAGTCGCTGCATCTATGGGCCTCAACTGCTTCGACCCGCAGGCCCGGAAACTGCGACCTTGACGAGGACACGGATCGGTCAAACTTCAGCGAAACCAGTCAAACTTCACTGAGACGAGTCACACACCACCACTACTTCCGAGGGAGCATGCCGGAGCAGTGACCCTCAAGAACCGGGAATCGACACGAAAGCGCCCCACCGCCCGAGCTGGGTGGGGGGCTGCTTCGTTAGATTGGGCGGATTTGACTCTCAGGGTCGCCTGTCACTTATGGCTTGCTACGGAGGCGACCGGCAGGGCTGACAGGGCGGTCTCCTTCCTAGTCTTCTGAGTCAGGAATTCTGTTCAGATAGCTGGCGAGGCGTTCGAGGATCTCATCTGCGGTCTTGGTCCAGACGTAGGGCTTCGGGTCACTGTTCCATGCGGCGATCCAGGCCCGGATGTCCTGCTCCAGGGCCTGGACGGTCTTGTGGACGCCTCGTCGTATCTGCTTGTTCGTCAGCTCGGCGAACCACCGCTCCACGAGGTTGAGCCAGGACGACCCGGTGGGTGTGAAGTGCAGGTGGAACCGGGGGTGGGCCACCAGCCAGGTCTTGATGGCCGGGGTCTTGTGGGTGGCGTAGTTGTCCAGCACCAGGTGGACGTCCAGGCCGGCCGGGACTTCTTTGTCGAGCTTGATGAGGAACTTCTTGAACTCCTCGGCGCGGTGGCGGCGGTGGAGTGAGCCGATCACCTTGCCGGTGGCGACCTCCAGGGCGGCGAAGAGGGTGGTGGTGCCGGCCCGGACGTAGTCGTGCGTGACCCTTTGCGGGACGCCGGGCATCATCGGCAGGACGGGCTGCGAGCGGTCCAGTGCCTGGATCTGGGACTTCTCGTCCACGCAGAAGACCAGGGCCCGTTCCGGCGGATCGAGGTAGAGGCCGACGACGTCGTGGACCTTGTCGACGAAGTACGGGTCGGTCGACAGCTTGAAGGTCTCAGAGCGGTGCGGCTGCAGGCCGAACGCCCGCCAGATCCGCGACACGGTCGACTGCGACAGGCCCGTTTCCTTCGCCATCGACCGCGTCGACCAGTGCGTCGCGTTCTTCGGTGTCGACTCCAGTGTCCTGGCGACCAGAGCGGCGACCTGCTCGTCCGTGACCGACCGCGGACCGCCGGATCGCGGCATGTCGCCCAGGCCGGCGATCCGGTGCTCGACGAAACGCGCCCGCCAGCGGCCCACCGCATGCGCGGTCGAGCCGAGCCGGGCCGCTACATCCTTGTTCGAAGCGCCTTCCGCGCAGGCCAGGATGATCCGGCAACGAAGTGCCCACGCCTGCGGCGTGGAACGGCGCCGCACCCACCCCTCGAGTGCGGCCCGCTCCTCATCCGACAACCTCAACTCGGCCTTCGGCCGCCCCATCCGCGCCATACCGCAAGCCTACACATCTGAACAGAATTCCTGACTCAGAAGACTAGTGTCGCTGCCCAAAGCCTCTCCCCCGCTTACACTCATCGGGTCGCCGTCTCACCCAGCATGCGATCGTCCCTGCTCACCTGTTCTTCGCCTGTTGAGTCTGTAGCGCTGTGTTCGTGACGGGTGGCTGTGAGGCGCGCGGGCAGCCGGTTCAGGGTGGTGGGCCGGTCTGCGGCTAGGAGGCCGCGGATCTTGCTCGCGAAGTCCGGGCCTGGGAGGGGGGTGCCGCGACCGCACGATGCCAATACGCCGACCACTCCCCCGGCAGCCGGCCGGTCACGATCGCGTCCACCGCCCGCGTCCCCGCCTCCCCGCCGGCCCACCCCGCCGGCAACCGGAGCACGATCCGCGCCCCCGCCTCGGTGACGTCCACGGGCAGGTGCAACCACCTGCGGCGCCGCTCCCTCTCCTCAACCCCAAGGACCGGGCGCAGCGCCGCCCACATGCCCGGCCCGTGCACCAGGTCCGCCCCCGCAGGCCTCGGCCGCCACCAGCCGAGGACCACCGGGCCAGTCATGGCCATCAGGACGCCCATGACGGCCAGCACCCCCACCACGGCGGCCACGACCGACCACCGCCCGGCCCACCCGGCCAGCACCGCCGTCGGGACCGCGAGGCGCACCGCAGAGCGCGCGGCTCCGGGCCAGCAACTCCAGCGGCCCGCCCCGGCCGCAAGGGCGCGCAGCGCCCCGCCGCGGCCTTCCTTGGTCGTCTCCCACCGCGTCCCGGGGGCCTCGGCCCCGATGTCGGCGGCCGTACGGTCCCGGGCCACCGCCACCCCCGCGCACCACCAGCTCGCCGACGAGGACGGCTCACCCGGCCGCAGGTCCCGACCCGTCAAGAACCGCACCAACACCCCGCCGCCGGACGCACCCGCCGCCGGGTCACGGCCGGCCTTCTTCCGGTCGGCCTGCCGCTGCTGCGCCAACGCCCCCACGGCCGGCAGACCCACCAGAGCGGCGGCCACCGCCGCCCGTGCCGGCTTCTCCGCCGCCCACGCCCACAGCTCCCCGTACACCCCACACCTCCCGTATCCGGGCACACGTGCCCGTACCGGGTTGAACGACGTGACCAGTCGCGAGAAACCCCCGTACGCCGAGGCGCACGCACCTGGACGTGACGGGCGGTGCCGCGTCAAACGTCGAGCGTCGGGCAGTCCTTCGGCCGGACACCTTCCGACATGGGCCACGCTCCCCTTACTCCAAGGAGCCAGGCCGTAGCGGGGGCAGATACGCAGAGGCATTCCTAGCACTCGAGGAATGCCGGTAGGAATACACTACGGCTGAGGCGGCAAGAACGCGGCCGAGGTTCACAACGCAGACTCCTTCCGGCCCTAACAGCCGTAAGGGAGACGGAAGCCCCCGCCACTCCCGGGTAGGACGCAACGAGGGCAACCGTTGGAGCAGGATCGCTCTGAGACGCTCCCCAGGCTGGTACCTGGGGGGCGTCGCGCGTTTTACAGGAGGCTGCCGATCAGATCGAGAGCCTGCTGACCGATGTGAATGATCCAGTCAGCGACGCGCTCCGCGAAGCCGCTCAAGATGAGCTGCACCCCCGCAACAGCGACGTCCTTCCAACGCTTCGAGTGGTCCGCCCCGGGACTCTCCTCCGGCTGTTCTCCTTCGGGGACTTGCGATCCCTCGGGGTCTACAGGCTCCGGGTCGGTGGTGTCTCGGGACATGTCATCGATCCTTGTCCGGACCGCTCGCGACTGGGACAGTCTGGCCTTCCGGAGGCGGTCCTCAGACCCCGGCAGACCCAGCGCGCTCGCGGGACCGGACATCGCGAATCCTACGGGGCGGACAGACCATCCCTGATGCGATTGAGAACCCAGAAAGCCCCAGGTGAAGGGCCGTTGTCACGGGAAGCAAAGAGGCGAGCATTGAATATGACGATGCGTCACACCCGATGCTCACTCCCACCAGCACCTTTCCGGCTGTCCCATGAACTAGCGCACAGCACACCCGAGCCGCACGCCTTGTGACGCAGACCACATTCCAATGGGAATGGCATACCTCGACTCACGAGGCAGCCTCCGCCGCGCACGCCTACAGCTCCCCGTACTGCCCTCCCGTTCCGAGGACAGACCGATCCTCATGCAGATGAACGAGGGGGAAGCACACGAGAAACCCCGTACGCCGTGGCGTACGGGGTTCTTGGAACGCGAGGGACGGCTACGCAGCCGAACTAGGAGTCAGAGCAGGATCAGGCGGCCTTTCGGCCGAACACCTTCTTCGAGAGGAGCCTCATCCCCGCCATCGGCGCGTGCTTGAGGACATGGAGGGCGAACGCGGCTGCGTCTTGCTGATTCAGGGTGGCCATTTCGGCGCTCCACTCCTGCCGGTAGCGTTCACGCTGCCCGGGAGGCAGGAAGAGCAGCGCCAGGTTGAGCCGACGGCGCTGCACCACTTGCGGCCTCCGCCGAGCCCGGCGCACGTGCCCACGCACCCTGACGTGGCCGAAGAGGCGAGCGCTCGGCCTGGTCCTGCGTTGAATGGCGCGGCTGAACTCTTCCTGCGTGGGCCTCCGGCCGAGGTCCCGTTCAAGGTGGTCTAGTACACGCATGTAACCCTCGGTTCGCTGCCGATCCGATTCGGCTCCCTCACGGCGAACTAAGCCCAGCAATGTCCGAATTTCTACCAGAAGCAGGGGCAGCACTGAGAACAGGCTGAGAGCGTCCTTCACGCGACGCCCCCATGTGTGCGCAGGCCCAGGGCTCCTCGACGGGTGCGCTTGACCAGCGCGGCGGTGGCGGCCTGTGCTCCACGCTCGCTCAGCCGGTAGTAGCGGCGTTGGGGACGACCTTCATGCTGCGGGTCGATGTCCTCCCAGCGGCTTTCCAGCCAGCCGCACTGTTCCAGGCGGATCAAGATGGGATAGATGGTGCCGCCGGGCAGCCCGGCGGCTTCTGCGATCTGTAGGCCGTAGTGCTCCTCGGCCGGCTTCGCCAGGAAGGCTGATAGCACTTCCCGGGTTGCCATCGTGATTCTCGGCTCGCCCATAGCCACAGTCTATCTCTACCTAGCTAGGTAGAGATAGACGTAGGGGGCTAGGTAGAGTAAGACTATGGTCGTTACGTTGGACGGTCGCGTCTCCGCTGCGGGAGGCAGGCCCGCGAGATCGGCATGTCATGATCAATTGGGCACTCATAGCCCTACTCTGCGGCAGCGGATTCCTCCTGGCCCTCTTGGCCGGAGTCATCTCCGCCGCCCTCCCCCACCCGACCACGCCCCACTGGACCGATCGCCTGCGCCGCGGTGCCAGCGCCTTCGGTACCGCCCTGACCCTCTACGTCGCCGTCGTCGGCGAACCTCGGCATCCTGCTCGCCGAGACGGGGCGAAACGAAGAGGCCGAGAAGCTGTTCCGGCAAGACGCAGCGAAAGACACCAAAGCCGCCGTCAACCTCGGCACTCTGCTCGCCGAGACGGGCCGGATAGAGGAAGCCGAGGAACTGTTCCGGCAGGCCGCAGCCACCGGACACACCGGCGCCGCATTCAACCTCGGCATCCTGCTGTCCAAGACGGGGCGGGAGGAGGAGGCCGAGGAACTGTTCCGGCAGGCCGCAGCCACCGGACACACCGGCGCCGCATTCAGCCTCGGCAATCTGCTCGCCGAGACGGGGCGGGAGGAGGAGGCTGAGAAGCTGTACCGGCAAGCCGCAGCCAAAAACACCAACGCCGCCGTCAACCTCGGCAATCTGCTCGCCAAGACAGGGCGACACGAAGAAGCCGAGAACCTGTACCGGCAAGCCGCAGCCACCGGACACACCGGCGCCGCCATCAACCTCGGCAATCTGCTCGCCGAGACGGGGCGGGAGGAGGAGGCTGAGAAGCTGTACCGGCAAGCCGCAGCCACCGGACACACCAGCGCAGCATTCAACCTCGGCAATCTGCTCGCCAAGACAGGGCGAAACGAAGAAGCCGAGAAGCTGTACCGGCAAGCCGCAGCCACCGGACACACCAGCGCAGCATTCAACCTCGGCATCCTGCTCGCCAAGACGGGGCGGAACGAGGAAGCAGAGGAGCTGTACCGGCAAGCCATTGGCAATAGTCGTCTCCCGCTCCTCGAGCCGACCGACACAGCAGAGTTGCTCGGGCCCTCTGAGAACTGACCACCGCCGCCGGGACACGCGCTGAAACCCCGTACGTCGAACGCGGGGCTGAGACGGCCGCGGCCTCACTCTCGGTGGTGTGGCTCCCTTCGAGCCTGGAACGTGTGCCTGCCTCCGTCTGACTCCGCGGCTGACAGCCTACTGAGCTTCTTCGAGTTCGCCACCGATCGGGTGATGGGCCGTGACGCGCAACGAGCGAGGCCCCCGAGCTGTTGATCGAGATGTCTGACGTCTCAATCACGTTGCTCGGGGGCCTCGTTGGTCATCCATCCTGCCGCACTCGACCTACCGCATGCGCTCGTGGAGTGGGTCACCATGCTGATCGTCACCCGTGAGGGCGACCGGCGGTGCAAGCTCCGTCCGTCCCAGCGCGCGATGGTGGCACTGGTGTACCTGCGCGAACACACCACTCTGGCGAAGATCGCTGCCGGTTTCGGGATCAGCGAGTCCACCGCCCACGCCTACACCAACGCGGTCGTCGACCTGCTCGCCGCACGTGCGCCGGGGCTGCTCAAGACGCTGCGCGAGCGTGATCCCGACTTCGTCCTTCTCGACGGGACCCTCGCCGAGTGCGACCGGGTCGGCGACGGCCGGGCCGACTACTCCCACAAACACCGGCGCCACGGCGTGAACGTGCAGGTCGTCACCGACCCCGGAGGCCGGCTGCTGTGGCTCTCGCCCGTCCTGCCGGGCCGCACCCACGACCTGACCGCCGCCCGCACTCACCGGATCATCCGGATCTGTGAGCGCCAGGGCGTTCCCATCGTGGCTGATCTCGCCTACCAGGGCGGCGGTCCCTGGCTGACCACCGGCATCAAACGCAGGCCCCGGCAAGACCTCACCCCCACCGAGAAGACCCGCAACCGTGCCTTGGCCGCGGCACGGGCACCCGTCGAACGCGGCGTCGCCCGCCTGAAGTCCTGGCGGATCTTCCGCAGATCCCGGTGCAGCCCCAACCGCATGACGTCAATCGCCAAGGCCGTCCTCACTCTAGAGCGGCAACGCTGAAGAAGCTCACTGATAGAGCCGTTATCAGGTGTGAGGGCTGTCGACTGGCTCGGCATCGAGCTTCGGCGGCGGGGAGGGGAGGCCTGTGCTCGTTCGTCGGCTGTCCCAGACGTACAGGAGGCCCCCGCCTCTGGCAGGGGCCTCCGTGTGGGCCGCGAATGCGCCGGTTAGGAGTGGAGGGGCAGCAACATCACCGTCCAGCCCTCCGCCGGTCTTCTGGCGGGTTACCCGTCCTTGAGGAGTCCGTTGGAGACCTGCTGCAAAATAGCTGCGAGCTGGATGCGGGCCTCTGAGGTAAGGGTGCCCCTCATGTCCTCGATGACGGCCTCGACTCCGCTGCTGACCTGGAAATACCGAAGAATGAAGTCGCTCCGTTGGGGTGCAGTGAGCTTCCCGTAGACGGCATCCATGACCGCAGCCCCGTCATGCCATGGGAGAGAAGGGTTGCTGCCGACAGCATCCATCACTTCTGTGTTGGCTCCCTGGCCCGCTGGCCGAGGCTCCGGTACGCGCGTCGGTTGGGGCTGTCCCTCGCTTGACTGCCTTGGTGTGCTGGCCTCATTGCCTGTAGCCACAGTCGTTGGGGCGTGGTTCAAAACCGGGTTTTGAACCGCAGCGTCAGCAGGAGGTGCCGACTTCCTCCTGGGCTGCTTGGGCCGGGACGCCCTCAGGAGCTCTTCAGCAGCCCTTGCCTTCTGCTCCTTCGGGTCCTTGATCTTCGCGATCTGTTCTGCCGTCTTCACCTTGAGCTGCTTGGTGTCAACGGCGTCCCTGAGTTCCGGTGCCAGGTTGAGCAGGGCCAGCCGGTTCGAGACGTACATCTGCGACTTGCCGATGCGGTCCGCAACCTTCTCCTGAGACCCGTGGCGCTCGACCATCCGCTGCAGGAACTCGGCTTCCCTGTATGGCGGGATGTTCTTGCGGTGGATGTTCTCGATGATGACGGCTTCGTCGACCTTGTCGTCATCCTCATTGCCCAGCCGATCGCGGACCCTGATTTCGAACTTGGTCCAGCCGAGTTGCTTCGCTGCGTGGAAGCGCCGGTTGCCGAGAATCACCACCCACTGGGCGTCTCCGATGGCGTCGGCGTGCTCGGGCTTGACTCGACGGTAGACCTCGCTTGACATCGCGGCGGCCGGCTGCAGCTGGCCGACCGCGCGCATGGACTCTTTGAGTTCGCGGAACTCGGGGTCGTCGTCGGTGTAGTCCATCGCAGTGCGTGGATTGTCCGGGTTGCTGATGATCGTGTTCATGTAGGCCGTGGTCGGCGGAGCTGCCGTCTTGGAGGGGTCAGTCTCGCCGGTGCTCTTGCTGCCGGCCTTGCCGGGACCGTCGATCAGAGCCGCCCACTGCTTCTTCGCGGCCATCAACGACGCTCCTTCTTGCCTGCTCCCAGCTCGAGGGCGAGCTGGTAGAAGTCTTCGCGGGCCTCCATGGCGACCCGGTTCTTCTTGTACTGAGTGACGACGGTTCCTTCGAGGGCCGCCCGCGTGTGGACCTTGTAGTGCCGCACGACAGTATTGGCCAGGTTCCATCCCTGGGCTCGGACGAAGTCCTTTGTCTGGTCGAGGTCGGCTTCGCCGTCGCGCGGGTCCCAGTTGTTGATGACAACGAGGTAGGGGATGCCGAGGGGCTTGACCACTTCCTCGATGGTGTCGCGTGTTGGCATGAAGCCCAGCGGTTCCGGCTCAACGGGGATGATGATGTCGTCGGCGTTTGCGAGCACGGCGCGCATCGCGTCGGCCGCGGTGCTCTTGCCGAACGGGTCGCCGGCTTCTTCCTTCTCGTCCTCGGGGAGGTCCATCCACCCGGGTGTGTCGATGAAGGCGTGCTTCACTCTTCGCGACTTCTTCAGCTGGGAGAACAACTCAAGGTCGTCTCGCGAGTTGATCTGCTCAAAGGAGAAGGGAAGGTCCTCACCGACGCGCTGTGACCACCATGTGGTGGATCCCTGAGGGTCGGCCGAGACTGCGGCGACGTAGTGGGGGTCGCCGTCGGGTGATTTGCCCAGGACTTGGGCGGTGATGGCCGCTGTGTTCACGGTGAGAGTCGACTTGCCGACTCCACCCTTGCGGTTGATAAGCGCGGTGATCCGTGCCATGGGTGGTACTCCTGATGCTCCGTATGCTTCCCGACCCGGTTGGGCCGGTACTAGGGCCTGTGTGATGTCGTGATCAGTTTCTGGGTTCTGTCCTCGTCGCGAGGTGGAATCCGGTACGACTGTGGTTGTGACACGCAGGCAACTCACCAATGCCCAGTGGAAGTTCATCGAGCCGTATCTGCCGATCGGTAGGTACGGCCCGTATCCGGAGCGGTTGCGGGAGCAGTTCGAGGGTGTGATCTGGCGGTTCCGCTCCAGTGCTCAGTGGCGGGAGATGCCTGCCGAGTTCGGCCCGTGGGCCACGGTCTACGGACGCTTCCGCGTCTGGCGGGACGCCGGTGTCTTCACCGCCCTCTTGGAAGGCCTGATCGCCGAGGCAGCCCGCGTGGGAAGAACGGACTTGTCGCTGGTCAGCGTGGATTCCACAACGGTCCGTGCCCACCACGACGCCGCGGGGATGCGTGTCAGCAAGCACCTCATGGAGGCCCTGGAAGAAGCCGCACAGGAACAGGAAGCGGCCCGGCAAAAGGGGGCGGACCGGAGGAACAGAACGGACAGGCCGAGCGTCGCCGCATCCGCCGCAGACGCAAGCTCCGCCTGAAGGAAGCCCTCCTCGGCAGGTCCCGGGGCGGCCTGACCAGCAAGATTCACCTCGCTGCGGACCGCAGGTGCCGTCCGCTTTCAATGGTGCTGACCGCCGGGCAGGCCGGGGACAGCCCGCAGTTCATCCCCGTGCTCGCGAGGGTGAGAGTCCGCCTGCCCGTCGGCCGTCCCCGCACCAAGCCCGGCGCGGTCGCCGCAGACAAGGCCTACTCATCCCGCGGCAACCGCGCCTACCTGCGCAAACGCGGAATCAAGGCCGTCATCCCGGAGAAGAAGGACCAGGCCGCCAACCGGAAGAAGAAGGGCGCACGAGGCGGCAGACCCGTCAGCCACGACACCGACCTCTACAAGGAACGCAACACCGTCGAGCGCCTGATCAACAAGCTGAAGGCCTGGCGAGGGATCGCCACCCGCTACGACAAGTCACCCGAAAGCTACCTCGCCGGCCTCCACCTCCGCGCCGCAATGATCTGGATCGACGACCTGGTGAAGACCACCGAATGATCGCGACATCACACAGGCCCTAGCGGACCGGGACAGGATGCCACGTCATGCCTCGCTCGGAGGTACAGCGGCGTGTCGGTTCAAAACCGGGTTTTGGATAGATACGTCATCAGCTCACGTCCCATCGTCACCGAGGGCGTGGTCGGCGAACAGTTTGTGGTCGCTCACGTCGAACGGCCCGAACCTCGCGGAGACCCGGAAGCCGGGCGCGAGGGTGGTCTCCCGTCCGTCCAGCGCGGCGGTGAGCCGGTCGTGGTCCTGCTGGGCGTGCCGGGTCTGGGTGTACGGACCGAGGCGCAGCAGGGTGAAGCCGTCCAGGCTGCCGTCGCGCTCCATCAGCCCACCCATCCAGGGTGCGGCTGGTGACGGACTTCTTACCGGGCAGCTGGTGCACCTGGTAGCGGGTGATCACGCGCTCGCACGTCGCGGAGCGCGACGCCGCCGCACGTCGCCGGAACCCGGTAGCGGGCGCGGCTCTACCTTGCACCGTGGGTCAGAGATAGGGCACCGAGGCCGTGTACCGACGCTGATGTGGGTGGCGGCCGTCGAAGGAAGGGCCGGCTGCGGCCATCTCGTCGTACGCCGATTGTCAGAGGCTGCTGGCAAGGTCGCCGCTGTGAACGTCATCCGTACCACCCCGCCACGGCCGTTCGACGTGTCTGCGGTCTTCCCTCAACTGGCCCCGCTGGCACGCAAGGCAACCCGGCTGCATCCCCGCCCCGGTTCTCCGTCGCCGTACGAAAGTTCGATCGGTGGACCCCTGCTGTGGCCTGCCAATCAGCCGTGGCTGTACTGCGACAAGTGGCACGAGGGCCCGGTCTCCCCCCTCCTTCCAGTGGCCCAGCTGTACGTGCGTGACGTGCCCCAGCTACGGCCGCCCGGACGGACGGACCTGCTCCAGGTGCTGTGGTGTCCCTCGGAGCACCCACCGGAGCACAAGCCTCCGACCGAACTGTTCTGGCGAACCGCCGCGGACGTCACCCACGTCCTCGCCTCGCCGCCCAAACCGTCCGAGACGCAGTACGGCTACACGCCGCAGCCGTGCGTGCTCGCACCTGAGCAAGTTACCGAGTACCCGAACTTCCTGGAGTTGGACAAGGAACTGCAGCAGCAGCTGAGCGACTGGAGCGTGTGGCAGGCAGCCGGCGTCACGATCGACGATTCCTACGAGATCGCCCCGCAGGAGTTCTACATGAACGAGTTGTCCGAGGCCCCCGGCTGGAAGGTCGGTGGATGGGCACCGTGGGGACTCACCGATCCCATCGCCCGGTTCTGCATCAACTGCGGCGGCGCGATGAGCCCGCTGCTGACCATCGCCTCGGAGGAATGTCGCGACTACAGAAGGGGTTGGGTCCCGTACGAGGACCAGGCCATCGCAGTGCTCGACGGCGACAACGTGTCGAACCCGCCCGGGATCCAGGTCTCCGATGCGAATCATCTGCAGCTCTACATCTGCCCGACGTGCTATACGCATACCGACTTGATCCAATAAGCCAATGCCGGAGTCCCCGCGACCTCCGAGTGGGCGAAGTTCGCGACCGCGCGCCTGGCCAGCGTTCGAGGCGCGGCGCCGGGACGGAGCCCGGTACCGGACACCGGATCGGACAGCCGACTGCCCCTTGCTGGCGCGGGCTCAGCAGCAGCGGTACCGGTCAAGGAGCAGTGAGACGCGTCAGGAAAAGTCTCCGCGTCAGCCGACCCCAACCACTGCCCCTCGCTGATAACGCCGTTATCAGCGAACCTCCACCAACCGATAACGCCGTCATCAGTCCTCTCTACAGACAGACCGCGTACAGCCCTGCACCCGGTCAGGCTCGGAGGAGACCACACGTCAGCTACCGATAACGGCGTTATCAGTCCACGGCCGAGCGCCGCGTTGACTTTTAACTGTGAAGGCGGGCCGACGGGTCCCGAAACGCAAGAAGGCCCGGCTCTCCCGTAGATGATCGCGGGGGAGCCGGGCCTTCGGCTGTCAGGCGGCCCAGGTCGCGGGTCCGCCTTCGTCAAGGTTGGGGATGCCGGCGGCGGTCGCCAGTGCGGCGGGGTGCCGCAGGGCGGTGATCGGCACGGCCGCGGGTTCGGTGGCGGGTGCCCAGACCATGCGCCAGGTGTCGTCCCACTCGCAGCCGCAGCCGCAGCCGTGGTCGGGGTGCGGGTGCCGTAAGAAGACGCCGTGGGTGTGGACGGCGCGCGGGATGAGGGGGATGAGTACGGAGGGGTCGTCGCCGGGGTAGAGGTGCAGGTTCCGCCAGCTGTGGATCTGGGCCATGTGCGCGGCGCGGCCTCGGTGATGTCGGGCCACCTCTGGTGGCCGAGGGCCACGAAGGCGGCCGGGAAGATGCCCTCGTCGTCGGTCGGCCCTCCGATGCCGGTGCTGTGCACGCCGCCGTGGGCGAGGAAACCGTACGTCTTTGCGTCCTCGCCGGGGGTCCAGATCTGTTCGGCGGGGTGCGTCGTGCCGTCGGCGGCCTCGGTGGTCTCGATCTCGTACAGGGCCGTGGCGGTCACGCGCTCACCCCCGCGACGGCGGCGGCGAGGAGCAGGGCGACGTCGGCCTCGTACGGATCGCTGTAGCTCTCGTGGTCGCTGACGTCGAACGGTGCGCCCTTCGCGGTGACCGTGAACCTGGGGACGACGGTGGCTGCCCTGCCCTCCAGCTCGGTGTTGAGGCGATCGGCGTCGCGGGAGGCGAGCCAGGTCTGGGTGTAGGGGCCGAGGCGGAGCAGGGTGTAGCCGGTGCCGTCTGGCTTCCGGGCTTCGACGTGGACGCCGTAGTGCGCCGGGGGCATGCCGACGTCGTCGGGGAGGTCGAGGCCCGCAGCGGCGTGGGTGAGCATCGCCTAGGCCGGCTGCCAGACACCGAGGATCGCGGCCGTCTCGCAGCGCAGCCAGCTCTTGCTGGTGTAGCGGTGGGCGTACGCCTCGGCGTTCGGGGTGTCGGGGTGAACCAGCGCGGCGGCGATCAGGTCGGGGCCGTGGTCGTCACCCAGGCGCGGGTGCGCGCGCTCAACGAACGGGCCGACCCGGACCGCGAGGTCCTGCCCGGTGCCGGGCGTCCAGGGCTCTGGGGTGCGCACGGCGGCGAGCATTGCTCGGAACGCGTCGACGACGGCCTGATCCTCGGTGGTGAGGGTGGTGTCGGGCGCGGTACCGCAGCTGCGGAACATGCGACGGATCATCGGGTGGGCTCCTGCTCGGGGTTGGCGGTGCGGGTGGCGGCGGGCGTTTTGAGTACGCGCGGCAGGTGGATGTGGAGGTGCTTGACTTCGACCGCGCGGCCTCGGTCGCGGAGTGCTTGGAAAGGAGTTCGGTGAGGCCGGATGCCCTGTGCCTCCCCGCCTGCGCATCCGATGGCGATGCGGTGGGGGCCGGCGGGGAGGTCGGCGTAGTCGGCGAGGTTGGCCAGGAGTTCGCGGACGCCGGGGGTGTTCAGGACGACGTCCTGGACGCGAGGGTGGGGGCCGTCGAGGTCGAGGATGTCGCAGGCGGCGGCCGGGGCGCGGAGCCGGTCGCCGACGTCCTCGATCCGGTCGGCGGCGGGCGGGATGGGAAAGCCGTCCGGGCCGGTGGGCAGGTGCAGGTAGCCGAACGAGATCAGGCGGATCGGGTGGGACGGGCGCACGAAGGTGCCTCCGGGTGGCTGGGGATGTGCAGGACAGGCAGAGCGGAGCGCCGCTCCCGGCCGCGAGGGTTGGGAGCGGCGTTCCGGCGGTGCTACCGGGTGGTGGGGGCGACCACGAGGAACTGGTCACTGCTCAGGTCCATGACGACCTGGGCGTCAGTGCCGTGGTCGCGCTGGGCTGCGGCGTACTCCTCCGCCGGCCACGAACCGCGGGGGCTTCCAGCGGGAAACCGCTCCAGGACGGTGCGCTGTGGTGCGGGGACGGCGGTCGTCATCGGGCGCCGCCGTTCTCGAACGCGTCGATCAGGGCGCCGATTACCTCGGGACTGGCTGCCTCGCCGACCCACTTCCCAAAGGCGGTGAAGACCGGGACCTGTTCGCGGTCGGCGTCGAACACGACGACGTAGATGCCGTACCGCTCCAGCACCATGTGAAGGAGCGGGCCCGGCGCGGCGTCCAGGACCTCCAGGGCGTTGACGGTGAGCTGCGCGGGCGCGTCCTGGTCGTCGGTCTGAGTGACGGTGCCCGAGACGCGCAGGGGGTCGCCCGGCTGTATTTCAGTCAGGAGCGCGGCCCTCAGGGCGGGGTCTGCGGTGGTGCAGGCGAACACCGTGTCCGGGGTGTCGGGTTCGGCGTCGTCGCCGGGGGAGACGATCAGATCGAACACGACGGTGCCCCTACTGGTACCGGGGGCGGGGATGGCGTCGACGTAGCCGTCGACCGCGAGATGCGTCTGAGGGTTCATCAGCTTGCCTCCGCCAGGGTCTCGGTGGGGCGAGGGGAGCGGGCGCGGGTGGTGCGCAGGGCCCGGAGCAGTTGCTCCGTGTTGGCCTGCTGCTGCTCGGGGGTGAGCGGCCGGGGTCTCGAGCCGTCTCGGTGCCAGAGCGGAGAGGCGGGCGGCTCGGGATAGGCAAGGTCGTGGTTGACGTCGTGCTGCGGGGTGCTGCTCATGACGGGGCCTCCGGGTGGAGGGGTTCATGCGTGGTCGTCGTCGCGCCGGCGTTTGGGCTGGATGTCGGAGGCGAACCTGCCGAGGCGGGCCTCGGTGGGGTGCTCGGAGATCCAGTCCTCAGCGCACGCTTTGTGAGCGGGCTCCCCGTAGTGGGAACGCATCGGCGTGGGCTGCTCGCACAGCGCGCAGGGGCGGTCCTGCCAGCGGTCGAAGTGCTGGTTGTCGCGCCAGTCCAGCAAGCCGCCGGGAACCGGGATCAGGCCCGGTTCCCACAGCGGCTTCTTGCCTCGCGTGCGGGTCACGGCCGCAGGTCGGGCAACTGCTGGAGGACCTGCGTGAGCAGGTCCTGGGTCGGCTTCCAGGGTCCGAGCTGCCCACCTGCAGGGATGGGCAGGGCGAGCTCCTGGACGTCGCTGAGCAGCAGGTGCCACACATCGGGCTGCGCCCGGCTCGCTGAAGCCCAACAGGACATCGAACCCGGTCCTGCGCTGAAAGAGATGACGCGGATCTTGGTCACCGTGGCCGAGAGGTACGCGGAGGGCAAGGTCGGCGAACTCCTCGATCACGACGATCACGCCCTTGCTGGCATCGACCCCGCACCTGACTACGAACCGCTCAAAATCGCAGGGGTTTTCGCGGCTGGAATCGTCGGCGCGGTGCTGGCCTCACTCTTGGAACTCCCGGAACTGGCACAGACACTGCTCGCGGCCGGTTCCGCGATCGTCGTGCTGTTCATCCTGTTCAAGAAGGCTGGCCGCCCGATGCTTGATGCCTTGGGCTCGTTCTTCGGGAGCCCGTAGCCGCACTCCACGGTACGGCCGACGGTCGGCGAGATCTCCGCAACGGCCTAGGCTCGGCGCGTGGACCCCGTCGTGCTCGCCTGTGCCGTCGTCCCCGTCACTGTCCTGCTGTACGGGGTGCCAGTCGTGCGCGACCGCCTGCGCGCGCGGCTCCGTGCCGCGCCCGTCGACCCCTACCGCGCAGCCGCCGGGCGTTGGTTCACCGAGGACGACGTCCAGGCGGCCGCCGCCCAGCTCCTGCTGGACGGCCTGGTCACCATCAACCATCGCGGCAATCTGGCACTGACCGAGACCGGCGCGGACGTGGCGCGCACCGCCGGGCACCCCCTGCCAGACGCCCTGCTCGCTGCGCTGCGCCGGCGTACCGCCGCCACGACGCTCGGCATCATCGCCTTCCACGACCCGGCCTTTCGCGCAGCCCATGCCGAGTTCCACGGGGGTCCTGGCGCGTCCCGCGCCCGCCGGGCGCGCACCGCCTCGAGTTGTCTAGCGGCCACCGGGATGCTGCTTCTTATCGGGGAGCTCACATTCGTGTTCCTGGCGCTGCTCGACCGCCTGCCGCAGGGACCCGCGCAGTGGGCCGCGACCGCGGCCACCGGCCTCGCCGCGCTGGCCCAGCTCGGCCTACTGGCGCGCTATGGCGACAGGCCCGGCGCAGACGGCCACCGCGGCGCGGCCTCCGAACCGCATGTCCCGCCCGCCCTGCACCCGGCTCTCGCGGAACTGTCCGAGAAGGCCCCGGAGGCCGCGGCCTGGCTGCGTGCAGGACGGCGGCGCACGACCCGTCGCCGCAACCGCGGACGCCGACGACGCCGTGGGCGCGGAACCGGCGTCGGTAGGGAGAATCCGTAGGAAATTCGCGGTAGGCGTCAGGTGGAGCCCGGCAGGAGCCCCTGTGCCGCTTCCGACGCTGATCGTCAACCGGGACGCCTGGCCATGACGACCACACCCGGCCCACTCCACTCGTCCGCGGCGAGCGCACCGCGTCCTCGTCGCCGACGTGTGTGCTGGCGATGAGGTGCCCGCCCGGCTTCAGGACGTGCGCGAAATGGGCGAGGACCTGGGGAAGGATCACGGGGGAGGTTGAACAGTGACCACCACCCGAGGACGCCGCCGAGGGAGGCTTCACCGAGGTCGACCGACGTGCGCCCTCATGCGGGCTGACGGAGTGCGCTGACCAGTGCGCGCGGGTCGTCGGCGTGGAAGCGGATGGTGTGGGCCTCTTCCGTTGCCCCAAGCGGGCGGGTGAAGGGGAGCGGCCGGTTCAGCTCCAGGGTCACCGAGGTCTGGCTGCCCACGATCAGGTCGAGGACCCCGTCCGCGGAGAGGGTGATCAGGCTGCCTTCGGGGATAGCGCCGGTCGACCCGGACCGAGGCCACCGCGTCCGGCGGTACGGCGAGGTCGAAGAGGGCTCCGTAGCGGATCCGCAGAGAGCCGTCGGGGCGCACGACGTGCGGCCGGGTGACGCAGGCGGCGTGCAGGGCCAGCACGAGGACGACGCCATACAGGTCGAGTACCAGGATCACCCGGTGGACCACCGGCCAAGGGATGAGGAAGGCCAGGCCCACCGTCTCGATGACCATCACGAAGAGCAGCCCGTACATCATCGCGGTTTGGGGCCCGGTGTACGCGGCAGCAAGGTCCCCGGGGCGCACCCCGTGCGTGCCGCGCCGCACCCACCGCCCCAGGGAGGCGAGGGCGCGCAGCTCGTGGAGGACCAGGCGGCGGACCGTCACCGGCACCGCATCCTGTACGGCAGCGCGCCGCGCCGCCCGGCGGTCCGCGCCGCGGGCGCGCGCGGCGATGTACAGCGAGCGCAGCACCCAGGCCTCCAGCAGCAGCACCGCGAGCACCAGCGCCTCGGCGCCCGCTAGCACCCACCCGGGCGGCCTGACCCCGGCCACCAGGCAGGCCACCAGTGCCAGTTCCCCCGGCAGCACGGCGGCTACCGCGACCCGCGCCGCCCGTACGCCCCTTGGCCGGCCGCTCATCCCCGGCCCCTCTCCATGAACGCGTCCATGAGCCGGCCCACGACTTCCGCCTGCGCGGGGGCGTACTCGGCGAGCAATGCCTCCTTGAACCCGGTCACGACCGCCCCGTCCTCAGGAATTGCGGCGAACAACTCATTAGGGACGGCTGCCATCAGGTCAGTTGCCAGGGGGGCGATCCGCGGATCGTCGGCGGGGGCCTCGGCGAGCGCGTCCAGGCACTCATACAGTTCGACGACCGCGGGATCGGCGATCAGGGTTTCGAGCAGCGCGAAAATCTCTTGGCTACCGGAGCTGGTGGCGTCCATCAACGTGAGGCACTCGCGGTCCTTGGCCGCGCTCGGCGAGTCTGTCTTGGGGGCCTGTGCCAACAGTGCGGCGAGGGCGGGTGAGACGGGCCCGGTCGCGCCGGGCGGCTCGGCGAGCAGGGCGCTGAGCCGGCAACGGCGCTCCCGGATGGCGGCCTCCTGGCGGGCCAGGTCGGCGTCGAGTTCCTCCAGCACCCCGGCCAGTTCGCGCCCGGCATCATCGGCGATGACGTCACGCACTTCATCGAGGCTGAGGCCGAGTTCGGTGAGCTGGCGCACTCGGGCGAGCAGGACGGCATCGCGGACGCTGTAGGCCCGGTAGCCGTTGGGGCGCCGTTCCGGTTCCGGAAGCAGACCGACATGGTGGTAGTGCCGGATCGCCCGGGTGGTGAGTCCCACGAGCGCGGCGATCTCTCCGATTCGCATGCCGCCAGTAGAAACCCTGCCGTTGCGTCAAGGTCAAGCCTTGAAACGGATCCGGCTCCCGGGTCAAGTACGTACTGGCCACCAAACTCGTCAACGAACTCGTGGAGGCCTCCGACGAGAAGCTGCTGACCAAGACCATCGCCCGCTACGGACGGGTCGATCTTCTCTGTATTGACGAGATCGGCTATGTGGAGCTGGACCGGCGCGGAGCCGAACTGCGGTTCCAGGTTCTGCCGGAGCGTGAGGAGAAGAACAGCGTGGCGATCGCCTCCAACGAGTCCTTCTCCAAAGCGCACATGTTCCGGCGAACCTGTGCGAGGTGCTGCCGAAACTTCACGGGTTCAACCGGCGGGCGCCACCGTTACGGTCACGGCGTCGGGAATCAACGCGATCAGCTGTTGAGACCAGCAGTCCGACTGCTGGGTGGCGACCTCGGCTCCACACGCAGAACAGACAAGGTTGGGGCCATCCAAACCATCGAGACCGCAGCATCCGTTGAGGCGTCCGCGGTCAGGGTGTTTGACCGCTCCCGAGACGTTGTCGGGATTGAGGATGAACACGCTGGTGTGAGGGCTAGTCGCGTACGACCCGCGCGGCATGAGGGGTGGCAGAAACCTGTGGCCTGGGGACTCCTCTGTGACTGGCGGCGGCATTGGCACTTCCCGAAGGTCGGGGCTGATTCGCTGCTGACAGGTAACGCAGGAGAAGACCGTCATGGCCGCAATTCTGCGTGAGTCTCTGCTGCCGGCTCCCATCACTCCCGGCTCGGCTCCGCAGCCGGGAGGCGACCCTCGTCGACGCGGTCGGCGAGGTAAATCAAGGTGGCTTGCGGGTCCATTCCAAAGGCTGCGACGACTTTTGGTGCAGTTCAGGCGGCCATGGCCGCAGCGGGGGAGTCGAGGGCGACGCCGCGCAGGGGCGCCGAGGACGTAGGCGTCGAAGCGGTTCTGGTGCTGGACGGCGACGGCGAGGCCGGCGGCGCGGCTGCGGGCGTAGTGGGCTGCGGCCGGGCTGGCTTCGGTTCCGGCGAGGGTGCGGTCGGTAGCGTCGGCGGCGAGGCGCCGGATCCACCACCCGGCGGCGGACGCGCGGCGGGCGCGGGCGGCGTCGTCGGCCAGAGACTCGGCCTTCAGGCCGCTTGTGGTGTCCGGGCTGCCGGACAGCCGCCAGGTCTCGCGCCGCTTGCCCATCTTCTCAGGGTCCGCGTCCCAGTCGGCGGCCCAGCGCGGGGCGAGCAGCGGCACCTGGTGGTCGATGGCGTCCAGGACGTCCCGGCCGCATGCTCCCAGGGCCTGCCAGGAGTCGGTCTCCTCCACCACACGGATCCGGTGGGAGAGCAGCCGGTAGGGGTAGTAGCGCCGGCCCCAGTTGCCGGTCTCGCCGAGCGGCTCCACGATCCACAGCCGGACCGGCCAGACGGGCCGGATCCCGGTGTCCTCCAGAACCTCGCCGACGCGCTTAACCATGCGGAAGCACGAGAAGGGGCTCTCGTCGAACCACTTGGTGCGGCACGGCGTCGGGTGCTCGATGACCTGGCCGACGGCGTCGGCGAGGCTGACCGGGGATAACCGGCGGCTGCGCTCGATGATGCCGTCGGCCGGGGTGGCCATGTACCAGACAGGTGTCTTCGGGGTGCGTGTCACGAGGTCCTCCAGAAGGTGTGCGGGGGCGGCCCGGTGCGGGCCGCCGAGGTCACAGGGGCAGGTCGAGGTTGACCGTGATGGGGGTGCGGTGGTCCCCGTCGTCGCGGCGGGGGTCGTGGACGGTGCGGCGGTGCGCGGCCAAGCCGGCCGCCCCGCCCTGCACCGGCAACTGACACTCGTCACAGCCGTACTCCCACACATCAGCGGCCGGGAGTTCGCCCGGGGTGAGGGGATGCGGGTGCGGCCCGTCGGCGGCGCGGCTCACCGGCCCTCTCCTCCCGCCAACTGCCGGTCGGCCAGCGCCAAGAGCTCCACGCCGAGTTCCGGCGCGGACAAGATGGTGCGCAGGATCGAGGTCATCCCGTCACGCTCGATGGGGCCCAGCCGGTCCCACATGGCGTGGGCGTCCTCGTGAGCACCGACGGCCTTGAGGTAGTCGGCCTCGGTGCTGGCGGTGCGCTCGGTGCCGCACCGGCCGCACCGGAAGACGACCTGGTCCCAGCCGCCGGTGGGGGTCTTGGTCCTCATCCGCTGATCGCCTCCAAGGCCTGCACCTCGAGGTCGGCGCGGCCCTCGGTGTCGACGTCGTGTTCGTCAGCCTCCTGGCCGATGTCGTCGGGGCCGCCGTGGAAGACGCAGACGGTGTCCCGGTGCGGTCCGGCGGTGCTGGTGTGCGCGATCAGAAGGTCGGTCACGTTGTGGACGGCCTGCCACGCCGGGGCGTCGCATTCGTCGTCGTACGGGCAGCCCACGAGCAGGGCGAAGCCAAGGTCGCCTTTGCCGTCGACGTCGGTGCGCAGGGCGAGGACCAGGCGGTCCGGTCCGAGGCGGATCTCGCCGACGCGGTCGCCGTCGGCGAGCTGGGAGCCTTCCCGCCACCGCCACAGCGGGAGCACGTCCGCGCCGAAAAAGCGGCGGACCAGGAGCAGTTCGCCCAGGCCGTCGTTGCCGTCCCGGCCGAGGTCCGCGCGGCGGGTGTCGCTGGCGCGCTTGAGGAGCGGCTCCAGGCGGTGGATGTTGTCGGCGAAGACGACGTGGTCGAAGCCCTCGGCGCGCAGGCCGGGGAAGGCGGCGACCATGTCGGCGTGCTGGCGGCGTACGACGTCCTCGGGCACGGCGCGCGCGGGGACGCGGTCGGCTTGGCGCTCCACGCACACGGAGAGCGGGGTGGCGACCAGGAGAGCGACGGTGGGCACGCCGTACGAGCGGGCAACTCCGAGGAGGCCGGCCCGCACGTGCTCCTCGGTGTTCGTGGCGTTCCCTGTCAAGTTGCTGTGTGCAGGGATACACGGGAAAAGCCGTTGGCTGTCGGTGTTCCCTGCTGGAACGATCCTGGAATGACCGACCACCGTGACGCCGTCCTCCGCCTGTGGGGGCGCCAGCTCTACGAGCGACAGGACGAGCCACTCGCCTGGGCGGAGGCAGTACTGGAGGCCACCGGCCGACAGCCGACCGCCGTCACCGCGGCGATATCCGGCCGACTCGGCGCCCTCTCTGGTTCCCCATCGGACCGGGCAGATCTACTGTTTCGTACGGTCGCCAAGCTGGCCGCGAACCTGCGGGGCGACGGCCACTACGACGCGGACGTCGGCACCCGAATCGGCCCACTGGCCCTGCAACTGGGCGAGCTCGAACCAGCGCTCGCCGGCCCGCTCGGGGACGCCCTGGGCCACCTGCCGGACGGGCCGGCATCCCTCGTCACCGTCCACGCGGCCGAATTGAGCGGGAACCACACGATCCAGCTGCGGGCGATCGACGCCCTGCTGGAGTGGGCCGAGCTCGCCCATCCGCAGGCCCTGGCAGCCCTCTCCGAGATCGCCTCCGACCACCGGACGCAGGACGTCACCGTCTGGACCAAGGCACTCAACCGGATCGCCCTGTTCGGCCACGCGAGCCTCGAACCGGGCCTACTGCGCGCGCTCGCCGACACCGGGCACCGCGGGGTGCGGTGGTCTGCGCTCGCCTGTGCCGAACTCGGCTTCCGCCGGGCCGTTCCGCTGATCACCGCCCTGCTGGAGCATCCAGATCCGATGGTCCGCGAGGGTGCCTGCGAGGCGCTCGGCCTCTTTGGGGAACGCGCCGCCGTGCCCGCCCTGACAGCCCTGCTGAACGACGGGACCAGTTGGGTCCGCAGCAGGGCCGCCATGGCGCTCGGCCAGATCGGCGGCGACCGGGCACGTGCTGCGCTCTGGCAGGCCATGATGGAACGCCGGAACCCGAAGGCCAGTCATCTCGCCTCGGCGATCGCCGCTTTCGGCCCGTCGGTGGTGGACGACCTGATCACCCTCACCGCCGATCCCGACCCGGACCTCCGAGCACTGGCCTGCCGCGCTCTCGGCTCAACCGCCGACGACCGGGCCCTGCCGGCACTGGAACACCTCGCCGCCCACGACCTCGCCAAGACCACCCTCGGCGGCCTCGTGGCAACCGCCGCCAAACAGGGGCTGCGGACCGCGCACCGCATTCGCGCACGCACCGCATCGACCTGAGCTCGACGCTCGTCTCGACTGACGTTCATCCTGAGCCCAGGGCCACGTGGCACGAGGAGACCAAGGCGTGTTCTCAGATCACTGCGAAACCCGTTCCTGGTTTCCACATGCGCAGCCAGGCAGCTTGGGTTTCAGGTCGGCGGGCGCAGGTGGAGGATGTTGCCGATGTCCTTCAGGGCAGGTCCCGGTTGGTCGTGGTCGTGTGTGAGCACGGCTGCGGCAAGGGTGAGCCGGGTGATCTGCTGGCGGAGGTCCTGGATCTCGGCGTTCTGGTCGGCGATGGTCTTCTTCAGCCGAGTGACGGTTTCCCGGAGTCGCTTCTCGGGTTCGGGGACCTGGCGGGTTTCGGTGCGGACGCGCTCGTAGAACTCGTTCTTGAGGTCGGCGTGGCGTTTCATGAGGGCCATGCGGTGCACGCCGGCTTCGACGGCCAGGGCGGTGGCGGTGAGGCTGCCGTTGGAGAGTGTGGCCTGGCCGGTCAGGAGGCGGTCCGTGGCCTTTCGGATGCGGGTGCGCTCGTCGTCGTGGGTCGGGTTCATCGCAGGGCCTCGGCGCTCTGGGCGGTGGAGTCGTGGGTGTCAGCGGTGGCGCGCAGGCGGGCGGCGTTGGTCCGCAGGCGCCGGGCGAGGGGTGGGGGCAGGCGGTCGGCGAGCTGGTCGAGTTCGGCGGCGCGTTTGCGGAGCAGGAGGGCGTGGCCGTCAGTGCGGACGGTGTTCGCGCAGCCGGGGCGGCAGTCGTACTGGCGGGGTGCGGTGGCATCGGGGGCGGGTTCGCACATGGCCACGTCGTGCTTGAAGGCGCAGATCAGCAGGGCCTCGGGGTTGTCGTAGAGCACGATGCCGTCGCGGGCGAGGTAGGCGCGGGCCTTGTGTACGAAGGTGCGCGGGACGATGCGGCCCTCGAAACGGGGGGCTTGGGCGGCGGCCGTGAGGGCTCGGCGGGCGGCCGGTCCTGAGAGGCGTTCGCCGGCGGCGAGCCGGTCTCGCAGGCGGGCGGCGGTGTCTGCGGCGGCCAGAGCGGTTTCGACGTCGAGGACGGTGTGGATGCCGCCGCGGCTGCGAGTGCCGTAGCGGCTGGAGGTGCGGGCGTCCAGGACGGTGCGCATGTGGCCGTACTGGATGGCGAGCGCGACCAGGCCGCCGGGGCGGCGGGCGATGTGCCAGGCCAGGGTCCTTCGGAAGCGGCTGACCTGGAGGGGTCCGTGCGGGTCGTCGGGGACGAGTTGGCCGACCAGGTTGTGGGTGGCGGCCTCACGGTTGACCCAGCTCACGAAGTCCTTGATCCGGATATTCAGACCGCCGGACTTCAGTACCCCGCTGCGCTGGCCAGAGCTGAAGAGAAGCTCGCCTTCGGGGACCATCTTCTCCAGCACTCGGATGGCCTGGACGACCGGTGTGATGGCCACCCAGGGCACAGCGCGGACCTCGCCAGCCGACAGGTGGTGACCGTCGAGGTCCGTGACGTTCTTGAAGTGGCGCGAGCGGATCAGGTGACGGCCTGGGATGCTGTCGGCGGCGGGTTCGAGGTCGGGACAGCACCCGGAGCGCAGGTTCAGAACTACTGGCGGGAGGGGGTTATTCCGACCGTGCACTATTCCGTCATTCCCGCCCACGTTTGGGGCCAGCGGGCGGGGTCGTGCCCGTGATCGGTTGGGAGTGTCCAGTCAGCGGCCAGGCGCGCATCGTCGGCGGCGACCCGTCAGCCGGCGGCGAAGAGACCATCCACCAGGGCTCGGAGCCCATCCAGGTAGGTGTCCTCGGCGGTCAGCGGCGCCCAACGGTCCGCGACCTGTGCCAAGCGGGGTAGCTCGCTCGCGTCGAGATCGGCGAAGACTCGCTCCCGGTAGGTATCACGGTCATCGTCGGTGCGCCGCCGGGCCGCTGTCGTCCGGATCACGATCTCTCCGGCGGTGTAGTACCAGATCGCGCGGTACCCGTGTACGGCCCGCTCGGGAGGCAGGCCGCATTCGACCAGGCCATCGACGATCTGCTCGACGAACCACAGGGCGGATGTGGACATCAGGTCGTCGGCGGTCAGCACCTCCACGATCCAGGGGCAGGCGGCGAGCGCCTTGTGGATCGCGGCGGCGGTGACGATGATCCGCTCGCGAGGCTGGGCGGGCAGTTCGGGTCGGTGCAGCGTCCGCGCGGCGTAGTCGTCCAGCAGCAGGACGAGCAGTTCGTCCTTGTTGCGGACGTGGTGGTAGAGCGCCATCGGCGTACTGCCGATCTCTGTGGCCAGCCGCCGCATGGTCAGCCGGTCCACGCCTTCCGTATCCACGATCCGGCGAGCCGTCTCGACGACCTCCTCGCGGGAGATGCGTGGAGGTCGGCCGAGGGCTTTGCGCGGTGCGGACGGTTGCGGCATGCCCTCATCTTCCCCCAGGACTCGACAGCGGCGATCCTCTGAGGCTACTTTCCTTACATGTATAAAAACTTAGGGGGGCGTCCCGGCGTAGTGCTGGCGGCTGCCGCCGTCGCTCAGTTCGTCTTCGCCCTGGACATGTCGGTGGTCAACGTTGCACTGCCCGCGATCCGCACCGCGCTGGGATTCGCGCCACTCGACCTGTCGTGGGTCGTGCACGTCTACGCGCTCACCTTCGGCGGCTTTCTGCTGCTGGGGGGCCGTGCCTGCGACCTGTACGGCCGACGTCGGCTGTTCCTGCTCGGCCTAACCGTCTTCGGGCTGTGCTCGCTGGCAGGCGGGCTGGCTCAGGCGCCCTGGCAACTGATCACCGCCCGCGCCGGGCAGGGCCTGGGTGCCGCCGCGGCTGCCCCAGCCGCGCTGGCGATGCTCACTACCACCTTCCCCGAGGGTCCCCGGCGTGTCCGCGCCCTCGGGGTGTGGAGCGCCGTGAACGCCGCGGGGGGAGCGCTGGGCGTGCTGGCAGGTGGATTGCTGACCGAGTACGCGGGCTGGCACTGGGTGATGCTGGTCAACCTGCCCGTCGTGGCGGCGGCTCTCGCGCTGGCTTGCGCGGGCGTGCCCGCTGGAGCGCAGCCCGTCCGGCGCGAGAGGCTGGATGTGCTCGGCGCCGTCCTGGCGACCGGCGGAGTCGGGCTGCTTGTGTTCGGTGTCGTACGCACCGGCGCCCGAGGGTGGGGCTCCCCGGCCACGTTGGCGACCCTCGCCACCGCGGCCACGCTGTTGGTCGCCTTTGCCTTCGTCGAAACCAAAACCCCCGCACCGCTGTTGCGCCTCGGCCTGCTGCGCAGCCGCTGGGTCGCCGGCGCCAACGTGCTGGTGTTCCTGGCTGCAGCCGGGCAGTTCGCGGCGTTCTACTTCGTGTCCCTGTACATGCAGCAGGTCTTGGGCATGAGTGCCGTGGCGACCGGCGCCGCGTTCCTGCCCTTCTCGGCGGGCCTGGTAACGGGCACCATCGTCGCGACTCGCGTCACCGCGACCCGCACCCCCCGCTCATCCCTGGTGCCCGGCGCCCTGCTGGCCGCTGCCGGCCTAGCTTGGTTCGCCTTCATCAGCCCCGGCGGCGGCTTCCTCACCGACGTGCTCGGCCCGTCCATCATCACCAGCGTCGGCACCGGACTGGTCCTGGCCCCGGTCGCCGCCGCCGCGACCACCGGCATCGTCTTCCGCGAGGCTGGCATGGCCTCCGGCCTCATGAACAGCTCCCGCCAACTCGGCGGCTGCATCGGCCTGGCCACCCTGGCCACCCTCGCCGCACACCGTACCGGCACGGCCACCGACCCCGCTGCACTCGACGACGGCTACGCCATGGGCCTGGCCGTCGCCGCCGCCCTCTTCGTGCTCGCGGCGGTCGTGGCGATCGGCGTGCTGCCCGGCCGCCGGGCCGAAACACCTGACCCGAAACCCGCCGTCCCCGCAGAGAACCGACTGGAAGGAACGCCGTCATGACGACGACACCCATCTCATCCAGAAAGACATGGCGTGTCAGACCTGCTCGGGACGTCCTGCAGCTGGGACGGACCGCGTGAGATGCGGAAAGAACCAGGTGGCCAGGATGGTGTCAACGGTCATTCAGAGCGGCGACAGCACCTTTCGGAGCCTCCAGCCGCTTATCCCCGCGTGTGCGGGGAGCAGCCGTCCTTGTCGAGCGTGGCCGCCTGGCCGCCGGTGTCATCCCCGCGCGTGCGAGGAGCAGAGTTGGGTGCCGAGATGTGCAGGCGTCGGGCCGGGGTCATCCCCGCGTGTGCGGGGAGCAGGTCTACAACACCACGAACGGCACGCTCCCGGCGGGGTCATCCCCGCGCGTGCGGGGAGCAGACACGCTCCCTGTAGAGCTCGGTGTGTCGGTCGGGGTCATCCCGCGCGTGCGGCGAGCAGAGTCGAACCGTTCGTCACTGGGAGCAGGGCAACGGGTCATCCCCGCGTGTGCGGGGAGCAGTCCTCGGTCTGGCCCTCGAACTTGAGCTGCTCGGGGTCATCCCCGCGCGCGCGGGGATGACCCCTCGGGGGTCTCGTTTCGGATGGCGTCGCGCTCCTGCTCCCCGCGCCCGCGGGGATGACCCCGGTGCGACTGGTCCAGGTGGCCATGTCGGGGTCTGCTCCCCGCGCCCGCGGGGATGACCCTTCACCCGCAATTCCGAGCCTTATGGCTGCCGTCTGCTCCCCGCGCCCGCGGGGATGACCCCCTGCCGCCGCTGCCTGACGGCGCCGGAGCCAACTGCTCCCCGCGCCCGCGGGGATGACCCCACGAGCGCCAACGCGGGGCTCGACCACGGCCACTGCTCCCGGCGCCCGCGGGGATGACCCCGGGATCGTGGCCTCGGCGTGCCCGATCTCGGACTGCTCCCCGCGCCCGCGGGGATGACCCCGGAGACCCCATGTCCGCACCGTCCAAGGTCATCTGCTCCCCGCGCCCGCGGGGATGACCCCATCATCGTCCAGCAGATCCGCAAGGGTGCCGACTGCTCCCCGCGCCCGCGGGGATGACCCCCCGCGGCTGCGGCCAACGGGCCGGTCGGTGGTCTGCTCCCCGCGCCCGCGGGGATGACCCCCGAACGACCCGACCGTCCTGGTCGACAAGGAACTGCTCCCCGCGCCCGCGGGGATGACCCCTGCACGACCTCTTCGTACGTCTTGAGGGCCCACCTTGGAGTTCCTGAACGCACTGCAAGGGAGGCGGAGTCGGGGGGTACGGACGGGAACCGACGGTACAGGCAGACGGTCACCCGGAGGGGGCAGCACGCCCGGCCCGTGCGTGCGGGAGCCGGTCCCATACCTATGGCAGGGACGCCGGTTTGCCGTCTGGATCGTTGCGCTGGATCGACTCACGTGCCGCTGCCGAAGCCGGATACTGGTGCGGACAGCCTACAGACGGGGTATTGCGATACGGCCAGGGCCCGGATTCACCCCAGCGTGCAGCGGGTGAATCCGGGCCCTGGCCGTTCTCTGGTCTGGTTAGGCCATGGTGGTGTGTCCGTGTACCGAATTCCGGAGATCCCCGGCCCAGCCGGGCAGGCTCCTGGTCTCGACCCCCTCGACCTGGTCGACGGTGGCGACCCCGTCCCCGCGCTGCCCATCCTTGACGTACAAGTGGCCCGGGCGCAGCGGACCGTCTTCACCAAGGCGACGGACAGCGCGACCGGAGGCCCGGGCCGGAACGGGCGGGTGACGGTGACGTTGGATGGGGCTACGAGGGCACCTCACCGTCACCGACCCCGCCCTCCTCACCCGAGCGCTCCTCAACGGGATCAGCTCCGGCAAGGCGTACGGGTGCGGAATGCTCACCCTCGCCCGACTCGCCAGCTGACCACGAACTGTCGGTTCTCTGCCCGGTGGGGGATGATCCTGGTTGCGACCCACACATGCACGTTCTGGTGTGCGCTCCCTGCCGGGTCAGAAATACGGAAGGCCCTGCGCGGCTGCCGACCGACCTGCGACAGCAGGCCAACGGCCGCCGTGGAGCCATCCGTATGCTTCAGTGCTCGCCGCGCTGCCGGGATGACCCGCAGACCTGTGGCCGACGCCCGAAGGATGTCCGGCTGCTTCCCGCACGCCCACCGTCACCTGGCTGGCGCCCCATAGAAGGGATCAGATGACCGGCGGTCGGCCGAGTCGGGTCATCTGCCACACGGTGCGCCATCGCATGGGACGGCGTGGCGGGCATGGGGTCCGTACTCCCTCGAAGAAGCCGGCCCACCACGCTTTCAGCCCGGCCAACGGCGGGCGCTGGGCCAGGGTGTACGCCGCCCACGTGGCGAGGTAGACGGGTACCAGTACGGCGGGCAGGTGCCGCTTGGCCAGCCAGACCCGGTTGCGGCCGGTGTTGCGGTAGTAGACCGCGTGCCGGGACGCCGCCGTTCGGGGATGGGTCAGCAGCAGGTCGGCCCGGTAGTCGATCTGCCAGCCGGCGTCGAGTGCCCGCCAGGCGAAATCGGTTTCCTCGTGGGCGTAGAAGAACTGCGGCGGAAACTCGCCGACCTGGTCGATCACCTGCATGCGGATGGCGTGCGCGCCGCCCAGGAAGGTCGTGACCGGCCCGGAGACGAGCGGGTCGGCGCCGCCGAGGCGGGGTACGTGCCTGCGCTGTGAGGCGCCGTCCTCGTCCGCGATGCGAAAGCCCACGATCCCCAGGTGGGCGTTGGCGGTGAAGGCCTCTCTGACCAGGCGCAACGTGTCGGTGTGGGGCAGCAGGCCGTCGTCGTCCAAGACCAGCACGATGTCCGCACCCCCGTGGTCGCGCAGCCACTGCACCCCGGCGTTCCGGCCACCGGGGATGCCCAGGTTCTGGGGCAATTCCACGGCCGAGGCCCCGGCGGGCAGGGGCGGGAGTCTCACGCCCTGACCGAGTACGACTACCGTCGCGGGCTCTCCCTCCTGGGCCGCCACCGATTCGAGGAGGGCGTGGAGTTCCTTCTCCCGGTCTCCCATCGTCAGGATCACGACGCCAACCGTCGGCGTGCCGGTACCGGGGTCGCTCACCACTGAGCTCGCAGCAGCTCGGCGGCGCGCTGGTTCAGGGCTTCGGCTCCGGGAACCCTGCGCCTTCGGTAGCCGGCCGCCGCGGAGCGGATCGACTGGATCTCCTTCCGGTTCCGGTCGGAGGTCACGCCGTCCATGAAGTCGAGGGAGCGATTCCACAGGGCCACGGCCTCCTCGTGCCGGTGCTGGGCGGCGACCGACTTGCCGAGGTTGACCATGGTGAGGCCGTGCACGCGCTGGTAGGTGCCCGGCACCCGGCCCTTGAGTGCCGCGCGGTAGTGCTTCTCGGCCGCCCGGTGGTCCTTCATCTCGGTCAGGGTCTTGCCGGTGTGTGAGGCGATGGTGGCCGAGACCGGCCCGGAAGCCGCGGCGTATGAGGGCACCTGATCGGCCCCGGCCAGCATCGCGTCTTCGGCCGTCAGCAGGGCGGCCGCCGCCTTCTCGCTTTTTCCGCCGGCTCCGTACGCCCGGGCGCACGTGACCAGCAGGAGCGCCTCGGTCTGCCGGTCGACCCAGCCCGACGCACGCCGCAGCGCCTCCTCCGCCAGGCCGATGCACGAGCCGGGGTGGCCGAGGTCGAGCGCCTGGTGGGTCAGGGCACGCATCATCCAAGCGCCGTGCCCGGCCGGGTCGCACTCGCAGGCCAGTTGGAAGCCGAGCAGGTAATAACGTTGGGCGGCGCCCTCGCGACCCAGGTCGTGATGCTTCCACCCGACCAGGCACGCCAGCGTGGCCGCCGCCCCGAAAGCGCTTCGTCGTACCGAATCGGAGGGAAATCGTCCCTCCAGCATCGGGACCACCGTGTCCGTCAGGTAGGCGGTCACGGTCGTCAGCCCGTGACCGCCGCCCAGCCGGTCGTCCGCGCTCCGGAACGTCTCGGTGAGCTGCCGGACGGTGGCGACTTCCTCGGCGCCGACGCCGCCGCCACGCTCGGCCGCCCTGAGCATGGCGGCGACGGCTTCGTGGTCGTAGGAGAGCGGCAGACCGACGGCGGCCGTCGCGAATGCGGAGTTGAGGAAGTCCCTGCGGCGGAGCATCACGAATCTCCCGAGGTCTGTGGCGCTGGCCAACGGATCGGCCCCCAGGGCCTCCCCGATGCCTGCGCAGCCTAGACCGATCTCGGCGAGCGTGACCTTCCGCTTCATCCTTCTGGTGAGTGCCTCGGCGATGTACGAGCGGGTCTGACCGCTCGGCGTACCGCCTGCGACCCAGGAGTGGACGGCCGAGCGGGAGGTGTGCAGCGTCTCCCCGGCCTCGGCGGCGACGGTACGAATCTCCCTGGCCAGGGCCTCGTACGTGCACCCGGCCTCGGAGATGACGTCCGCCAGCGCGGTGTTCGGGCTCCGACTCTCCGCCAACTCATGCTCCCTGGACCGACCTTGTACCGATCTTGAACAGATTGAACAGGCTGCTCCATCACCCACGGTACCTGCGCAGCGTGATCACCGCTTCACTGATTGCAAGGACGGCCGCCTGTCACGTTCCACCCGAACCCCGTTTCTGGAGGCATCGTGCACCACCGCACAGACCTCGGCGCCCTGGCCGGCGCCACCGTCCTGGTGACCGGCGGCGCCGGACTCATCGGATCCCGTATCACCGCGCAGCTGCGGGACCTGGGCGCTCACCCCACGGCGCTGTGCACCATGAGCGCCTACCCCGAGCAGGTGTACGCCGACCTGTTCGACGTCCGCGCCGACGACCCGGACATGGTCCTGGGAGACATCAGGGACACCGCGCTGGTGCGGAAGCTGGTGGGGGAATCCGACTACGTGATCCACGCCGCTGCCCTGGCGGACGTCGCCGCCTGCACCCGCGATCCGCTGGCCGCCATCGACACCAATGTGGCGGGGACACAGAACATCCTGGACGCCGTCGCCGCGACCGAGCGGGTCCGTCGCATGGTGTTCGTCTCCTCCGCCAGCGTCTACGGCGACGGCAACCCGGAGGAGACCGACAGCCCCGAACTCCTGACCATGCGCCAGCTGCTGGAATCGGTCCACGGCCGCATCCCGCCCCAGTTCCACGAGTCCACCCGCATGCGGCCGAAGTCCGTGTATGGCAACACCAAGGCCTGGGGCGAGGAACAGACCGCGCTCGTCCTCGGCCAGGTCGGCACCTCGTACGCGATCGTCCGGTACTTCTCCGTCTACGGAGAACCGCAGACCATCAAGCCCAACTCCCACTCCTGGGTCGTGGCCTGGTTCGCCGCACGAGCCCACCTCGGTCTCCCGCTCCACCTCAACGGCGGGGGCCGGCAGGTACGGGACATGGTCCACGTGGACGACATCGCCCAAGGCACGCTGCGAGCCCTGGCCAGCCCCCGCGCGCACACGGAGACCGTGAACATCGGCACCGGCGTCCCCACCAGCGTCAGGAAAGTCGCCCAGCTGATCCAGACCCACTACCCGAACACGCTGTTGCTGGAGACGCCGCTCCCGGCAGGCGACCCCCTCGGCGGGTACGCGGCCACCCGCCGCATGGAGAACATTCTGGGATGGAAGCCGGAGGTCACCATCAACGAGGGGGTGGCTCGCTACGCGCGGTGGCTCCGGGGCACCCCGGCCACCGCCCCGGACTGGCTCCGACGTGAGCCCGCCGCGGCTTAGATGACCGGCGGTCGGCCCAGTCGGGTCATCTGCCACACGGTGCGCCATCGCATGGGACGGCGTGGCGGGCATGGGGTCCGTACTCCCTCGAAGAAGCCGGCCCACCAGGCCTTCAGCCCGGCCAACGGCGGGCGCTGGGCCAGGGTGTACGCCGCCCACGTGGCGAGGTAGACGGGTACCAGTACGGCGGGCAGGTGCCGCTTGGCCAGCCAGACCCGGTTGCGGCCGGTGTTGCGGTAGTAGACCGCGTGCCGGGCCGGCGACGTCTTCGGGTGCTCGAGCACCAGCTGCGGCTCGTAGAGGATGTCCCAGCCGCAGTCGATCGCCCGCCAGGCCAGGTCGGTCTCCTCATGGGTGAAGAAGAAGGCGTCCGGCCAGCCTCCGGTCTCCTCCAGCATCGGCATCGACAGGGCGTGCCCGCCGCCGAGGAACGTCGTCACCAGGCCCCGCCTCATCGGGTCACCCGCCCGCAGCCGGGGGACGTGCCGCCGCTGGGTGTGACCGCTCTCGTCCGCGATCCGGAACGAGACGATGCCCAGCCGACGGTCCGCCCGGTAAAGGTCGGCGATCCGCCGGAAGACGTCCGGCTCGGTCAACAGGCCGTCGTCGTCCAAGTCCACCAGGACATCTACGTCCCCGAACTCCCGCAGACGGTGCCAGGCGACGTTCCGGCCGCCGGAGACCCCCAGGTTCTCCTCCAGCTCCACCGCGGTCACGCCGTCGGGCAGGCTCGGCAGAGCCGTCCCGTTTCCGACCACCACGACCCGGGCAGCCGGTTCGTCCTGCTTCGCCACGGAGGCCAGCAGAGCCAGCAACTCAGGCATCCGGTCGCCCATCGTCAGCACGGCAACACCCACACGCGGCCGCATCACGACCACCACCACTTCCTTCCGGGGCCAAGCGAACGGCGAGCCTACCTCCGCCGAACCGGGGCGCCGGACCATACGAAAGGCATCGAATGGAACAGCTCATTCTCGGCGACTACATCACCGCTCCCGCCCAGTCAGCCATCGCCACGACCCCGTACGGCGGCCTGGAAAAGTTCGAGCTCGCCGACTTCCTGACCCAGTGGACGGGCCTTCAGCGCGAAGCCCTGGTCATGCTGGGAGAGGATGGGCGCATTCACCCCTCGGCGGTCATCCACCCCACGGCCATCATCGGGGACGACGTGATCATCGGACCGGACGTCACGGTCCACGAATTCACCACCGTGAGGAAGGGCAGCGTCCTGTGCGCCGGCGCCCAGGTCGGCTTCAACTGCGAAGTCACCGCCGCGTTCGTCGGGGAAGGTGCCGTCCTCGGGCACCGGATCGGCGTCAACCGCACCATCCTCGGTGCCCGAGTGCACTTGTCCGCCGGAGTCACCGTGGCGGCGATCAACATGACCGCCGACATGCGCAAACCCGACCGAGAAGTGATCATGCGGACCGCCGGCGGCCTGTACCGGTCCGGCACCACCCAATTCGGAGCCGTCATCGGCGACGACACCCAAACCGGCAACAACATCAGCATCGGGCCCGGTGTTGCCATCGGCCGCCGCTGCCAGATCACCAGCGGCGTAACACTGGCCATCCGGACCGTCCCGAAAGACTGCACCGTTACCGCCCCGCACACCATGGAATCCAGCGTCCGTCGACGCCGGAGCACGTTCACAGGCTGATCCACAGCTGGTCATCCTCTGCAGGACTGTCGGGAGAACACGGTCTTGCCAGCAGCAGCGGCGTGGCGCTCGACGTGAGCTTCCCGACGAAGTCTGCGCCCTGATCGTCGCCCTCAAGCTCCTGGAGGGCGACGACAGCGTCGAACCAGATTCGCCGCACTACTGCGCACACATGCCGTGCCGGCGGCTCGGAACACAGCCGTCATGCAGCCATCCCCGCCGTGAAGGACGGCGTGATCTCGCCGATCGGCGGTGGAGCGGGATCTGAACTGGAACGATCGTTGAGATGAAGGGGGATGCCGTGCGGGGTGACAGGCGACGGATCCAGACGGCGGTGCTCGGCGGAGCGGACTCGGATGAACCGTTGACGCTGCCGATGGAAGCGATCGAGCTGGACGCATTCCGTCGTTCTCACGAGAACGACACCTTTTGGTGCGGGACACTGCTCGGCGGGTGCGGCGGCCAAGTGACCACGAAGCTCTATACGGATCGTGCCTGTCACTTCGCACATCATCCGGATCCGGACGGGTTACCCCATGCGTGCGAACGCCGCTCCCGCGGAGTGGACAGCGCAGACCACCTCTATGTGCGGTCTGCGGCCGCGGCCTGGCTCGCCGGCCGCGGGGAGCAGGCCACCTTCGAGTACACCCGCACGGAAGGCGCACCGATCGGGTCTGTGGTGGATGTGCGCTGGCGACGTGGTGCTCTGCGGGTGCATCTGAACCAGGCGGTGGCACCGGCGTGGGACGACGATGTGGAGCCGGTCCTTGGGACGATGGTGCCGGTCGACCGCGACACTCTGATTCGCCGCTGGTACGTGCATCGGATCCGCCTGGACAGCGTGGGCACCGCACGCCACGTGCAGATCGGGACCGAGGCGTTCGCCAGGCCAATCAAATGGTTCGCTCTGGACGAGTGCGAGATGACAGAGCGTGGATTGTCGACGCCGGCGGTTGAAGAGATCGTTCAGGCCCGCCATGCGCCGCGTCCCTCGCTGTGGTCGCCCGGCAAAGCAAGGAAGGTGCCGGAGCCGGAGGCGCGCGCCCAGGCACTGCTGCGCCGACTGGTGTATTCGCGTCGGATCGCGTCCGCGTCCTTGGCAAGGCAGGTGTGCGGGGAGATCGAGGATGTGACCGGCGTGGAGGCCGAGCTCCAGGGCCAGCTCGAGGCTGCCGTGCGCCACGCGAGGATCTGGCTGATCGAACAGAACGAGGAGCGCCGCAAGCTGTTCGACAACTTGCAGAAGGCAGTGGCCGCACAGCAGCCTGGGCGGGTACGCAGGCTTCTGATTCGCGCCAACGCGACGGCAGCAGATAATCACACGGCCACCGAGTCCGCCGTCTACGATCGGGCGATCAAATACTTCGAGAGCCTGGACGACCTCACTCGGGACGCGGTCGAAGCGGAAGCCGACACGGAGAAGGAAGCAAAAAAGGCTGCGGCTCGCGTCCGCAGCGCCCTCCATCGCCTTCGCGGGTACGACGCATACACGTTCGATCTGCGCCCTCAGATAAAGGAGCTTCTGCGGTCCGCAGCCTCGGCTGGAGAACTGCTGAAGCCTGCTGAAGTCCGACGTGTGGAGGTCTGGAAGAAACGGGCGGCACTGGGACCGCAGGAGCAGCTGCACGTAGCGCGGCGGCACTGGATCCAGCGGAACTGTCCGCGCTGCAACGCGGAGCAGGGCAAGGACTGTGTGCTGGTCGAGGGGCCTAGTAGTGGGAAGCCGCGCAAGGATGGCCACAACGAGCGGCTGCAGCTGATCGTGGACGAGCGGAAGGCCGCCCAGAAGAATGCTCGGCAGGAGGCCGAGGCTTCTGCCGAGCCGACGCAGCCGGCCCTGGAAGCGCGCGAGCCTGAAGTCACCCCTACAAGTCCCCTCCTGGGGTGGCGGCCTAAGGCCTACCGAGAGGGCCAGGCGCAGGAAGCGGCGAAGAAGACCGCGGCCCGGCTACACCACCAGGTACCACGCGGCGACTGGTACCGAATGCGGTGTCCGCGATGCCACGCTGGACCGGGCAAGCTGTGCGACAACGACGATCGCGTCGGGCCCAGCCAGAAGCGGCAGCTCCCCCACGACGAACGCCTGCGCCGTGTTCTACAAAGCGACGACCGCATTGGCCGCGGAGAGAAGCAGAAGGGCGCCCGCGACGAACGTCAGCACCAAGCCCCGCTGCCTGCCCCTGACAAAGCCCGCCCTCCTCGGCCGCGCGGGGGAAAGCGCGAATCGCAGGAGAGCGCGGGCTCGGCGGCGCGGACCTGGCATGCGATGGAGGTCACCTGCCCAAAGTGCCAGGCCGGACCGGACTCTCCCTGCATGCCTCACGGTCCGCACCATGAGCGGGTGGAGTGGGCGAAGGAGTTCACCCGCAAGCTGTGGGGCTGAGGGAAGGCGGGCTGAAAGCCGTAGCAGAACTCGTCCCAGAGCACCGGAGTCTTCTCCCTGGGGCGGCGCACCTTGAACTGGGCGACCACGCCGGTGTCGAAGGCGTGTCTGTGCAGGAAGCGTGAGATGACGACAGCGCTGTTGATCAGCAGACGCCCGTCCCAAAGGGACCGCCGGGCGGTAGGGATCAAGGCAGGTGAGGGGACTGGTAGGGCCTAGTCGTCCGCGGACCGATCTCACAGCCGCACTTCGCTCTCCCCGCCGTGCTCGCTGCTGCCGAGCCCGATCCGCTCAAAGCGGCTCTGGACGCGGTGTGGCATGCGCTGCACACGCACGGAGAGCACTACCCCGAGCTGCTGAAGGAGATCTGGACAGTCTGCTCCGGGCGGGCGCGCAAGTAGGCAAACCCCTCGGTCCGTCGACGCAGCTCCCTCTTCGGCCGCGCCTGGCCGTTGCCCGTCACCGGTGCTGGCCGGGGAATCGTTCCTCGTACAGTGCGGGGATGAGCCCGGACCGCTACCACGTGACCATGACCTTCCAGAAGGACGGCCCCGCCGTCGCCGGAACCTGGGACAGCGGACCGGTGGCCGCCGGCAGGTTCCAGAAGTTCCTCGGGTCCCACGGCAGCCTCGAAGGAGTCGAGATCATCTTGCGGGCGGAGACCGGCGGGAAGCGGGCGCGACTGCGGACGTGGACCAAGGAGGGCGGCCTGGTGATCCACCGCGAGCTGTACGGCCCCGGGAATGGTAAGCAAGCATGTTGAGGTGTCGCGTATTCGCAGCCGAGGCGTGTACACGGCCTGAGGAGGTGACGGCCAGTGATGCCCGGGAGTCACGCTCTCTGCTGTCGGCATGGGCGCAGAGGTGGAGGTATGACCCCTGAGGAGGGGCTTTCCGAGCCGCCGCGTCTTAACAGCTCGGATTCTGCCACGGTTCCAGGGTCGACCGGGGACGTGCGGTTTCCAGTCAACCCTGATGTTCGTGCAGGTCAGCGGCGGCGAAGTGCTGTACCGACCTCTTCTCTCGCCTGCACAACTATGCCTCGTCGTCGAGATCGCGCTCCCTGTCAGCGAGGTACTCCCGGACGAGGCGGCCGAGTACTTCACCCTCGTGCGCGCGCTCGTTGAAGACGGCGCGCTGGAAGGCTCTGACCTCCTCCCGCTCCAGGAACGCGTGCAGGAGCCTCGACTGCGGATGGAAGTAACCGCAGCAGATCAGGCGCGTGCAGTACCCCTTCAGCTCCCTGACCTTCGGGGTACGCCATGGGTAGTGCGGGTACCCCTTGAGCTCCGCCTTGCAGCGATCGAGGATCTTGAACAGCTCAGTCTTGTTCCCCCACTTCTCCTCGCCGTAGTGCAGCTCGAACCACTCGCGGCGATCCGCGTCGGCTATCTCTCGCTGGACACGTTCCACGCGCCTTGTGATGCCGGCGAAGACCTTCGGGCTCATCCTCCACTTGGAGCGCGTCAGCTCCGGATATCGGTGGCAGATGTCCATATCTACAACCCAATGCGCGGCGCTCTCGTGCTTGCTCTTCCGGAGGTTGCAGGGCTTGCAGGCCGGGACGAAGTTCCACCAGATGTCGTGGCCTGCCCCGGCGATCGGCCTTTCGTGGTCCAGTGTGGTGGACGGGGAGCGGCCGCAATACACGCACAGGCCACGTTGCGCAGTCAGCACCATCAGCCACACCCAGGCCTTCTGCTTGCCTCTGTCACCTCGGCGAATAGCTTCCACTGCACCCCTCCTGCCCGTAGCTGGCTAGGCGGGATCGTAAGACAGGGCGCTGACATCCAAGGGCGGCCCTCGGCCGCCACAGCCGCTAGCCGTCTTCGCTCTATGGTCGCCCTCTGGGCGGCACTACTCCTTCACCCATTGCACGCCTTCGCCTGATCCAGCGCGTCACGGCGATGGCAGCCTTCACCAGGCCCACGAGTAGGGGCGCCAGGAACCCAGCCGCGATGGCCGCGATGGCACTCGCGATCACGGCCGGGATGAGAAGGAGGACGATGAGCGTGAGCCTCGCTGGCAGACTGTCGAAATAGCCGTCAATCTCGATCCACAGCCACACCGCCGCGGACAGTATGCCGAGACAGAAGACCACGGCCGCCGTGGGCCGGACCCTGTCGGCGGCCGCCGGTCGGCACTGGCTCCGCGTCGTCTGCACCGAGACCGGCACCGAGGGCGGCACCCGGGCAGACCAAGTCGCGTGCGCTGGACCGCCGGCAGATGCCAGCGGCGGTGGCCGCGGCGGATTACGGGCAGTGGGCGCCCCACCGTCAGTCTGACGCCGGAGACGTGCTCCAGATACCAGGAGAAGTCCTCCCCACCCTGTTCCGGTTCGACTTGCATCCGTAGTGCGGGCCGTGGACCTTGTGCGGCCCCAGACCGACCAGTCCGGGGCCGCGCCACTCTTCTGGCTCAAGGACCGACGAGCCTGTGCAGCGCGGTCGCGCTCACTCCTCCCGCCGTTAAGCCAGCGAGTACGGCCCCGGCTGGGTTGCCGGTGCTGAGGTACGTCAGCCCACCGACGATCAGGGCGATGAACCCTGCCCCGACCAGCACAAGGAAAGCGTGTCCGGTCAACAGGGCACCTGGCTCTGCACTTCGCAGGCCATCGAGGGGTAAGGCCGTACGTGCTGACGAGATACCGTCGTCTACGGGTGCAGTCATGCAAACTCCATAAGTTCGAGTTCATCGAAGGGGACACGAACCGACCGCACCATCACGGGAAGCCCTCTGCCGCACCACGCCGCCCAAGCATCGGTGCCGCAGTGGGGCTTTCCCGCCTGTCTGCGATCGCCTACCTGGAGAGGGTAGGACGGTAGGGGGGTAAGACCGACCCTTAATCAAATCCTCGCCTGCTGCCAGCCCCTTGACATACCCCGGGTACCCGAGGTACCCCAAGGGCATCCAGGAGCTCCGCCGCGCGGCCGGGGACGGCTTCGGCGACGCGTACTTCCCCCTCGGAGAGCACGGTGTACCCGTCGGCCTCCAGCCAGATCCCGGCGTCCGCGACGGCCAGGCGGTGCAGCAGCCCGGCTTCGATCCGTCCGCCCCAGCAGGCGTAGGCGGCCTGGTGGAGTGTCAGCGCGCTGTACCGAGTGGCCAGCCGGAGCAGCTACTCGTCCTCCTTTGCGCGCTGCCACCCATCGCCGCGGGCCTCGCCCGTCCCGTGCGTACGCCGCCGGCCCTCCGTCTGCTCTCGACAGGCCCCCATCGTCCCCATCTCCACTGCCTGTCCCTCTCCTCTCCCTGTAGTTGGCGCGCGGCCGCGTACATCGCCACGCCGCGAAAGGGAGCCTGACCTGCGAAGCGAGCACCGGCGACAACCGATGTTGTCCGCCGCCGGGCGGAGGACCTAGTGGAGGAGCGCGCGGCGGACAGGGGCCGGTGCGGCACGTCTTGTGGGGCGGAGTGTTTCCCCGGCCTCCGGCGACGGCAGCAACCTCGGGGGAAGCCGAAGGGAAGGGGTGGAGCGTGCAGGACGACTTACTGGTTGTCGGGTTCGACCTGGAGACACGGCGAGAGGTGCACATCGCCGAGGGGCCGCCGGAGCGCTGGAAGCGCCTCGGGTACGGCGGCACGGGTCAACTGGTCTGCTTCTACTGCTTCCACGGTTTCGAGGCCCCAGCAGGCACCCGAGTGCCGCTGGTGACGCGGGGGAGGCTGGGCGGGAAGGTCCGCCGGCACTTCGCGCACCCGCCCGGGCAGGCGCCGGCCGGGGGCCACGGCCCGGAGACGGTCTGGCACATCACGACCAAGCACCTCCTGGCGGCCTGGGCCCAGTCCAGGCCCGGGGTCGACCGGGTGCGGCTGGAGCAGTGGACGGAGGATCACGACCGGCGGGCCGACGTCGAGGTGCTGCTGCGGGACGGCACGAAGATCGCGCTGGAGGCGCAGCGCAGGCTCATGACCGACGACGGGTGGCGGGGCCGCCATCGGGACTACGCCCGCCAAGGCGTCGTCGACGTGTGGTTCTGGCGGCCGCGGGTGCACTTCTCGCACGTGGTGCTCGACGAGGGCTTGCCGGTGTGGTTCTACTCCGTCTCGAAGCGGGAGGCGGCGACGTCGCTGGGGCGGCCGCACGCGCGCGCACATCAGTGGTGGCAGGCAACGGACCTGTCGGTGTTCGGGCTGCACCATCCGCCGTGTGCGCTGGACGAACTGGAGCGGGTGACGATGCCGCTCGCCGCGCTGGGGCTGGGACCGGACGGTGCCGACATGGTGGAGCTCCGCCGACAGGCGCGCGCCCGCCAGTGGATGGAGGCGGCGGAAGCGCGCGGCCCGGACCCGCGCCAAGATCATGGAGGGCTTCGCCGGTGCGGCGCGGGCCCTGTTCACCCGGCCCGCGCCGAAATCCGCGCGAGCCCAGATGAAATTCCGTTGCACGCGGGAGAAGGGCTCCACCAAGACCCTGGCTGAGCGTCTGAGCGTCTCCCGCAAGACGGTGCAGCGCTACCTCTCGGGTGTCTCCACCAAGCCCAACAAGCGCCTGAAGGAGGCGCTGGTGCAGGAGACCGAGTCGGAGTGGCAACCGCAGGTCAGGGCACAGGCCAGGCAGCGCGCGGCGTCCTCGGGCGGGCTGGTCATCTCCTGCCGGGCGTACTTCGGCCTCGGTCCGGAGGGCACCTCGGACGCGGGCCGGGTACGGGACATCACGGTCGCCGTCACCCCCTCCCACGCGGCCGCCATCCTCGCCGCGCAGGAGGACGGTGCGACGGAGAGCGATCTGCATGACGCGGTCGCGGAGGCCATCGCGGACGCCTATTTCCGTCAAGGCGGCGGTGGCCGTGCGGGCCTGGAGGTGAAATTCGCGGACGTGGAGTGGCTCAACATCCGGTTTTAGCAGCACGGAATTCACGACTGCGATAAACCTGTCTGTGTGAGCCAAAGCACCATAGTTGTCACCAAGGCAGGCGTGCTGTCACCAGGGCCACGGACGGCGAGTGCTGAGCAGAGTTCTGGACCGCGGTACAGCCTCAGCTGTCCACGCCGGCTTCCCACTTGCGTCGGCGCAATACGTAGTCGCTGAAGAGGTGCCGGCTCCGGTCGAGCAGTTCACCCACCTCCGCGTCGCCGCGCCGCCCGTCTGGCGACGGATGCCAGCGCTGCACTGATTGGGCGGCCCAGGTGCGCAGCTTGATATCCGGGTCCTCGAGCAGACCGACCGCCGCCCGTAGCGCCACGGTGCCGCCATACATGTCGAGCAGCCTGAATGCGCCGACGCGGACGTGCCGCGGCCGCTCGGAGCTGGTGCGATCCAACAGCCAGTTGGCGGGCAGTTCCTTGGCCGAGGGCAGCAGGGCGGCGGCGGTCTCGCGGACGACTCCGGCGGCAGGGTCGTCGAGGAGCGGCCGCAACTGGTCCGCATCCACGCAGTCCAATGCGCGCAGCCCTGCCACCGCTCGCGCCCGCACCCCGGCCGCTTGGTGCGTGAGCAGCGGTCGCAGCAGCCCGGCGTCCGCGCGGTTCCCGCACTCGGCCAGCCCGATGACCGCGCCGGGCAGCAGCTCGGGGTTGTCCGGCGCCGTGCACCGCTCTCGGTACCAGGCCGCCGGGTCGCCTCCCTGCTGTCGTACGACATACCGGGCGCAAGCGCGCACGAGCGCGGAACGGTCGCTGAGAAACGGCTCCGCCTGCTCTGACCGCCCCGCCCGTCTCAGCGCGGTGACGCCGACCGAACGGGTACGCGGGTTGCGTGCGGACAGCAGTGGAGGCAGCACACCCTCGTAGGCATCCTCATCCCCCAGAGCCGTGAGCGCCGCTGTGGCACACAGGTCCTGGACCACGGTGTCCTGATCCCGGGCGGCCGCGCGGGCCAGCTCAGCGGGACGGAGCAGTCGGCCCTCGATTGCCAGCCGGTACGCGAACCGCCGGACGGTGTGGTCGGGGTCGGCGAAGAGAACAGCGAGCTGTCCGTGAGATGCCTGGCGCAGGAGCTGGCCGAGCGCATCGACGCCGAAGGCACCTCTGTCGCGGCAGCCGACGCGGAGGATGAGTGGCGCGAGGTCGAGGGCGGAGTCCACGTTCAGGGCCTCGCGCAGCAGCTGCCGGGCGTGCTCGCGCACGGGGTCGACCCAGTCGGCGCAGCGGATCACGACCAACGGCAGCAGACCGGGGTACCGGACCGACTGACGCAGCGCCTCCTGACGGATCCGTCCGTCGCGGTGGCAGAGGGCGAGTGCGAGCCGAGACTCGCCGAGCTGAGTCAGGTCGGCGGGCAGTGGGGCGGAGTGTTCCCACCTCGGCAGGAACTGCAGGCGGTGCCAGGCCATCTCACGCACTCCTGCGTCCAGCGCGAGCCAGTCAGCGGGGTCGGCGACATCAAGCGTGCTTTGAAGCGGCGCGCCTCCCGCGAGCCGCGTCGCTGCCGCTGTCCTGTCCTCGATGTCCTCAAGCATTCCCGCCCCTCCAGCAGTCGTGCCAGGTGATCGTAGGGGGCGGGGTTCGCGTAGGGCGCGCGAAATATGGCCCGTGATCGCCGAGGGCCGCCGCCCGGCACCCTGCCCACCAGAAGCAGAACGCGGTGACATCGCCCCTGCTTCGCTTGCCGCTGGTGACAGGTAGCGCGCCGCATCGGTGACAACCACCATGCTTTGCCCTACTGAAGCCGCAGGCCAGCGGATGCCGATGGTGACAACTATCGTGCTTCGGCACACTGTGGCCGCCGCGTCCGATGCGCGGCGGCCGGATATCCCGTTCCTTTCTCCGTGACGATTGAGAGGCCCGTGTGAGCACCCCTGCGCCCCGCTCCCGCCGCCGTCCCCGCATTCCCGTGCTTGGCGCGGCCGCGCCCCGCCAGCCGGTCGACCGGGCGAAGGTCGGCCGCACCTCGGTCCGCCTGCGCGCCACCGGCATGACCGCCACCGAGGCCGCGGCCGCGCTTGAGGAAGCCCGGATGCAGCAGCACATCGACCGTGACCGCGAGGACCTGGCCGACGACGAACGCGGCCCCGCCGAAGTCGGCGAGTGGGAGCGCATCGCGCAGCTGCTCGCCACCACCGGCGGGACGTACGACCCGAAGGCCGACGCCGTCGTCCAGGACGAGCTCGCCGCCGACCGGCGAGCAGCGGAAGCCGAGCAGCAGCGCCTCCAGGAGCAGCAGCAGCTCGCCGCTCGCGCCGACGAACTCGCCGCGCTCGCCCGAGCCGGCCGACTCGACCGGACCGTGGAGACCCGGCCGGGAGACGAGGCCGCCCGCGACCTCCTGGTCCACCGAGGCGACTACCACCCCGTGGTCGACGGCTGGCTGGCGCAGGCCCTCGCCGACCGCTCTGGCCACTAAGCCGACCCGGCCGCGCGTACAGCCGCCGTCGGCTCGCTGCCCGACCGGGTGCGGGCCCACGCCGCCCTGCTCGCCGCGCTCGCCCGCACCGGCGCCCCGGCCGCCGACGGCGAGCTGGAGTTCGCCGCCCGTCTCGCTCAGGCCGACCCGGCCGCCACCAACGCGCTCGCCGCCTGGCTCGACCGCGTCCTCGCGCCCACCGAACTGGCGGAAGCGGGCGCAGGCGAGGACGGCGCGCAGTGAGCGCCGACGGCCCCGTGGTGGCCACGTGGGTGCAGGCAACGGTGTCCCGTGCCACTGGATCTTGACCGTTTGCCATCGGACTTTGACGGACGCGAGTTTGTGTCATCGGAGTTTGATCACCGCAGGTCAGCGACTCAGCGCACCGAAGGTGCATTGAGTCGCTGACCTGCACTTATGTGCAGTTCCTCGTAAACGTGTAGGTCAGAGTCTTGCGATCGTCATGCAGGCTGCTCGATTTGTGGGGACGGGGGTCAGGAAGGCTTGACCGCCGAGACCGGGGTGACGGTCACCTTGTTGTCGCACTCGGCCCACCACCAGTCGTTCAGGGCGACCTGATGGTTCCCGGAGTGCGGCAGCCCGATGACCATCGTCGGATACGCCGCCGGGGTCTTGCCCGACACGCAGTAACCGCCGGCCTCCCCCTGGACCTGGACGAAGGTCAGCTTCACCCACGCCTTGCCGTGCGGCCGGACCGTCACGGTGGCCGCCCTGCCGGTGGGGGTGACCTTGAGCGGGGTGTTGTGGGCGGGGGAGCCGTTGCCAGCGCCCGCGACCGTCGGATGGCCCTTCAGGACGCACGTCTTCCGGGAGACGTTGGTGAACTGCACGACCGCCGCCCCGATCCCGGTCCCGACGGGCGGGTGGGCGGCCTGCCAGGCGCTGACCTGGAGGGCGGAGGCCGGGCAGGCGGGCGGCGGAGTGGAGGTGGTGGTGCTCGCCGCCATGGCGGTGCCGGGCAGGATGCCCGTCACCGCAATGGCGACGGCCGTGACCGCCGTCGTCGCCAGAGCCGCCCTGCGAATGCCATTGCTGTGACGCATGCTGTCGTCCCCCTGAGTCGTCTCGTCCGCGGGTTTCGGTCGTCGGTTTTGCCCCGCGGTACGCGTGGTCGTGGTACGTGAGTGCAGATGGGGCGGGAGAGCGGCAAGGTTCCGTGCGGCAATACTTGTGACGGAACGCCCTGAACGTGGACTCCGCCCTCGACCTCGCGCCACTCATCCTCCGCGTCGGCTGCCGCGACAGAGGTGCCTTCGGCGTCGATGCGCTCGGCCAGCTCCTGCGCCAGCCCACCGGGCGGAGGCTTCACCCCTCCAATTTCCCACCGCTGCGCTCGTCCGGGAAGCCAATGGGTGTCGGCTCAGCCACCATGATCAATCTCAGCGTTAACCGCTGTCCGCCTACTACTCGCGGCCGAGGGGACAAGTACAGTAGCTGACCTGCGGCGGTCCATCATCGCTGTCACGAACTGCGTTCGGTCCACCTTCGATGGCAAGCGGTCCAGGTTCGCTGTCACAGGTCACAGTGCCGCGAACCGCACGTCTGGCCGCCGCTCCGGAACTGATCACCCTGTCACGCTCACCCAGCGTCACATCAGAGGTGTCACGCCGCCTGTCACGCCCGCCGCCACCGCGTGACAGCAACTGCCCGAATATCCGGATTTGATCGCCTTTCGAGCGCAGAAACGGTTGTCCTCTGCCATCGGATCTTGCTCGTTTGCCATCGAAGCGTGATGACTACCGGTTTCGGGACATCGAACCTTAACCGTGCAGGTCAGGAGCTTTCCCTGTACGAGGGCCGGAGGCGCGGCGGATAGGACTGACCTGCTTGGATTCCGGCATGACGGATTGGGCGCAACTCAGCCATGCCTACGGCTCGGCGGAAGACATACCGGTGCTGCTGGATCAGATCGCTTCGGAGCCGAGCCCCGAGCGTTGGAACGATCTGTGGTCGGCGCTCTGCCATCAAGGCAGTGTCTACTCGGCCAGCTTCGCGGCCTTGCCATGGCTGGCCGACGTAGCCGGCCGCAATGACCGGGAGCAGGCGGTCAGCGCCTTGAACCTGGCGGGTGCGATCTTGGCGGGCTCTGACCAGCCGCACGGGGCCGGCGACGTCCGCGCCCAACACGCTGCGGAGGTCGAGACCCTGCTGGTAGTGGTGAACGAACACCTCCGGACATCGTCCGATCGGAACGAGTACGCCTATCTCCTGGAATCCATGCTGAGCTTCGAAGGCGTCGTGAGCTGGGGCGAAGACCTCGCCTGGGGCCTCGTGAACGAGGAGTACGAGGTCTCCTGTCCTGGCTGCCAAGCCAACCTGTTCATCGTCATCGGCGAGCGCGGATTCTTCTCCACGAGCGGTGACTACGCGCTATCGGAGGACGACGTTGAGACGACGCCCCTGCGTCCCGCCAGCCCCGCAGCCATGGATGGCATCGGCCGCCGGCTCCACGACATCGCCCTCGCCGACGGGCACCAAGACGTCTCCAGCGCGATGACCTACGTCTTCGGCGACGCGACGTGCCCGGACTGCGAAACCGGCTTCTCCGTAGCGGATCAGGTCAGTGCCGATTGGTCCGCCACACACTGAGCAGGTCCAGCGAAACGCAGGCTTCTTCGTCGAACCGGGCGCTGGTGCCTCAGGTCGCTCGGTTCTGACGGGAGAGAGCTGTCGCCGGGAGCTCACCGAGTTTCCGTGCTCGGTAGGCGGCCTGTCGGCAGGCGTGCGAGCACCACCGTCGGGCTGCTGAGGCCGGCTGCATGGGGGTGCGACAGAAGCCGCATGTCGGGCCTGTGGGGACACTGTGGCCGGCGAGGGGTCGGGCGGGGTTCTGCTGGCGCTTGAGGTAGTCCTGGTCTCGGCATCGCTGGCAGTAGTCGGCCGGGCCGCGGCGGCTCATGGGGATGCGGTGGATGATCTCGCCGCACTTCGTGCAGAGTTTCGCCGGGGAGGCGGTCGGGGCCGGTGGCTCGGGGGGCCGCTCGACTCCTTGGCGGTGCGCCATCCGGCGGCAGCGTGGGGAACACCAGGACGGCGTGCTCCGGCGGAAGAGGCGGGCTCGCCCAGGACCGATGCGAGGCGACATGTGGGGAGGTTGGGGCTCGTTTTCGAGCTGGAGTCGTCCGGCCGTGTCGGGGGCAGGACGATGACGCCCGCCTGAAGGTCGGCGAGGCGGTCACGGTCCGCGTCGGTCACCCAGAACCGATCGACCTTGGTCCCCCTGAGGTACTCGACGGGAACGATCGTTCCGGCTGCCGTCCGGCGCACGAGGTCGTCGAACAGCACGTCCCGCGGCTTGGGAGTGACGTGCGGCTTGCCGCACCGGCGGACCCCGTCCGGGCACGGGTAGACCGCCCGCAGGTCGCAGACCCAGAAGTCCAGGGCGCGGTAGCCGGAGATGACACGAAGGTCGCCGATCTTCGCGATGACGTGGGCGGGCAGGTTGTTGCTCCTGGTCCACTGTGTATCGCTACGGCGTGCGTAGTCCGCCCGGTCGGTGTGCCACGCCGGGGTGATACCCCGCTTCGCCGCTTTCGCAGCCCGGGACTTCACACTGCCGGGCCCGTCGACGCCGGCGGACGACAGCTGGACCTCCCACCCGATACGCCTCCCACCCTCGCCCTCGATCAGGGTGTCGGTCTGGATGAAACTGCTGCGCCCGACCGGTGTGCGAACCTCGCAGTCACCGTGGAAGCCCCCTTCCGCAGCCGCCCGCAGAATCCGTTCCTGATACGCCTTGTGCTCGTCGCTCATTGGCGCCTTGTGCCGCTCCTCGTCCTCCCTGCGCTCATGGACGGCTTCGCGGCGGCCGTTGGCCTGTTGTCGCAAGTACATCCACGCGACCACGCCGGCGTCCTTGCAGACACCGCCGCACTGGAGCCCCCGCTCGGAGACCGGGACATTGCGCTGGGCCGCCATCCGGTCCGCCTTGTAGAGGAAGTTCCACAGGTCATCGAAGTTCTCGTGCCCGAGGTCTTCCTGCTTGAGATCGAGAAGCAACCGGTACGTGGTGTGCCAGACGATGTTGGCCACGGCGTGCCCTCCCCCTTGACGGCAATCCCTGCCTTCACGGTAGAGGGCACCTCTGACAATTCGACAGGGGTCGTTCACGCTCAGCGACGAAGCCGGGAAGCTGGTAGCCGAGTCCACGTTCGGCTGCTGGGTGAACCTGCTCGACAAGGGCGGCACCCGCGTCGACGGCCCGTACCGGCAGAACGTCGACTACGACTCCACCCTGTGGCGCAAGGCCCTCCACAAAGCGTTCCCGAACAGCGGAGGCAAGCGGACCACCGTGTTCACCACCGCCAGCCACGTCCGCTCACTGCGCAACCGCGCCGCCCACCACGAACCGCTGATCAGCGGCGTTCCCCTGCCCGGGCAGACCGACCGCCGTGGCCACGGCCGCCGGCTAACCCTCCCCACCGCACACGCCGAGGTGCTGCGCCTGGTCGAGTACATCGACAAGGACGTGGCCGCGTGGCTCGGACAGAACAGCCGCGTCCCACAGCTGCTGTCCACACGGCCGGCGACGCGCTCCTGGGCGGACCTCAGATGCCGGGCCATCGCTCCTGGGGGTCGATCCACTCCCGCCGGGCGTAGGCGCGGACCGCGTCCCGCTCGGCGTCCGTGCAGCCGTCCTCCAGGGCCGCAGGGATGTCACCGGTGGTGCTGGTCCCGTACAGCTGGTCGTGGCGCACAAGCTGATCGGCAACGTCGGAGGCGTCGGTGCGCAGTTCCACGTCTGGCGGCACCGGGTTGCGGGAGTCCTCCTGATAGGGGCGCATCAGGTAGCTGCCATGGCCGTGGCACAGGGCGAGCGCGTCCAGCACGACCGCACTCTCCAGCAGGTCGTCTCGGCACTCCATGGCCAGGCTCCTGACCTGGGAGTCGATGAGGTCTTGGCGGCGGGCGGTGTGCGCGGCCGCCAGGTGCTGGCGGTCCATGACCTGCGAGTACAGCAGTGCTGGGACAAGTCGGCCGATGCGGACCAGGTGCTTGCCGTACGCGGCCTGAGCCGCCCGGCTGGTCGCCCAGCCGGGCCACGGCTCATCGGGGGAGGCTCGGTGTGCGCTCATGAGCTGGGACGCTACCGACCTGCCTCCGGCCGTGGGGCCGGATCGAGTCATCCCGCCCTGCTCCCGGCGGAGCCGTCGCACGCCCTGAAGAGGTGTCCCCAAGGCAGGGCGAGTTCCCCGGCCATAGGGCCGCTTGCCGCGTACGGTGGGCCCGGCTCTCGCGCCCTATCCGTCGTAGCGGGAGTGGGCACGGGCGGCTGTCGGGTTATGGCGTGGGAGGAAGAAGCGGGATGACGCAGGCCACGGCGAGCGAGTTGGACGAGCGGGTGCTGGGACGCAGGTGGACGGTGCGTCTGGACGCTGCCGGCCGTGGCAGTGCGGCAGTTCGCGTCTCGTGCAGCCGTCCCTCCTGTGCCGATCAGCGTCTGCCGTCCGCAGCCGCCGGACGTGCGGCCGCGATCGACCACCTCAAGGCCCACCTGCGGGCGGCCTGCGGGCCCCGGGCCGACACGTACTGCGCGTGCAGGACCGACAACTGCCGCACGCACATCCGTCTCGACGAACGGCAAGAGCGCGCCCAGCCCTGGCGGTGCGGCGGCGCGGTCGTTTTGGCCGTGGTCACCGACCGGGAAGGGCGCTGGTGGCAAGCCCTGGAGTGCTGTTCACGCTGCGCGGCCGCCGCGCCCGGCGCGAAGGTCGTCACCCCCGCCCCGGTCTCCGCGCCGGCCGCCACCCCGGCGGTCGACACTCCCGCCCTCGCCGACCGGCCAGCGACCGCTCCCGCGCCAGGCCCGCCTTTCTCCGATGGTCCGTCGCCGGTGACCGGCCCAGGGGAGGTGCCGGCGCCCCGCTCCGCGCCGGTACGGCGCCGCCACCCTTACGGCAAGATCGCGCAGCGGACCATCCCGCACGACCTGCGGCCCATCGTGCTGCGCGACGAACTCGTCGAACTTGGGGACCTGTTCCGCGCCCAGCAGCAGCGCACCGAACCCGACCTGGCCTTGCTCGCCGACCTCCAGGAACGCAAGGCACGCGCCTTCACCACATGGGCGGACGTCACCGGCGACACCGCCCTGCGACGGGAGGCCCGGCGCGCCGAGCAGGCCGCTGCCACCGCCCGCCTCCAGCATCAGCAGCGCACCGGCCGCAGCCCGAACAGCGATGCACCGTCGGTAAGCCGGCTGTTGACCGTGCCAACACAGTGGGAGCATGCGCGCTCTGTCCTCGCGCACGTGGCCGACCACACCCCGCTGCCCGGCCCGGAAGCACGGCTGCTGGTGCTGATGTTGACCCTGCGCACCGCGCACACCGGCACCGGCAACCTCGTCGGCCAGGACCTCACCGCGCTCGGCCTGACCGATCCGCAGGACCTGGTCGAGAAGCTGACCGGCTGCGGCTGGCTGTCCCTCCCCGGCACCGCCGCCGACCTGCTCGCCTCCCGGCCGGAGAACCCGACCCCGATCACCGTCTCCTCCCTGGCGCCCGGCGAGGACGAAATGGGCCCGTTCACGTTCGGCAAGAAAATGCGGCCCAAGCTCTCCGGCTGGGCCCAGAAGGTCATCTCGGACAAAAAGCTCCGCAAGGCCAAAGCCACCGCCGGCACCCGGCTGCTCGCCCTGACGCTGGCCACGCAAACCGGCGCCTCGGGATTCCTCGGTGCCGGCGGCCACGGCATCGGCCGCAGCGCCCTCGCGGCCTGGGTTCCCGTCGGTTCGGGTGAACTGGAGCACTTGGTCGACGAACTGACCGCGGCGGACTGGCTCACCGACGCCGCCCTCACCGACACCCACCTCACCGGGCAACTGACCGAACGCGTCCTCCCCCTCGCCTGCCCTCTGCCCCTGCCGGAACCGGCAGCCGGCACCCGGCAGCCGGCACCCGGTAGCCGGCGGCCCCGAGCAGGGCAGACCAGCGGGGCATCGCCCCGTAACCCCTCCGAACCCGCACCCGAGCCTCCCGACCTACCGATGATCACGCCACCGTAGTGACGCACACAGCACCTCCCAGGCCCTCCGGACACTCCGCCCGACACCGGCCTGCGCAGTACCCTCCCACCCCCGTCACAGATATAAGTCCGGCTACTCACCAGCCGCGAAAGGTGCTCTGAGCAGGCAAAACGCGAGATCCTCGGGAAGGGGCCTTCCCCCTAGGCTCCCCCCACGCTTCCCCTCAGGTTTCCCCCCTCACGGTCCCCCAGTGACCGGGCCGGACCGGGCGCCGGGAGACTGGGCGCATGATCGAGCGCCGCCCACTGGGCACCGGCCCCCGCCCCGCCACAACCACCACCGAGCCCCACGGTCCGCGCCGAGTCCGACTCGCCGCCGAGGGCACCGACACGCCCCCGGCCGCCCAGGCCGCCACCGAGGAGCACCACCAGGCCGTGCCCGGCCGGCGGACCCTCGGCCCCGGCTCCGCCCCCGCCTGCAACTGACCCACCGCACTGTCTAGATGATCGATTCCAAGGGGTTTAGTGGTCGTAGGCGGTCAGTGCGCGCATGGTCGGCTGGCCGGTGTGGTCGTTGTGCCAGATGGCGGCGGTGAGCGCGAGGATGCGCTGCAGGATGCGGACGGCCACACCGCCCGGGGTGCGGCCGCGGTGCCGTTCGAGGTCGAGCTGGCCCTTGAAGGTCTCGTTGATCGACTCGATGACCTGCCTCAGCGGCTTGAACAGCTGTGATCCGGCCCGCTCGGCCTCGCCCTTGCGGGCAGGCCGCAGCAGCCGGATGTCCAGCTCGGCGAGCTGCTGCTCGAACTCGCGGCCGAAGTAGTTCTTGTCGCCGATCAGAGTCTGGCCGGGATGCTCCTCGGCGAGCTGCGGCTCGACGGCGAGCAGGTCCAGCAGGGTCTCGCGTTCGTCGGCCTTGGCTCCGGTCAGGGCGAAGGCGACGGGAAGGCCGTGCAGGGTGCACACCAGGTGCAGCCGCAGCCCCCAGAAGAACCTGCTGTGGCTGGCGCAGTAACCGTACTGGGCCCATCCGGCCAGGTCGGAGCGTTTGACGGTCTCGCGGGACCGGCCGCACTCGACCGGCGTGGAGTCCAGCACCCAAACATCGTCGGTCCACAGCGTGGTGTCGACCGCCAGTGTGCGGGTGACGCGACGGATGAGCTCGGCGGCCTTGCGCAGCCGCTTGTTGTAGCCGGGCTGCTGCGGCAGGTAGGGAAACAGGTGCCGTAGGTGGGCGCGGGCGTGCCGTAGCCAACGGGCCTCGGAGGTGAAGCCCAGCATCGCCTGCATCATCGACAAGCTCACCAGCTCCGCGTCGCTCAACTGCGGCGCGATGCCCACCGTCGGCCGCCACGGGGCCAGCTGCGGCAAATCCTTCAACAGATCGTCGGTCTTCACATAGAGTGCGGTCGCGAGGGAGTCCAACTCAGTCTTCACACACCGATGTTGGACTCCCTCGCCTGGCCCGCGCGCCGCTTCCGCAGATCCTTCTGGACTGGCCGGTGCCGCCGGAGCCCGCAATTGCGGGCGACAGTCGTCTGCCAGGGCTGCCACGATGTCTGTCATGGACAGGGTGGTGACGGCGAAGGAAGGCCTCGCGTCCCGCCGTCGGTATGCGGCTCTCCGTCGGGAGTCCTTCGACGGTGGTGATCTCGTATCGGTGCGTTTGCAGCAGCTGTCGTTCACGCGGTGCTCGTTTCGCGGGGCTGATCTGCGTCAAGCCACCCTGGACGGCTGCCGTTTCAAGCTGTGCGACTTTCGCGGGGCCAATCTGAGCGGCGCGTCCCTGCGAGGGGTTTCCCTGACGGGCTGCGATCTGACCGGCGCCGACTTCCGGGCAGTGGATCTGACGGACGCGCGAATCGGTCGGGTCCTCACCGGCGCCCCGCCTCATGGGTTGACCAACGCCACCGGCATCAAGCTGGACAACGCCGTCCTTCGTGACATCCAGCTCGACCAGGTCATCGGCTGGCCCGTCACCAGGTAGTCGGCCGATGTCCGAGGCGCATGGACCCGCCTCGGACATCGGCCGACCTCTCCCTTGGAATCGATCATCTAGTCGACGGGGCGTCCGGCGTCCTGGAACGTGCGGAGCAACTGGCGTTCCGCGTCGGCGAGGTAGACCGACAGCAGCAGCTCCGCCTGCCTGGCGTCCCTGGACTCCAGGGCTGCCAGCAGCTCCCGGTTGCGGGCGAGGAAGGGCATGTGGAAGCGCTGCGGATCGTCCATGGCGTGGAAGGCCAGGCGCAGTTCGGCGTGGACGCGCAGCATGAACTCCTCCAGTCGAGGTGATCCGGCCAGCCCGACGATCCCGTGGTGGAAGTGCAGGTCGGCGGTGGCCACCTCGGCCCAGCGCAGCTCGGCTGCCGCTCGCTCGCCCTCCTCCACGGAGGCCCGGATCCCCTCGATCACCCGGTCGGGGGCGCCGGCCAGCTCCCGCACCGCCGCCCCCTCCACGAGTCGGCGCAGCCGGTACAGCTCCACCACGTCGTCGGCGTCCAGGACGCGGACGAAGACGCCGCGGTTCAACTGGTGCACCAGCAGCCGTTCATGGGTCAGCAGCCGGAACGCCTCACGCAGGGTGTTCCGGGACACCCCCAGCGACGCTGCCACAGCCTCCTCGGACAGCTGTGTGCCGGGCCGCATATGACCCTCCGTCACTTGCTGGCGCAGTGCGGCCGCCACCCGCTCGGCGGTGCCACTGGGAACGGTCGCGCTCATCCGGCCTCATCGTTGAACAAAAACTCGCTGGTCCAGCCTGTCCGTAGAACGGTAGCAGCAACTGTGCTGTCAGGAAGAGGAATCCCTCTTGAGGGATTGTTGAACAATCCATACCTTGTGAGTGAGCGGCCCCGCCTGGCGGGGCCCGTACAGGACGGGGACGGACATGGGGGACAGACGAGCGCTGACGGCTGCGGCAGCGGTCGGAGGAGCATACGGGTTATGGGCGGCCGCGCTCCTGATCGCGGGTGCCTCCTTCGACGGTGGCGTGCCGTGGCTGGGCCCGACGAGCGAGATGGTGCTGCTGCTCTCCTGCTGGCTTCCGTGCATCTGCCGCTTCCTGGCCTTCCGCTGGATTCTGGCCATGCTGTGCCTCCTGGGCCTGCTGCTCCTGCAGGGCTCCGCACTGGCCCAGCAGGCGCTGCACCAGCGCGGGCGCACCGAGCACGTCCGGGTGCTGCAGATCCAGAGGTCCACGGACGGCATGAGCGGCGGCAGCACCGACAGCTGCACCGTCGCCGTCCTCGACGGTCCGCCGCTGGCTCCGGTACAGGGCGGCGGACTGATCAGCTGGCACTGGACCGTCGGAAGCACCCACGCCCTGACGGTGGACCCGCAGGGGCTGGCCTCAGCCACCCCGGGAGGCGTCCCCGGCGCACCGGTGGTCCAGCGGCTCCTGCAGATTCCGTTGGGGGCGGGCCTGGTCTGCGCACTGTGGCGGCCCTCGTCCGTCCTCCTGCGCCGCAGGCGCAAGGCTGGGGCCGACCTGCCCGAAGACCTGTCCTTCCTGGTGAACGCCGACCCAAAGGCGGCACTGGAACTGCTGGCGACCGTCCCGGGCGCCGCGGGAAGGTCGGCGGAGGCCGTCTACCGGGCATCGGCCCATCTGCATCGGCAGGCAGCTGCGGGGGAGCGTCGGCAGCTCCTGGCGCTGGACGCCGCCCGCTTCGGGGACCCGGTCCTGTCGGCGCGGATCGCAGCAGTGCCGCTGGACGACGGTGCCGACCCGGCATGGAGGGTCGACTGGGCCACCGGCAGCAGGGTGGACCACAGGTTCCGGCAGGCCCTGACCGGCCACACCGACCGGGTGTGCGGGGTGGCCACGGGAGAGGTGGACGGTCGCCCGGTCGCTGTCACCTGCAGTAGCGACGACCGCACGGTGCGACGCTGGGACCTGGCTTCCGGCCTCCCGCTCGGCGAACCGCTCGAACACTCCGGCGGCCAGGTCCGTGCAGTGGCGACCGGAACGGCACAGGGCCGCCAGGTCGTCGTCGGCGGCAGCAAGGACGGCACCGTGCGCGTGTGGGACCTGTCCACCGGCCGGCTCCTCGGACCTCCCCTCACCGGCCACACCGACGGCGTCACAGCGGTGGCCACCGTCCTGCTGGACGGACACCCGTTCGCCGTCACCGGCAGCCGGGACGGCACGCTGCGGCGGTGGGACCTGACCACCCTCCAGCCCGTCGGCGAACCCTTGACCGGCCACGACGGACCAGTGGAGTCACTGGCGACGGAGGTCGTGGACGGCCGCCAGGTCGCCGTCACCGGCGACGGTGACGGCACGCTACGGATATGGCACCTGGCCACCGGCCACCAGGAGGGTGCGCCGCTCACCGGCCACACCGCAGGGGTGTGGGCCCTCGCGGCCACGGTCGTCGACGGCCGTCCGGTCGCCGTCAGCGGCAGCCGGGACGAGACCGTGTGCATGTGGGACCTGCGGACCGGACGGCCCTTCGGCGCTCCCCTCACCGGCATCGACGGAGGGGTGAACGTGCTGGCGACGGCGTCGGTCCAGGGCCGCCCGGTCGCGGTCGGCGGAGGCCGGGAGGGGATGGTCCTGGTGTGGGACCTCTCTTCCGGTCTCCCCGTGGGCGGACTCCTGGCCGGCCACGTCAACGGCGTGTGGGCGGTGGCGACCGGGGTGGTGGACGGCCGTCCGATCGCCGTCACCGGCGGCAACGAGGACGGCGAGGCGCGGGTGTGGGACCTGGCGTCCGTCCGCCCGGCCGGTGACCCGCTCCCCGGCCACTCCGGGGAGGTGCGCGCCGTGGCGAGCGCGGTTCTTCACGACCGTCCGGTCGCCGTCACCGGCAGCGCGGACGGGACGGTGCGGCTGTGGGACCTGTCCGCCGGCAGGCCCGCCGCAGAACCCGTCATCAGCCACTCCCAGCAGGTGGATTCCATGGCCACGGCACTGGCGGACGGCCGCTCCGTCGTCCTCACCAGCAGCTGGGAGGGGGTGCTGCGGGTATGGGACCCCTCCACGGGCCGCTCCGTCGGCGAGCCCGGCTTCGACCACCCCGCTCCGGTGCGGGCCGTGGCGACCGCAGTGCTGGACGACCGCCCCGTCGTCGTCACCGGAGACTGGGACGGGTCCGTGCGGGTCTGGGACCTGGCCACCGCCCGCCTGCTCGCGCAATCCCGCACCAGCCACGCGGGCCCGGCGAGCTCGGTGACGACCGCGCTGGTGGACGGCCGCCCGGTCGCGGTCAGCGGCGGCTGGGACGGGACGGTCCGGGCCTGGGACCTGGCCACCGCCCACCCGCTCGGGGAACCCCTCACCGGCCCGGCGAACGCGACTGCGGTGGTGGTGGCGACCGCCGTCGTCGACGGCCGTCCACTGGTGGTCGGCGGCAGCCGGGACTCGACGGTACGGGTCTGGGACCTGGCCACCGGCGATCAGCTCGGCACCCCCCTTGCCGGCCACACCGACGAGGTACGGGCGCTGGCGACGGGGGAGGTGAACCGCCGTCAGGTCGCGGTCAGCGGCAGCCAGGATGGGACGGTGCGGCTGTGGGACCTGTCCTCGGGCCGTCCCGCCGGTCCACGGCTGGTGTTCCCCGGACCGGTCCGCGCGCTGGCGGTCTCCCCGGACGGCCGGCTGGTGGTGGGCTTCGGTTGGGAGGTCGCCGTGCTCTCCCCGCCCCGACCCTGACGACGGCCTGCGAGGGCAGAAGGTGACTACGGATGAGCGCTGGTGCTGATCGCGATGGTAGCGATGCCAGCCCCCGTCCACGACCTTCGGCACTAGGGTCTGTTGCGAAAGTGGATCTTGGTCGGTGATGATCATGGTGTGGTGCGTGGAGATCTGACAGATGCACAGTGGGCGAGACTGGAGCCGCTGTTGCCGGTCGGCGGCAAGCCGGGGCGGCCGCGGGTATGGAGCCGGCGGCAGTTGATAGACGGCATACGGTGGCGAACCCGGGCCGGCACTCCGTGGCGGGACGTCCCGGAACGGTACGGGCCGTGGGACCGGGTCTACGACCTGTTCCGCCGGTGGCAGCGCGACGGCATATTCGAGCGGCTCCAGACCGATGCCGACGCGAAAGGTCTGATCACCTGGGACCTCAGCGTCGACTCCACCGTCTGCCGCGCGCATCAGCACGCGGCAGGCGCCCGTAAAAAGGGGACCTCCAGAAGGAGCCTCCCGGCGGCCTCGTCACCGAGCCCGACGACCACGGTCTCGGACGCTCCCGCGGCGGTCTGACCACGAAAATCCACCTTGCCACCGAGCAGGGACAAAAGCCCATGTCCCTGCTGGTCACGGCCGGCCACCGGCACGACAGCCCGTCCTGGAGAAGGTCCGTGTCGCCCGGCCCGGCCCTGGCAGGCCTCGCACCAGACCCGCCCGAGTCCGTGCAGACAAAGCGTACGGATCCCGGGCCAACCGCTCCTACCTGCGTAAACGCCGGATCGGGTGCACGATCCCCGAGAAGGCCGACCAGATCCGCAACCGCAAGAAACTCGGCTCCCGCGGCGGCCGGCCCCCGGCATTCGACAAAGACGACTACAAACAACGCCACGCCGTCGAGTGCGGCATCAACCGCCTCAAGCGCCACCGGGCCGTCGCCACCAGGTACGACAAACTCGCCGTCCGCTACGAAGCCACCGTGTGCTGATCGCAGCCATCAACGAATGGCTCTGACCAGCACTTTCGCAACAGACCCTAGATCGCCACAAAGCAAAAAACCCGCACGGAGGGCCGCTTGACCTCCCTGCAAGGTCGAGGCCGTCGACGGTTCCATCGGCAAGGTCTACAAGCACTCCGAGGACGTCGGCCCCGCGAACATCGTCGTCGACACCGGCCCGTGGATCTTCGGCAAGGAGGTCCTCCTCCCCGCGGGCACCATGAGCGGTGTCGATGCGGACGAGCGGACGATCCGCGTGGACCGGCTCCAGGAGCAGATCAAGAACGCTCCCGAGTTCGACAAGGAGAAGCACCTCGGCAACGAGGACCACCACCGGCAGGTCGGCGGCTACTACGACGGACCACACCGCCTCTGAACCGGACGACACCCCTACGGGCCGGGGCGGCAACCACACGGTTGCCGCCCCGGCCCGACTCCATACCCGAACCGGCCATCACACGCCGGTGCGAAGCCGGTGCGCCGGCCGCCACAGCGGCGGGGAATCGAAGGGGCTGCGAGCAAACCGTAGAGCCCGCACATGGCGGTGAGACGGCTTCCCGGCTTGGACGTGGAGGCGTCCTGTCAGGGCAGCAGGATGATCTTCCCCTTGTTGCGGCGGTGGTCGATGTCGTCCTGGGCGCGGGCGGCTTCCTCTAGGGGGTAGGTCCGCCAGACCTCCACGATCAGCCTGCCGGAGGCGGCCAGGGCGGCCAGCTCCGGGAGGGCTTCGGGGGCGCGGTCGGCGGGGTCCATGCCGGTCAGGCGCACGCCGTGCTGGGCGGCGTTCATGTCGGCGATCGTGATCACGCGGTCGGGGCCGCCGGCCAGGTCGATGGAGTCGGGCAGGACGCCGGCGCCGGAGGTGTCGAATACCGCGTCCACGCCTTGGGGGGTTGCGGCGCGGACGCGTTCGGGCCAGCCCGGTCCGTAGGGGACGGCGGTAGCGCCCAGGGCGGTCACGCGTTCGAGGTCGTCGGGGCCGGCGGTGGCGACGACGGTGATGCCGTGCGCGGTGGCCAGCTGGACGGCGATCGCGCCGACGCTGCCGGCGGCGCCGTGGATGAGCAGGGTCTGCCCGGTGGTGAGGCTCAGGTGTTTGAGGGCGCGGAAGGCCGTCTCACCGACGGTGGGCAGCGCGGCCGCGATCTCCCAGGACAGGTCGGCGGGCTTGGCCACCGGGGCGGGCATCAGCGCGTACTGGGCGTAGGAGCCGGCCGGCGTCACACCGAACACCTCGTCGCCGACGACGAAGTCGGTGACGGCTTCGCCCGTGGCGTCGATGACTCCTGCCGCGTCCAGGCCGGGGACGATCGGGAACTCGGCGGGGAAGACGCCGGCGAGGTCGCCGCGGCGGATCTTATTGTCCAGCGGGTTGATGCCCGCGGCCTTGACCTTGATCCGCACCTCGTGGGGCGCGGGCTCGCGGAGGTCGGTCTCGGTGAGGGTGAGGACTTCCGGGCCGCCGAAACGGTCGTAACTGATGGTGAACGGCATGAGCGGGTCTGCTTTCGTGCGAGGGGGGTGGGGCCGGCCGGGGTCAGGCGGATGCGGTCATCTGGAAGGCGATCTCGTAGGGCCGGCCGTCGTGGGGGAAGTCGGTGATCGCGCCGCGCTGGTTCATCACCGCGTTGTCCGCCCCGAACTTCTCGAAAGCCTCGCGGCCGGCCCACTGGGCGTAGTTGACGACGCGGGTGCCGTCCGTGCTGACGTGGACGGTGGAGGAGAGGAATCCGGGCTGGTGGCGCACGACGTTCTCGACGAACGTGCGGATCGCCTCGACCAGTTCCTCCCGTCGGGTGGGGTCGGGGGTGAAGGTGACGATGACGGTGAAGGCGTCGGCGTGCGGATCGATGGTGACGGCGGCCATGTCGTGCCTCTTCAATGGGTTGTCGGGGAGTACACCCCCGAAGAACAAACAAACAACTTGGATGATTCCAGTGAAGCATACGAGTCGTATGATTGCCCTGTGACGCCTGCCGCCTTCGCCAAACCCGACCCGTCCAACCCCCGGGTGCAACGCACCCGCGCCCGGATCCTGACGGTCGCCCGGGAACTCCTCGCCGCGGTCGGCCCCACCGCGCTGACCTACTCGCTGTTGGCCGAGCGCGCCGAGGTGACCCGCCAGACGCTGTACCGGCACTGGCCCACCCGTGAGGCGCTGCTGGTGGACGTGATGCTGGAATCAGGCGACGCGGACAGCTATCCGGCACCCGGAACAGACGCGCGGAAGGTGCTCACCGCCTACCTGCACAGCCTGCGCCACGGCCTGGACGACAGCGCCACCGGCAGCGCGCTGATGGCCCTCGCGTCCGAGGCCGACCGCGACCCCGAGGCCGCCCACGCGCTCGCCCGGATCAGCGAAGACCGCCACCAGGCGCTCAACGACCTCCTGGCCCCCTCCGGCGTGCGGATGACGGCCGAGGAGTTCACGCTGCTCATCGGGCCGGTCATGTTCCGCCGCTTCCTCGACCGCGGGCCGCTCACCGACGCCTACATCGACACCGTCGTCACCCACTGGCTGGCGACCACACCGGCGAAGGACACCCCACCAGGCCGGTAGCGCGGAGGCCACCGACGCAGCCGCGCCGCGCCCACACAGCCGGTCGAGTCGACGCCCGGGGATCCCGGCCAGATGGCCACGGTGGGGATCACCAGGACGCCGTCCTGTATGCGGCCGAAGAAACCGGCGCCCGCCAAGCCCCGGCTCGCGTCCGTCAAAGGCGACGCAGCCGACGCGAAGGGCCGCAGCCGCCCCTTCGATGAGTCGTCCGGACACAGGCGGCCGATCGCGCTACCTATTCCTCGTCACCGAGCTGGTACAGCGTGCACACCTCGATGCGGATCGAGCTCTCGTCCATGGCAGCCAGGTAGTCACGGGTCACCTCGCCCGCCTCACGAAACGCCGCCTGGGAACGCTCGGAGTCCTCCCTGGTGAGCCAATCCACCGAGATCGCCCACTCCCCCTCGTCCGAGACCATCGTGCGACGGCTGCCCGGCACATAACCGGGCTGGGTCGGCTGGAACTCCCGATCCATCCGGAAGGCCGCCCTCAAGAAGTCCTTGGTGTCGACGCCGTCCTTCAACCGGAACCGCACGATCTCCGTGTACAACACATCTCCTTCTTCACACAGCACCCCGGACCCGCCCGCCATCACGGCTCCCCACCATGTGTACGGCCCGGACCCGGCCCCCGCGACCGGCACTGGGCCGGTCGGCCGCCCACGGCCCTCGCACCGACGCCTTCCTACCGACAGACGTTCCCCGGCCCCGACGGCAGCGCACCGTGTACTTCCCGCGGGTGTGGACGCCCGGGACCGGGTGGGGCTGGAGATCCTCCGCAACCCTGGCCGAGTCCCTGGCCCACGGCGAGGCGACCGATCACGCATGACGTGAAGGCGGGGAGGGTGCACGGATCTTCGTGCACCCTCCCCGCCTTCGTCGCTGCTCCCGCCTTCAGTACTGCACGGTGTCGTCCACGATCGGCACCGCATTCGGATCGCCCGAGGTGGCCGATGCTTGGCGCCCACCTCAGCGCCCGCGCTCACGAGGGGGCGGTGTCCTTCGGTGCGGGCAGCCGGGCCGCCGCCGCGTGGAGCGAGCGCAGGGCCAGCAGCAGGACGCCGATGTCGTCCAGGTACACCGGATCCGGGATCAGATCCACCGGCGAGAGCGTGTAGAGCACGGCGACCCAGAACAGGGCCTTGTCGCGCAGCGGGATTCCCGCGTCGAGCAGCAGGCGCCGCGCCTTGAAGACCCGTACGAGCAGTACGGCCGCGTAGAACGCGAGGCCGGCCGCGACGAGCGCGGCCAGCGTGAGCCAGACCTTTCCGTCCATTGCCGCCGTATACCCGGATCAGGCGCCGGCGTATCGGGGCCGCCTCGCCACCCGGCCGCCGAGGCGTGGGCCACGCGAAGTCACCGGCTTCATCGCGGACGCCGCTGCCCCGCCCCGGTCCTGGGGGCACCGAGCCTGGACCGCGCGGGGCTCAGGACCACATCTGGGCGCTGCGCAGGAGTTGGCTGTGGACCTGTGAGAGGCGGTAGTCGGCAAGGGTTCCGGACCGGACCACCAGGTAGAGGGTGTTGATGGGTGGGAGCTCCGGTTCCAGAAGGGTGGCCAGGGCTTCCGAGGCGAGGGCGGCGGAGCACAGGCAGCGGGGCAGGACGGAGATGCCCGCCGAGGAGATGACGGCGGACATGACGGCGCGCAGGTCCGGGACGACCACGCTGGGCGCGGTCGTCGGCGTGGCGTGGAAGACGTCCTTCCAGTACTGGCGGATCAGTGGCAGCGTTTCGGCGTACGCGATGAGCGGTGCTTTGGCCACGAGGTCGACGTCGGCGTCCGTGACCCCGAGGGGGAACAGCTCCTGCGCCATCGCGGGCGAGGCGAGGATGAGTTCCTCGTCGGCGAGGGGGGTGGCTTCCAGTCCGCGTCTGCGGGGCCGGATCGTGGAGACGACCAGGTCGAGGAAGCCGTCGGAGAGGTGGTCGAGGAGTTCGTAGCTGACGCCGACGGATGTCTTGATGTCCATTCCGCCCGCGGCCAGGCGGGAGAAGGCGGGCATGAGCCGTGCGGCGGCCAGTTCCGGTGTCGCCCCGATCCGTAAGGGACGGTTTTCTTCCCCGTCGCCGAAGTGGCGGCCGATGGCAATGCTCAGGTTCTTAAGGGAGTCCTGTACGTCTTTGGCGAGGACGGTCGCACTGGGTGTGGGTACCACTCCGCGCGGAGTGCGTTCGAAGAGCGGAAGTCCGAATTCCAGTTCGAGTCCACGGACCTGTTGGGTAACGGTGGGCTGGGTGTTCCCAACTGGCGGGCCGCCTCGGTGAACGACCCGGTGTGATAGACGGCCATGAACGTTTGAAGCCACAGCAGTTGCATAGAGGGCCGCTCCCCCGTCGGCCCTGCGCATGGCGCGCCCTGCGGCGTGTTCCATGCTCTCTTACGAACAACCCGGCGTTCACGACGGTCGTTCCGTCACGCGGGACGGAATTCCTCACCGCCCAGGGTCCGCGCCGTGCGCAGCACGCTGCGCTGGATCTTCCCGGAGGCGGTCACCGGCAGTGCTTCGGCGAATTCGATGTGCCGACCACGCCGCCGACGAGGGCGACTTTGAGGTTCCGACGTCTTACGTACCCGATGAGCAAACCCCACTACCACGCCGCCGCCGCGATCGAGTGCATCGCTCCGTAGAAGATCAGCGCGAGTCCATTGGCCGCGTCGTTCACCCCCACGTCGCACGCCCGCCACGCAGCCGCCAGAGCGCCACCAGGCGCCGCCATCACGAGGCACCGGTGAGAGGCGGGTCGCAAGGCCGAAGGCTTCGTGGTTCTCGTCGTGCCGCTCCCACCGGATCCGTGGTCGGCAGCCAGATGTCGTCGGCAGGTCATACGGGAAGGGAAGCCCCGCCGGGCCGCAACACGGCACACCGCACTCGGCGTCAGTAGATGAGCGCTCTTGACGGTCGGGCTCCCACCCATCATCCTTTCACTACTTCCTTAGTGAAAGGATGATGGCCGCCCGTGATCGAATACCGCATTGACCGGCGCAGTGGTGTGGCCACCTATCTCCAGATCGTGCAGCAGACCAGACAGGCTCTGCGCCTGGGACTGTTGGAGCCGGGAGACCGGCTGCCCACTGCCCGCGAGGTGGTCGAGGCCCTCGCCATCAACCCCAACACCGTGCTCAAGGCCTATCGGGAGCTCGAACGTGAGGGCCTGGTGGAGGGCCGCCGAGGCCTCGGCACCTTCGTCCGCCGGACGTTGGGCGAGGGCAAAGCGGCAGACGGCGCGCTGCGCGCCGAGCTCGCGCAGTGGCTGGTACGGGCCCGGCGGGCGGGCTTGGAGCAGGACGACATCACCGCACTGTTCACCTCCGTACTGAGCGGATCCGACAGTGAACCGAACCAGGGGGACGAAGAATGACCGTAGCCATCGAGGCCCACGGCCTCGGACGGAGGTTCCGCCGCGGCGGCTGGGCCCTGAGGGACTGCTCCTTCCGGCTCCCCGCCGGTCGCGTATGCGCCCTGATCGGCCCCAACGGGGCCGGCAAGTCCACGCTGCTGGCCTTGGCCGCGGGCGTACTGAAGCCCACCGAGGGCACCCTGACGGCCCCGCCCCGCGAGGCCGTTGCCTATGTCTCCCAGGACAAGCCGCTCTATCCGCAACTGACGGTCGCGGAAACCCTGCGTATGGGCGCCGACCTGAATCCCGACCGCTGGGACGCCGCCGCCGCGGGCAAGGTCGTGGAGGACGGCGGTCTGGACCCGGCCCGACGCGTCCGCGCCCTGTCCGGGGGCCAGCGTTCGCGGCTGGCCCTGGCCTTGGGCCTCGGCAAACGACCTACGCTGCTGCTCCTGGACGAGGCATTGTCCGATGTGGACCCGCTCGGCCGCCGCGAACTGATGGGCGCCCTGCTGGCGACGGCCACCGAACACGGCACCACCGTCCTCATGTCCTCGCACATCCTCTCCGAGCTGGAGGACGCCTGCGACCACCTGCTGCTGATCGACGGCGGACGCGTCCGACTCGGCGGCTCGGTGGACGATCTCCTGCAGGCCCACGCCCTGGTGTCCGGCCCGATCCGCGACTTGGCCCCCCATACCGTGCTCACCGCACGCTCCACCGGGCGCCGGCTCACCGCCTTGATTCGTCCGGAAGGGCCCCTGAGTACCGACGGCGAAGGCTGGCAGGTGGACGCACCCACCCTGGAAGAACTGGTGCTCGCCCACCTGGGCGCTCCGGACGCCCCAGCCATGCTCACCGCGGCCATGGAGGCTGCGGCATGACCCTCCTCGACCTGCGCGGCTCTCTTCGAGTCACCATCGGCCTGCACCGCCGCGCGTTGTGGGCGGCTCTCGCCCTCGTGCTGCTCGCCGCCATCGCCCTGCCCGCCGGCCGCTGGTACGTCCAGTCACTGGCCGAGGATTTCGCCGCCACCGGCTGCAAGGTGGAGAACACGGTGCCCGGATGCGGCATCCAAGTCCGCGGCTTCCTCTCCCGCAGCCTGTACGTCAACAGGATGTTCCACTACATCGGGCTCGGAATGGGGGTACTGCCCCTGCTTTTGGGGGCGTTCGTGGCGGGCCCGCTGGTCGGGCGCGAGCTGGAGTCGGGCACCTACCGACTGCAGTGGACCCAATCGGTCAGTCCGGCCCGCTGGCTCGCCGCCAGGCTGGCGGTGCCGGTCGCCGGCGTGCTCCTCGTCATGCCCGCGTTCGTGCTGCTGGCCGCATGGATCCGGCGGCAATCGCTGGATACCTGGTACCCGCTCCAGTGGAACGACCTCCCCGTCTACCAGGTGATCGGGCCGGTGGCGGTGGGTTACGCCCTCCTCGGCATCGCGGTCGGCGCCATGGCCGGTCTGCTGATCGGACGCACGGTACCCGCCATGACCGCGGCCGCCGCTGTGGTCGGGATCGTCACGGCGACCCTCGCCCTGATCCGCCCCTGGCTCTGGCCCGCCCTCGACGGGCCTGCGCGGGGTGCGGGCGACGGGGACCTTTTCGGTCTGGTCGATGTCATCGGGACCCGTTATCACCCCGAGTCCCACTTCTGGCCGCTGCAACTGGTCGAGAGCGCGATTGTGCTGACCCTCGCCGCCGCAGCGATCGTCGCCACCTTCGCCCTCCTGCGCCGCCGGCACCGCTGACCGACCCCAACTACCTGCGGCAAGAGGACAGCGAGTGGAACTTCCGCACCAAGCTGTCCGCATGTGCCGCCCATCGGCGTGTTCTGGCTCAGTCGGCTCGGCATGGTCGCGGCCACCAACGGCCGAGCCGGCACGGGACGGAGCGCGGCGCCACGGCACTTGCATGCCGCTGGGCCTGGTGCGGATCCTGGCGCCCCGGGGGCTGGGGTCCACCGAACGAGGGGCGCGCCGGGCGATGTCAGTGAGAGGCGGTTCAATGACGCCCATGAGTGTCCACAGACTGGTGACCTTGCTTCCCGACCCGGATGTCCTACTCGGGCGCTGCCGGGCACTGGCAGTGCTCGACACCATCCTCGCCACGGACGCTCCCACCTACTCGTTCTTCCCCGGATGGCGCGAAGGCGTCGACCTGGCATCCATGGACAACGGCTCCGGTGACCAGTACGCCATCGTCTTCGATCCCGCCGGGGTGTTCCTCTACGGGTTCGGTCACGAGAGCGACGCGACTCCATGGAGAGAATGGCCCCGCGCCCACTGGCCCGGTCTCCTCGACGCTCTGCCGGCGCCGCTCGCGCACTACCCGGTGGCGCCGGAATTGCAGTTCGACGGGTTCTTCGACGCGACAGTGTGCGTGTGGCGCGAGAAATCCGCCACAGCCTGGAAGCACGGCGCGGTCGAGTTCGCCGACAACGAATCGGACGGAGCCGACCGGCTGTTCGCCCTACTCACCGACGGCACCCCGGATACGTACGTCGCCTTCGCCGAGGACTACTTCGAGCGGACCATCGACCGCGACGCCGTGACCGCGATCCTCACCCAGGCGCCGCTGACCCGCATGACGGTGACGTCCCTGTCCCCTACAGCCGACTTCGAAGCAGTGGCCGGACGAGCCCGTGCGCTGGGATACGCCATCCTCCGAGACCAACCCACACTCTGACCACACGGAAACCGCTACCGCGACTTCGCGAGTGAAGGTCGCCCCGCCGGAGATGGATGGGCCGTGGTTCGCGCCGTGTAGGCCGGCGAGGAATGACGCGACACCACGGCTCCACGCCGTTTCGCCAGGGCGGCCGGCAAATCTCCCGCATATGGACAAGTCCACACGCATGCCTCGGACTTGTCAGGGCAGACGGGCCCGTTCCACACGCTTCTGACGCATAGACAGGTAACCCATGCCTACTTGGCTCACAGTGCTCGGCGTCCTGGCCCTCTGGACGCTGGCCGCCACCGCCCTGGGTCTTCTGCTGGCCCGCCACATCCACCGCACACCCACAGCCACGGACCACGCGCAGGCAGGACACCGCGGTGACGTAGCCACAAGCGTCAGAAGAAGCCGATGAAGTACGAGCCTCTCCTCTCCTCCCCTGTCCTCAGGCGCGGCGTCCGAGTCCTCCACCAGTTGCTCGGCCTGGCAGGGCCGCCACCGGCGTCTCCTCGGCGACATCCACTGGTCCCACGCCGAGATCGCGCAGGCCGTCGCCGCCTTTCATCCCCAGCGGAAGGTGCTGCCCGCTGGGCACCGGCCCCCGCCCCACAACCGCCACCGAGGCCCCGCGCTGCGCGCCGAGCCTGACTCGCCGCCGAGGGAACCGACACGCTCACGCCGCCCAGGCCCACCGTGCTCGGAGACCAGTACCTCGCTGCGGCACGAGTCGATCACGTCCGACAGCAGCGAACGGACCGCCGGCTTGTCCGGCACGTGGTCGATCGTGCCATGGGGAAAGGCGTGGCGGCGGGCCTGGAGGTAGACCGGCGTCAGCGCCACCAGCCGGTCGCGCTGGTCCTGTACGCCCTGCACGCCACGGGCCACGCCGTCGACCCCTCGTGGAGCGACTGGCTCACCGCCGCGACGCAGCGGGACATCGACCGCGCGCCCGTCGGCCTCTTCCACGGCTCCTGCGGGGTGGCCACCGTCCTCGACCTCCCGGGACGGCACGAGGAGGCCACCGAGATCCTGGGCCGGCCCTCGAGCGCACCGGCGAACCGACGAGCCTCGGTCTGCTGACCGGACTGCCCGGCACGGGGCTGACCGCGCTCGGCTTCCACGCCCGCCGCGGGGACGGCGGCCACCTCGACCATGCCCGCCGCGTCGCCGACCGCGTCGCGGAGCGCATCGAAGCCCCGCTCGACCATCCGACCGGCAAGAACCCCGGCGCGGGCCTCACATCGGAGCGGCCGGAGCCGCGCTGTTCCTCGCCCGCCTGCACGAACGCACCGGCGAGCCCGGATACCTCGACCTCGCCGAGAGGGCACCGCGCCGCGACCTCGCTCAGTGCGCGGACGTCGACGGCTCCCCTCAGGTCGACGACGGCTGGCGGTCCGTGCTCTACCTAGGCACCGGATCCACCGGCATCGGACTCGCCCTGGCGGCCTTTTTGAAGCACCGCAGCGGCCCGGGCCTCGCGGAGGCCCTCGCCTCGATCCGGCTGGCGGCGCGCGGCCAGTTCACCGTCTTCCCCGGTCTGTTCGACGGCCGCGCCGGACTGCTGTACTTCCGGTCCGTCGTCGGCGACGGCCCCGACGACGACGCCGCGCTCCAAGGCCACCGGCGCGACCTGTGGCGGCACGCCGTCCCCCACGGCGACGGCCTCGCCCCCAGGCAGGCACCTGGTCCGGCTGTCGATGGACCTCGCCACCGGATCGGCCGGAGTGCCCTTGGCGATGGACGGCGCCCAACGCCGCACCGACCATCTCCTCCCCCTACTCGGCTGCCCGGTACCGCCCACCGCCGCCTGAAGCCCGCTGCACCGGTCCCGGTCCGGCAAAACCCCGACGCAGAAGGGAGGTGACCGCCATGTCCGTCCTCAACCTCCAGCAGCTGGAGATCGCGGGCGAGGAAGGGCCTGCTGCTCGTGAGCAGCGCCAGCTTCCAGTGCCACAACACCAGCTTCCACTGACGCAGGTGACACGGCCCTCCGGCTTGGAGTGGTGACGATCCGTTCGCGGATCAGAACGGTCTGCGGGGCCAACGCCCCGCAGGCCGTTCCGTCATGTTCCCGCCCTGCGCCGCCTAGCGAGCGATCGACCCCGGGTGAAGGGTGGACCCGGCCGGCGGTGCCGACAGGGGCAGAGGGCAGGCAGTGCCCGTTCGTAGCGTCCGGCCGTGCTCCGCGCCCAGCACCAACCGACAACCCGCTGCTGCCAAGGCCTGGCGTCGGCACGGAGGCCGGCCACGTCCGCACCGCGATCGACCAGCGGCTACGCCTCGCCTTCACGACGGCCGCCGCGCCCGTGGACCTGGCCACGGAGGCCGGGATCGAACTCACCGGCGGTATCGGCCAAGGTGCGGGGCTGCGGATGCGCGCAGTCGGCAACGCGCTCGCCGCACGCCTGGCCGAGACCGTCCGCCACCTCGACCTCGACAACCGCGCGTCGTCGATGCACCGAACCCACGACGAAGAAGAGGACTTGGTGAGCAGCACACCCTGCTTCGGCAGGGAGGCGCGAGCTGTGAGTGCCGATTCAGATCATTGGCTGACAAATAATCAGTCTGGGCTAATTTCCCGCAAGATGCCTATGCGCCCCGGACATGATCCGCTGTCATTTTCGTGCCAGATCGCCCCGCTCATCTCGTTTGTACCCATCAGGGGAAGGCAGGAAAATGGGCAGGTTCAGGAACGGGACCACGACGTTGGCCATCGCGCTGGCCGCCTTGGGATCGCTCGCGGCCGCAGGAGGCACAGCTCACGCGGAAGCGGGCCAGGACACCATCAACATGTACAAGCAGGAGAAGACCCAGTGGTGCTGGGTCGCCTCCGGGTTGACCATCGCCAAGTTCCAGGGCTTCGGCTCCACACAGACGGACTTCTGCAACCGGGCCCAGCCCTACTACGGCTGCAACAACCAGCCCGCCACGCTCGACGACATGGCCAAGGGGTGGAGCAGCCTCGGCATGACCCACACCGGCTCCGGCCTGAGCAGCGCGGCCACGTTCAACCAGGTGTACACCGACGTCAAGGCGGCCCGGCCGATCGGTGCCCGCATCGGGTGGACCTCCGGGGGCGGCCACATGAACGTGGTCTACGGCTTCGACACGTCGAACAACACGATCGCCGTGGCCGACCCGTGGCCGGACACCACCACGTACACGTGGTGGAACTACAACGACTACGTGAGCAACAGCTCGTCCAAGTGGACCCACTCCCGCATCGGTATCTCCCGCTAAGGCAGGCGACATGCGCGACACCAGCGGCACCAAAACATCCAGCAAGCGGGCGGCCTCTCGCTCCTCCCGTCTGTCCCTCGTCATCGCGGTGAGTGCGTCCGCGCTGTTGTCCGTCGTCGCTCCGACGCACGCGGCCCCCGCCAAGGACCCTCTTCCGGCCGACATCCCCGACTACCAGGCCGCCCTCAACGCGGTGAAGTCCACCGACGTCCGCAACACCGTCTGCCGCTTCCTGCGCACTCCGGTTCTCACCGGCGACGCCGGTGAGCCGGTGCAGACGATCCCCGAAACGGCCGAGCCGTGCCAGGGCCTCCCGGCCTTCACGATCAAGGACCCGGTGGCACTGAACGAGATCACCCCCGGGTTCGTCGCGGGCACCGCCAAACCACTGCCCGCGGAGGCGATCAAGCTGACGCAGCTGGTCTCCTCGCTCAGCACCACCGTCAACGGCCGCAACGCCACCGTCATGCTCGCCCCCACCCAGGGCGGCGGCTGGCACCTGGCAGCCGTGCGCGACGGCGACAGCGACGCCGCATACGCCGGCAAGGCCACCCTGGGCACGCTGGTCTTCAGCGAGCCGCAAATCCGGGGCTGGTACCAGCTCAAGCTCACCAATGTCGAGCCCCTCAACGACCAGGCCCGGCAAGGGCTCGGCGGCCAGGCATCGGTGTCACTCAGCGACTATCAGAAACTGGTCAAGGCCCGCTACGCCGACAAGCTGCCCGGCTCGGAGTACGACACCACCGGCTACTCCAGCGGCTACAGCCTCCAGCGCCCGGAGGACAACGGTTCGTCCTCCGCCCTGCTCCTTGCCGGCGGTTCCAGCGCGGCACTCGCCCTCGCGGGGGGAGCCGTCATGCTCCACCGGCGCCGGCGCGCAAGCACCCACTGAGCCCCGCCCCGGACCGCCACCACGGTCCGTCCCGGCAGCCGGCCGGGACGGAGCGAGTGGCGGTCCGGCCATCGCAGAGGGGTCATGGGTGGCGGGGTGGGTCAGGTCGTGCGGTAGGCCATGCGCTCGGCGGGGCGTTCGTTGACCATCCACAGTTCGTCGGTGCCCGGCAGATAGGCGAGATGCGCCGAGGCCGGTGACCACGGTGCGAAAACCATGCAGGGCTTCGGCCCGGTCACGCCGGTCGCGCCTTTCGACGGAAGAAGCCGCCAGAGCCTTCGCAGGAGTTCACGTGCCTGCCGTCGGGGGTACACGGGGCGCCTCGAGCATGGCGTCTGCTCCGCCCCTGCCAAGATCTGCCGGCCCCTGGGAACACTCGTGCCTCGACGTACCGTTCGACTTGCCACCGTCCTCAGCGCCGCCTTCGCGCTCGCCACCGCCACCACAGCCCAGGCCGCGACCACCGGCGTCGCCGGCGCGCATCGCCATGGCGCTGTGCGACACGTCCTGCTGATCTCCGTCGACGGCCTGCACCAGTCGGATCTGGCCTGGTACGTCGCGCAGCACCCGGCCTCGGCGCTGGCCCGACTGGTCGGCGGCGGCGTGCAGTACACCAACGCGGCCACGACCACGCCCTCCGACTCCTTCCCCGGCATGGTCGCCCAGGTCACCGGCGGCGGTCCCGGCACCACCGGCGTCTACTACGACGACTCCTACGACGCGTCGCTCCTCCCGGCCGGCACGATCGGCTGCACGGGCGTCAAGCCCGGCGCGGAGGTGGACCTCACCGAGAGCCTGGACAAGAACCCCCACTCCCTCGACGCCGGACAGGGCCTCCAGGGCCTGCCCGGCAGCGTGCTCTCGATGACCGGCCACCCGGTCGATCTGCTGGATCCCGCCAAGCTGCCGGTCGATCCCAATACCTGCGAGCCGGTGCAGCCGCACTCCTACCTCCAGGTGAACACCGTCTTCGAGGTGGCGCGGCAGGCGGGTCTGCGGACCGCGTGGTCGGACAAGCACGCCGCTTACGACATCCTCAACGGCCCGTCGGGCAACGGAATCCAGGATCTCTTCACCCCGGAGATCAACAGTGACGCCACCGGTTACCCGTCCGGCGTCGACTGGACCAAGGACAACAAGGCCACCCAGCAGTACGACGGCTACAAGGTGCGGGCCGTCCTCAACGAGATCGACGGATACGACCACAGCCGCAGCCACAAGGTGGGTACTCCGGCGGTCTTCGGCCTCAACTTCCAGTCCGTCTCGACCGCGCAGAAGCTGCCCGCCTCCAACGGCCTCACCGGCGGCTACGCGTCCAAGGGCGTCCCCGGACCGCTGCTGGCGAAGAGCCTGGACTACGTGGACGGCGAAATCGGCGCGCTGACGGCGCGGCTGCGCGAGAACCACCTGGACGACAGCACCAACGTGATCCTCTCCGCCAAGCACGGCCAGTCGCCCACCGACCCCGCCGCCCTCACCCGGGTCGATCCCGGCCCGCTGCTGGACGGCCTCGACGCCGCCTGGCAGAAGGCGCACCCCACGGCCGGCAAGCTGGTCGCGCACTCCGTGACGGACGACGTCATGCTGCTCTGGCTCAACGACCGCTCCGAGGAGGCCACGGACTTCGCCAAGCAGTACCTGCTGAGGCAGAGCGGTACCGCCACCGACATCAACGCGAAGCCGAAGCCCTTCACCACGGGCGGCCTGAGTGAGGTCCACACGGGTGAGGCGGCGGCCGACCGCTTCGGCGCCAAGCCCGGCGACGCCCGCGTCCCGGACGTCTTCGGCATCGCCCAGTACGGCGTCGTCTACACGGGCGGCGCCAAAAAGATCGCCGAGCACGGCGGCAGCCAGGCCGACGACCTCAACGTCCCGCTGGTCATCTCCGGCGCCTCGACGCCCCGCGGCGTACGGCTCTCCACGAAGGTCGAGACCAAGCAGATCGCGCCGACGATCCTGAACCTGCTCGGCCTCGACCCGCGCTCCCTCCAAGCCGTGCGCCAGGAGCACACCCGAGTGCTGCCGGTCCGCTGACCCGCTGACCCGACACCGCCCCCAGGGCCGTACGGCAGTCCGCGTACGGCCCTCCCCTACGCTTCGGTGTGCTCCTCCGCGCACGTGAGACGGGGGTGAGCACCGAACGGGGAGTCGTGAGCATGGTGTTCAAGTACGAGGGACGGCCTTCTGCGCTCAGCCGCCGCAGTGCGCTCGCCGGCCTGGGGGCGATGTCGCTGATGCCGACCGGCTGCGGCTCGAAGGGCGGAGGCGGCGCCCCCGCGCAATCCGCGTCCGTACGGGTCACGAGCCCCTCCCCCGGCACGGCGACGGGCAAAGGCGGCAGCGGCAGCGGCAGCGGCGACCTGGTCGTGATGATCATCCGGCACGGTGAGAAGCCCACCGGCGGCGAGATCGGCAAAGACGACAACGGCAAGCGGGACAGCCACTCACTGACCGAGCGAGGCTGGGCGCGCGCCAACACGCTGCCGCGTCTGTTCGACCCCCAGCCGGCCACCGGCCTGGTGCGACCCACGAGGGTGTACGCCGCCACCGACCGGGGGCCGGACGCCGGCAGCCACCGGATGCGACAGACCGTCACCCCACTGGCCGAGCGGCTCGGCCTGACCGTCGACCTCAGCTACGGCGAGTCGAAGGAGGCCGACCTGGCGGCGGCCGTTTCGGCAGCCTCCGGCCCCGTGCTGATCTGCTGGGATCACTCCCGCATCCCCGAGATCGTGAAGGCCCTCGCACCAGGAAGCGGGGCCCCCGCCACCTGGCCGGACCGCTTCGACCTGATCTGGGTCTTCACCCGCACCGCCGGAGCCTGGTCGTTCAAGAAGGTCGACGAACACCTCCTGGTCGGGGACGCCTGACTCAGGCCGGGTTCCCGGGGCGCACAAGTTCGACGGTGTCGGGCCAGGTCGTGGCGAGCGGTACGGCGGCGGACGGTGCGGGAGCCATCAGCCCTCCTTCGGGACGAGCAGCCGGGCGCAGACCGCGGCCGCCAGCGCCGGCACCGCGGCGATGGCCAGGGCCCGGGCCGGGGAGCCGTTGTCGACCATGACGCCGCCAAGGGCGGTGCCCACGGGGAAACCGATCAGGTTCACGCCGATCGACACCGTCATCACCCGTCCCAGCCGCTCCGGTTCGGTGCGCCGAAGCCGCAGCGACATCAGACTGACGTTGACCGTGCCCTCCATCACCCCGAACAGGGCGAGGCCCGTGCCCAGCGCCACGAGCGAGCCCAGAGCGCTGACGGGGTAGACGGCGAGGGCGGACAGGACGAGGGCGCCGACCATGAAGCGGCGCTCCAGCCCGGCGTGCACGTACCTGCCCGCGAGCAGCGCGGCCGTACCGCCCGCCAGACCCAGTACGGCCCAGATCAAGCCGACGTAGCGGCTGGAGGACGCCTCGTCGGCCACATGGCCGGCCACCGCGACCGGGACGATGATCACAAGCATCCCGTACGCCACCTGGAAGACGGAGTACGACGCCGCGAGGCCGCGCAGCGTCGGATTGTGCAAGAGGTACGTGATCCCCTCCCAGGCCGATCGCAGCAGGTGTTGGTCCAGCTTCGCCCGGTCCTGCGCCACGCCCCGGTCGACGCCCGCCTTGGCCGTGCCGCCGCGCAGCAGCGAGAGGCTCAGCGCGGCGAGACCGTACATGGCGGCGACCGTGAGCAGCGCCGGCTTGGCCCCGGACAGCGCGAAGAGGGCACCCGCCACGAGCGGGCCGCCGACTTCGATCACCGAATACGTGCCCAGATCCAGTGCGTTGGCCCGGTCGTAGGCCGCATCGGGGACGAAGCGCGGGAACAGGGTACGGATGCCGCCGTCGGTGAGCGGACTGGTGATCGAGAAAAGACCCAGCATTACATAGAGGACGGCCGGGGTGAGCTGGTCGAGGGAGGACATGACGGCTATCCCGCCGACGAGCAGGGCGCTGACCGTGGTGTCCATGGCCACGGCCCGCAGGGCCCCGAAGCGGTCGAGCACGGCGCCGGCGAGCGGGCTCCCGATGAACCCGGGGAGCGTCAGGAACGCGCTGCTGAGACCGGCGACCTCGGCCGAGTCGAACTCGGCGATCGCGTACAGCACGACGACGAAGAGCAGCATGCCGTGCGCGAGCCGGGACAGGCAGGCGGCCAGCAGCAATTGCGGAACGTTACGACTCGTCAGCACCTCGCGGTACGTGACCGATGGAATGCCTGCTTCCTGTAATTCGCCGGTTCGTGGGGTCATGGTGTCGCGATCACCTCGTCGAGCTCACGTCGGTCCGACGGTAGCGGTTCGGGTGCGGTCACAGTGGTCTTCTCCTTGTCCGCTCCGAGGGCGTGGTGGAGGAGACTCTCGGTGCCCCGGCCGATCTGCGTCTTGCCCCGTCGGCCTTCCTGACCCGGTGCACCGAGGACGAGTTCGCGATCGCGGCAGCCGCCGTTGCCGGCGCCGGCCACGAGCCGCGGTGCGGACGACAGGCACTGCGGGTCTGGCGTCCGCACCGTCGCTCGCTCGTGGGGGCCGGGCCGTGCCCCGGGCGAGGTCGGCGGGCGGTCTGCGCTGTGGTCGGCCGGCGCGGGGGTGGGATCGGGTGGTGCCGGAGCGGGTCGGCGTCGGTGAGGTCCCCGCCTCAGTCTTGTGGTCGCACGCCGGAGCTGTTGCCGTGAGCCAGGCGGAAGAGGACCTTGGCGTACACCATGGTCGCCGCTGCGGTGACGGTCGCCACGGCCGCCAGCGCGAGGATGCCCAGCAGCGCGGGCCACTGGCGCAGCTCGTCGGCGCGGCACACCCTCTCTTGAGGTGACGGCTCGACGAACGGGCCCCGGCACAGACCGCGGGTCCCCTGCCCTTGGTACGACGGCACGTCAGGGCCGTAATCGGAGAGCATCAGGAAGACGAACCATCCCCAGATCACCATGGCCAGGAGCATCCACACCAGCGACCACTTCTCGATCCGGCTCGCGTCCCCGCGGACCTTCTCGGGGCGCTCCGGTGCCACACCTGCGGGCACGGACGCTTCCGGAGCAGTCTCATCGGTTGTCACTTCATCCCCCACAATCCACGACCTTCGAACGCCAGTTCATCACACCTGGGATCACACCTGGTGGCTGTTCTACGGGCGGCGGGCCAGGAAGTGGGCGTCGAGGAAGCCGCGTTCGGAGGCCGGGTCGTGGAGCATTCGGGCGACCGTCACGAGGCCGGCCCCGGTCAGCAGGTCGGCGAAACGGTCCGCCGGCCAACTGTAGGCGGGCGTGACCTTGTGGTCGAAGCGGACCGGCTCCGGGCCGTCGGTCCCGAAGAACGAGACGAGGAGGAGGCCTCCCGGCGCCAGGACCCGCGCCTGTTCGGCGAGCAGCGCGGGCAGTTCCCCGGGCGGGGTGTGGATCACCGAGTAGTGGGACAGTACGCCGCCGAGCGCGTGGTCCTCGATCGGCAGGGCCTCCATGCGGGCCTCGTTGAAGTTCAGCGTCGGATGGGCGCGCCGGGCGTGCTCGACCATGGCCGGGGAGAGGTCGAGTCCGAAGGCGTCCAGGCCCAGATCGTGCAACACGGCCGTCACATGTCCGGGCCCGCAGCCGACGTCGGCCACCCGAAGGTTTTCCGTCCCGCGTACCAACTCGGCGAAGATGCCGACCATGCCCCGCGCGAACGGCCGCGTCTCCAGGCGATCGGCGAACATCGACGCGTACAGCTCGACGACCCCGTCGTAGGCCGCCCTGGTCTTGTCCTGGTGCTCGTTCTGGTGCTCGTTCTCTTGCTCATTCTGGTGCTCCCCCATGGAGAAGAAGCTAACAGCCGACTGCCGGCGGGCCGCCCGCAGGCGGTACGCCGCCGCATGCGCGCCCGGGTGGGTCGATGATTTCGGCCAGTGGAGGCGGGTGTTCGCGCCCATGCCGTTGGGCGACGATCGTTTCGTCTTGTTAAGCGATCATTGATCTGCTCTAGTGTCCACGCGCAGCGTTCCGCCGGCAGTCCGTCTCACAAGAACCGTGCCGCCAACCCGCCGGGAGCATCCTTGACCGTCCTCAGTCCCCCTCTCGACGTGAAGGCGATCCCGCGGGGCACGTGGGACGCGGGACAGCCGGTCGGCGTCGTGCGGGCTTGGGAGCGTCGAGAGGCGGGGGCATGAGGAGCAGGCGTCGCCGGCAGCACGTGGACCGGCAGATGGCGCGGTTGTACGCCGAGTTGGAAGCCGCCCTCGGCGAGCCCGTCCCCTCCGATGTGGATCAGCTGTTCGGCAGGCTGGCCGAGTACCTCACGAGTCGTCGCGGTCGCCCGGTACGGATCGTCCGCCGCAACTTCCCGGTGGAGGTCGGCCCGGTCTCGGGCCTGTGGGTGGACCGGGAGAACGACGACGTGATCGCCGTCGTGAAGAGCACGAGCGACTTCCACTCCCTCGTCATCCTCGGCCATGAGATCTGGCACATGCTGCAGGGGCACTGTGGCGAGCACGCGCTGGGGGCTCGGGTCGCCGCACGGTTGTTGAACGGTGGGGTCTCCGACGCGGAGTTGGGGGCCGCCGTCCGGCACGTTGCCGCGCGGACCCACGCGCTGCCGGGTGAGGAGGCCGAGGCCGAGAAGTTCGGCCGGCTCTTGGCCCGGCGGCTTCGGCGCCACGTCGAGCACGATCCCGACCAGCGCGTCCTGGAAGGCGCGCCCGCGAGGATCCAGGCCTCTCTCGGTGCTGCGGAGAACTGATGCGGGACCTGGACTGTCGCATACCGGCGGCGGCCCTGATGTCGCCGGCCCTCCCATCGGCCCTCCCATCGGCGGCCCTCCCATCGGCGGCCGTCCCGTCGGCGTCGCCGGGCGCCGCAGCCGCCGCAGCCGCCCGTCAGCGCGCCGTCCGTGAGGAAGCCACCGTCATGGCCGAGCCCGCGGCCGCCGCGCGGGTCCGATTCCCGCGACACCGAGTCCGCGGGGCGACCTGCTGCGTCCCTCGGCGGGCCACCGGGTGAACGACTCGTCCGGCCTGGGCTTCTACATACCCGGGGCAGTCCTGTTCCTGGCCACGCTGCTGAAACTGCCCGCGCTCGCACGCGATCCGCGCAACGAGCTCCTGCGGTCCGTGTGCCTGCTGTTGGCCCTGGCCACCGCCGTCTTCGGATGCACCGCCATCCCGACCCTCATCGCCGTCAACAAGATCACGGGTATCCCGAACGCCGCCGCGCCGCTCGTCTTCTCTCTCCTCACGGCCTTCTCGGGCGCCAACATCGTGCTCATCCTGCGTTGGAGCGATGCCCCGGAGGACTCGGGGCGGACACGGCGGCGGTCCCGTCTGTGCACCGTGGTCACGGTCGTCGTGATCGCGGCCATCAACACCTTGTTCGTCCTGGGCGACGCCCCCGTGGAGCGCCTGCGCGACCTGGACACCTACTACGCGAGCACGCCGTACATCAGGGAGATGATCCTGCTCTACATCGCGGCCCACACGACCGCGGCCGTCACGATGACGGTACTGAGTCGCAGGTGGGCTCGCGAAGTGCACGGCGGGCTGCGTGCGGGACTGTCGCTCATCGCCATCGGCTACGTGCTCAACCTCTTCTACGACATCGCCAAGCTGACCGCGATAGGGGCCCACTGGGCGGGCCGTGACTGGAGCGTGCTCGGCGTCCGGCTGGCCCCGGCCTTCGCGTCCGTGTCCGCGCTGCTGATCGCGACCGGCTTCGTCCTGCCGCTGATCTCACAGAACGTCACGACCAAGTGGAGGATGCTGCGCCGGTACCGCCTCCTCCGCACTCTCCACCAGGAACTCCGGGTGGCGACGAAGCACAGCATCGACCTGTCGGTGGGGCCTTGGACCCCCATCGACGTCCGGCTCACCCAGCGTGAGTCGGACATCCACGACGGAATCCTCGCGGTCAACCCGTACCTGCGTCCCGAGCTGCGGGACCAGGCGCTGCGCGAGGAACTGGAGGCGGGCCGTTCCCCGGAGGAAGCCACGGCCGTGGCCGATGCCGCGGCCCTGGCGAGCGCCGTCGTCGCGTGGGAACGGGCCCAGTCGGGATCGGCACCCGCTCCGGCACGGGCCACGCATATGGTCTTGGTCTCGCCGAACAGCCCCCGAGGTCTCGTACGGATGTCGCTCGCGTTGGCCGGATCGGCCACCGTCCGCTCGTTCCGGCGATCCGCCCTTGCAGAAAGCAGCACCCGATGACAGCGCTCCCCTCGTCCTCCGCCCGCGTGGTCGTACTCGGCGGTGGCCTGGCCGGCACCCTCGCCGCCGCGGCCCTCGGGCCCCACGTACGGGAAGTCCTCGTCCTGGAGCACGACGCGGAGCTTCCCGAGACGCCCGCGCCCCGGCAGAGGCTCCCCCAGGCCGCCCACGCGCACATGCTGTGGGCGGGCGGGGCCGACGCCATGGAGGAACTGCTCCCGGGCGTGACGGACGAGTGGCTCGCCGCCGGCGCCCACCGCATCCCGATCCCCAACGGGATGGTGTCCTTCTCGCCGGCGGGCTGGTACCGCCGCTCGTGGCCCGATACCCACTACCTGATAGGGGCCAGCCGGAACCTCATCGACTGGGTCGTACGCAGACGCGTCCTGCAGATGCCGAACGTCCGGATACGGACGGGGGTGAAGGTCTGCGGCCTGGAAGGGGACGCGACACGGGTACTGGGCGTGGTCCTGCGCGACGCACGGGACGAGCGGCACCTCGTGACGGCGGACCTCGTGGTCGACGCGACGGGCCGCGGTTCGCGCAGCACCCGGTGGCTCCGGGACATCGGCGGCCCCGAGGTGCGGGAAACCGTCGTCGACGCGGGCGTCCGCTACGCGAGCCGCAGGTACCGGGCGCCGCAGGGGGCCGAGACCGACTGGCCGGTGGTCCACATCCCCGCCGATCCGCGCCAAGGCCGGCCGGGCCTCGTCGCGACGATCATCTCCATCGAGAACGGTCAATGGCACGTCAGTCTCTCGGGCACCCGCGGGGGCGAGCCCTCGGCGGGTGAGGACGTGTTCGAGGAGTTCGCCCGCCGCGTCCGCCATCCCCTCGTCGCCGAACTCCTCTCGCGGGCCGAGCCCACCAGCGAGGTCGCCCTCTACACCCGCACCGCGAACAGGAGGCGCCATTTCGAGCGGGCGAAGCTGCCGGAGGGCTTCATCGTCCTGGGGGACGCGGCCACCAGCCTCAACCCCGTCTACGGTCACGGCATGTCCGTCGCGGCCCTCGGTGCGGTCGGCCTGCGGAACCTGACACGGCGTACGTCCGTACTCGCGCCGGGGTTCGCGTCGAAGGCGCAGCGCGCGATCGCCCGGCCGGCCTCGGCCGCCTGGATGCTGGCGGTCGGTCAGGACCGTTTTTATCCCGACGCCGTGGGCCGGAAGCCGACGCTGGTGGACCGTCTGGGGTCCCGGTACATCCACCGCCTCAACCACACGGCCATCGGCCGGGGCCTGGTCGTCCGGAAACTCACCGACGTGATGACGATGCGGAGGCCGGCCCACATCCTGGGACTCCCCGACGTCCTTCTGGCCGCGGCCCTCGGGGCCCGCATGCCCTTGCTCGACGGGCCCGAACTGACGCCGAGGGAACGGGAGGTGCTGGACCGGCCGCCCTTGCGGCCGGCCGGGGCCGGTAAGTAGGTGCGTATAGGGGGTCGTGGTGGGCCGTGGTCGGCCGTGGTCGGCCGGTCGTCTGGTGAAACGATCGTTTCGTTGCCTCCACTACCGTTTCCGTGGTCTAGTGACCTGCGGGTCAGGGGTCCACTCTGACCACGTCCTCCCTTCGCGTCCTGATAGGAGGGTCAATGAGCGACGGGTACAAAGCCCTCGCCACGACCGTCAACACACTGCTCCGCAGAACGGGACTCGACCGAAGGAGCCTGTTCGACCTGAAGAGACTCTCCTTCCACACATCCTTGTCCGAGGCTGATATCCGCAGGCTGCTGGACGGCGAAGAGCCGGCTGTCGCGGAGGTCGACCACCGCGAGGTCGCCCGGCGGATCCAGTTCTTGATGGACACGCGTCTTCGCCGGGAGGAAGGGCCGGGGGGCATCGTGCGGCAGCGCCCGTACACGACGCCCGAGATCGCCGCCGGCATCGGCATGACTCCGCAGTGGCTCAACACCCTGCTCAGCCAACGCAAGCAGAGCTCACCGAACCTCAAGCACGCCGGGCGGATCGCGCGGTTCTTCGACGTCCCGGTCAACTTCTTCACCGACGAGCCGGCGGAAGCGCTGGACCGGGTCCTGCGCAGTGAGGTCCTCCCCCGGCTGAACGCCGTCGTCGGGAATCCCCGTCCGGCCGTCAGGAACCGCTACGCCTTGGAGATCCAGCACCGGCTGGGCGACGTGGTGCTCGAACCGCCCGTGGAGCGGGCGTTGATGCTCTTCGTCGACGGGATCGCGCGGGAGGAGAGCCCTGGTGGGCTCGCTCCTCATGCACGGAACGGCCCCTCTTCAAATGACGCGGAAACAGTTTCTGCGGGCGCGAACTACTCCTAGGCTATTACCGTAAAAATGGGGTTCACCATGGGCAAGAGAAAAATGATCAGGCTCCGGAACGAGATTCTCGCGAACCTCGGACGCCCGATCCCGTCGAATCCCGACGAACTGTTCGAGTCGCTGAGGGTTTTCCTCGAACGACGGTTCAACGAGGTGCGCGGGAACGGGACGTACCGGCCGGTGCACCTTCTCTTCCGTGAGTTCCCCGAGGAGACCGCAAGCGGGCTGACGCTCACCTTCGACGACCGGATGGTCATCGTCGTCGAGCGCCACACGACCACGCTCCATCAGCTGGTGATCTTCGCCCACGAGATGTGGCACGCCCTGATGGGGAAGTGTCTGACCCATGGCGCCCAGCCCGACGCGGTCTCCGCGGCCGCCCGGTCCCTCGGGGGCGAGTTGGAGCAGGCCGACATCCTCGCCCTTGCCGCGCGTACCCATTTCGACACCCGGGAGGAGAACGACGCCGAGGCGTTCGGGCTGCTCCTGGGAAGCAGTTGCAGGGAGATCCTCGAATCGGGCGCCACCTCGCTCCCGAACACCGGCCTGGCCGGCCGCATCCAGTCCAGCATGGGCCGGGGATTTTGAACATGCAACGGTCGGACTACTACATACCCGCGTTCGCGCTGGCCATCGCGCTCGCGGTGAAGCTCCCCTCCCTGTGGCACAGCCGACGTTCGCCGATGTCCCGGGCGATCTTCGTGATCATCTTCGCCTCGGGTGGGGGCTTCGTCTTCGCCGCGCCGCCGACCGTCGAGCGCGTCAACAGGGTGACGGGCATCTCGAACGTGTCTGCCCTGATCGTCTACTGCTTCCTCTCCTGCCTGTCCTGCGCGTCGATGGTCCTTCTGCTGCACTGGCGCGGCGGACCCGAAGCGACCGTCCGTCGACAGACCAGGATGTGGATCGCCGCCACAGCCGGCGTCATCTCGACCTTCTGCGTCCTGTTCACCCTCAGCGACATACCCGCGGAGCGGCCTCGCGACCTCGACACCTTCTACGCGACCACTCCCTTCATCGGCGAGATGATCGTGCTGTACCTGACCGCTCACGCGGCCACCGCCACGGTGGTGATGACGAAGTGTTGGCGCTGGTCGGCCGAACTCCGCGCGGCGAAGGCGGACTGGACCCGGTGGGGCCTGCTCACCCTGGTGACGGCCTTCGGTCTGGGCCTGTCCTTCGCGCTCCTGAAGTTCGTCGCCGTGGGCGCCCGCTGGGCGGGGACCGACGCCTGGGACGTGCTCAGTACCGAGGTAGCCCCTCCCCTCGCCGGCCTGGGCGCGCTCATGACCACCGTCGGGTTCCTCATTCCGGTCGTGGGGCCGCGGATGGAGTCCATGTGGGACGCGTGGCGCGCCTACCGCCTCATGGAGCCATTGTGGCGCGCCTTGGAACCCTGGGTCGGTGCCGGAGCTCCCATGCGGATCGCCAGGACCTCGTCCCTGGAGATGAGAGCCACCCTCAGAGCCACGGAGATCGCGGATCGCCTGCTGAACCTGGCGCCGTATCTCGACGCCGGGCATCGTGCGGCAGCCGAGCGCTACGCGACCGCACGGGGCCTCGAACACGAGGCTGCCTTGATCGTGGCAGAGGCAGCCACCATCAAGGCAGCCCTGGCCTCCGCTCCCGTCGCCTGCCCGCCGGACCCCGAGCTCCCGCAGGCGGACGACACCACGAACACGAACACCCCGGGTCCGCTGCCGATCCGGATCTCCGGAACGAACGGGCTCGCGGAACTCAGTCGCCATTTCTCGCGGATCCACCCCACGGACCTCCTGGTCGACGCGGCCCACTCGGAAAGCAACTGATCGTGACCAGTCCTCCCCGCGGCGCCCAGGTCAGTGCTGTCCACACCGCCACGCCCCCCACCACCGTTTTCGGTCACTCCGAACCCGGTGGCCTCCGGTGAGCGCGGGCACCGCGTTCCTCTGCTCGGCCGGCGGCCTTCTGATCGCCATGCTCATCAAGCTCTGGGACCTGCGGAAGAACCCCAAGGACCCGATCCTTCGGGCCGTTTGCGGAACGCTGTTCCTCGGGGCGCTCATCTTCGTCACCGCGGCCCCGCCACACCTCGCCAAGATCAACGACTGGTTCGGCACACCCAATGTCGCGGCACCGATCGTGTACTGCATTCTCACGGCGTTCGACGGCATCAACATCGTCTTGTTGATCCACTGGCGGGGAAACGAGGACGAGGCCCGCACCCGGCGACAGACCCGTTTCTGTCTGATCGCCTACCTGGGGGTGATGGCGGCGATCGCGCTGCTCTTCGCGCTGGGCGACGCACCCGTCGAGCGGCTCCGCGACCTGGACACGTACTACGCCACCACGCCCTTCATCCGCGAGATGATCGTGCTCTACCTCGCCGCGCACTCGGTCGCGGCGGTCACCATGACGGTGTTGTGCTGGCGCTGGTCGCGCCAGGTACCCGGCAGCCTGCGTCTGGGCCTGCTCACCATCGCCGCCGGTTCGTCCTTCGCGTTCGTCTTCGACCTGCTGAAGTACACGGCCGTCGCGGCGCGTTGGACGGGCGGGAACCTCGACTGGCTGAGCACCCACGTCGCGTTCTCGCTGGCCGGCGTCTCCGCCCTCCTGGTCGCCGCCGGCTTCCTCATTCCCCCCGTCGGGCAGGGGGCCAGTTCCCGCTGGGGCATGTTCCAGCAGTTCCAGCAGCTCAAGCCCCTGTGGCTGGAGATCCGGCCGGAGATCCCGCGTACCTGCCCGAAGCCGATGAGCTGGTGGCGGTCGATGGACCTGCGCCTGATGCAGCGGGAGCGGGACATCCACGACGCCGTTCTTCGGCTGGGCCCCTATTTCGACGCGTCGACCGGCAAGAGGGTCTACGCGGAGGCACTGGCCGAACACGCCGAACGCCGCCGGGCGCGCGGTGAGGCCGACGCCTCGGTGATCGCCGGCGCCGTCATCGCGAAGGCGGCCTCGCGGCCTGCGGTCAATCCGGAGGACAGGTGGATGCTGACCTCCACCGAGGACCCCGAGGATCTCGTCCGGATGTCCGACGCACTGGCCCGCTCCCCCCGGGTCCAGGCGATCCGGCGCTGGGCCGCGTTGGCGCAGAGCCGCGTCTGACCCGGCGCCGGGCAGCTTGCCCCGGCAGCGTTCAACGTATGTACGACCACGGCACGCACGACCACCGCTCACACGACCACCGCTCACACGATCAGCGCTCACACAGCCAGCGCAGACACAATCACCGCTCACATAGTCACCGCTCACATAGCCACCGCACAGGCGACGGGGCCAGAACCGAAACCGACCAAGAGTCGTCAGGGACGAGATCCAGGAGGAACTCCCATGCATCTTTTCGCGCCTCTTGAACTGCCCAACGGGTCCTGCCTGCCGAACCGGGTGGCGAAGGCCGCCATGGAAGAGAGCTTGGCGCGCCAGCCCGGACAGCTGCCTGGCACCGAGATCGAGGATCTCTACCGCCGCTGGGCCGGAGGTGGCACGGGCCTCATCATCACGGGCAACGTCATGGTGGACAGACGTGCGTTGACCTCACCGAAAACGATCGTGCTCGACGCCGATACCCCCCTTGAGCCGTTCCGCCGCTGGGCCGCGGCCGCCGGGTCAGCCGGGGCACACGCCTGGATGCAGATCAACCACCCCGGCCGGCAGGTGCGCGCCGACCTGCCCGGCGTTGCCTGGGCGCCCTCCGAGGTCGGGGTCAGCCTGGGCAGGCACACCTCGGCGTTCGCCCGCCCCACGCCGATGGACGAGACGGACATCGAGGCCACCATCGCCCGCTTCGCCACCACCGCCCGTCTCGCGGAAGAGGCCGGCTTCCACGGCGTACAGATCCACGCCGCACACGGCTACCTGCTGAGCCAGTTCCTGTCCCCGCTGGTCAACCGGCGGAGTGACCGTTGGGGCGGCAGTCTGGAGAACCGGGCGAGGCTGCTCATCGAGATCGTGAAGTCCGTCCGCGCCCAGGTATCCGCGAGCTTCGCCGTGGGCGTCAAGATAAACACGGCCGACTTCCAGCGCGGTGGCTTCGACACGGACGAAGTGGCCCGAGTGCTCGGGTTCCTGGACGGTCTCGGCGTGGACCTCGTGGAACTGTCCGGCGGCAGCGTCGAGAGCGCGGCCACCATGGGCCGTACCACCGATGAGACGACGCTCGACAGGGAAGCGTACTTCCTCTCCCTGGCCGAACGACTCGTCGAAGTCGCCTCCGTGCCGCTCATGCTGACGGGCGGGATCTGCCGCCGCACGACTGCCGAGCGGGTCCTGGAGCGTGGCTTCGCGGTGGTCGGCGTGGCGACCGCCCTGGCCCTGTGCCCCGACCTGCCGACCCGTTGGCAGGCGGGCGAGGACACGCATGTCCCGCCGCCTCGGCTTGGTTGGAAGGACCAGGACCTCGCCAGCGCCGCCGTCCTGGCCATTGTCCGGGCCCACATGAGCCGCCTCGTTCGCGGCGGCAGGAACGGGCCGAGGATTCCCTCGTCCCTCCTTCTGGCTCTGGACATGCTGCGCAGCCGGTTCAGTGTGCGGGCCTACGGGGCTTGGTTGGCCGAGAATCCGGCACCGGAGGCGACGACCGCGCTCCAAGGCTGAGGCCTCATCCGAATCCACGCCGTCCGGATCACCGCCGCCGGCTGGTCCCGTGGGCGGTGATCCGGAGCCTGTGGCCGGCGGGGGTGGTATCGCAAGGGTGGGGACACGGTGATGTGTACGGACTACGCCCACTGTGCCGTCGGGGCCGGCGCCGGTTAGACTGGACACACCATCTGTTACTCAGGCGCGGAAGGCCCTCCACCCAGTGGAGGGCCTTCCGTCTTGTTCGGGCATCGATCGAGGTCAGGCGACCTGGAGCTTGGGCCTGCCCGTCGGAGCGGGCGGGGCCTGGTGGTAGGTGGGCAGCTTCAGGTTGGGAAGGTCGCCCGCCTGGATTCGTGCGAGGGACGCCCGGAAGGCCGCCTCCATCGCTTCCGGGCTCTCGTACTTCGCCGCGAGCGGGTGCAGTCGGTAGGAGTTGCCGTTGCGCTCCTCACTGCGCGGCCTCAGGACGATGTTCAGGTCGCACAGCGGCGCCATCAACCCGCTGATGGCCTGGGGGGTGACCCCGTACTCGGCCGCCATGTCCTTCTGACGTACCGGCAGGGTCCCCCCGAAGTCGCTGCGGGAGACGAGGTACTGCAGGAACTTGACGGCGGACCCCGACAGCGGCAGGGCCCAGATGCGCTCCGCGACGATCGGAGACATGACGTTAGCCATGGGATGGCCTTCCTCGTGAACGGTCGCCCGTGCGCGGGCCTGACAGCACTATCACCCAGTGCGCCTTCTCTTGGGAGCGGGAACCTCGGCACCGAAGTCGAGGTGCAGCTGCTCCTGGTGTGCGCCCTCGGGTCCCACCGCGTACGGGAAGGACTCCGGGTCGTTGCCGTGCTTCTCGGCGATCTCCGCGAGAACCTCCTGCTGAGCGGTGCTGTTGCCCTGGAACCACAGGCGAACGTTGATCTGGATGCGGCCGTTGCCGGCCTTCTCCACCCAGTTGTAGCCGCAAAGCGCCTGGACGGCACGGTTGACCGTGGAACGCGTGATCATCTTGCCGCCCTTCTGCGCGGCGATCTTGTTCAACCCGTCCGTGATCTCCTGCTGCGTGTACTGGGTGATGCCGGTGCCCGGCACCTGACCGCCCGCCACGAAGAGGAAGACGCACAGCTGGGACTTGGTGATGCTGTTCGCGACCGCCAGTTGGGCCAGGAGCTGGGTGAACCAGTTGCTGGCCAGGCTGTAACCGGCGCCTCCGGCCATGTCGTGAACGGACTTCGGGTCCGCCGCGTATTCGAGGTGGACGCCCTTGAGCCGGCGACGGCCGGTGGGATCGGCGGCGTTGGCCACCTGCTCGCCGAGCTGCTGACCGAGGACGGCCAGGATGTCCCCGTACTCGGCGTCGCTTCCAGCGGCGGCGGGGAGGGGAACAGGACGGGGCCCGCGCTGTCGACGACGGGCGGGCGGATCAGATGTCACAGGACCTCCTTGTTACTCAGGCGGTCCGAGACTATCCAAAAAATCAACGGGGGCTTGTCTTTTGGTGCGTCGGCGCGCCGAATCTCAAGTCTGAGACGAGCCTTGTGCACGGCAAGCGCCAAAAGTACACGACACCTGTAGTTATTTGGCCCCGGAGCCCCGAAAGTCCACGGCTCCTTGATTTCGGTTGTCGTGATGACGTCACACGTTGTTCGAGCGGCCGGCATCGGGAGGCTCACCGGCTCGCTCTTGCGCACCTCTCTGACCTGCGACGATCCGGAGCGGGGCAGCGCGCGGAAAAAGTACACTCCTGCTTGAGTTTTCCGCGAAATGTGCTCGCCAGGTACACATTTCGAAGAGTCAAATGTGTCCTGAGGGACACATCACCTCGGGAGAAACGGCAGGTCAGAGGCTTGTACGCGCGCGGCTCTCTTACTACAAGAGCAACCGACGACCGGCCTCTCGCAAGGGCGCAACCCCTCTTGTTCCGAGGGTCCGTCAGCTCATGCGTGGCGCATGTGAGCTGACCTGGCGACACCACTGCCGGCACACATCGATCGACCGACCCTCACTCCCCCGTCGATACACCAGCCGGCACACCTTGAGCCGCTGCTTGCTTTCGCCCGCCCACTGGCCGAGGTCCCCCGCCCCAGCCGACTCTTCGAGCAGCCACCGGGTTTGTCTCAGGCCCCCGTGTCCACCGAGGGCGCCCGGCGCCCGAGGGGTGCACCGGCGACCGTCAGGGAGGCGGGGCAGGACGCGGGGGTGAGCGGGTCCAGGGCGCCCGAGCGCCTGGCGAGGGGGTCTGGGGGGCGAGCAGCCCCCCATGCCAAGGCCGGTCCAGCGCGGCCAGGCGCTGGCGGGGTCCAGGGGCTGGCCCCTGGGATTCACGGTCCGCAGTCGACGAGGGACAAGAGCCCTCACTCCGGAGAGTTCGTTCCCTTCTCGGCCGACCCTGCGGGAAATCTGCCCACAACGGTCAAAAGTGACCCACAGAATGGGGCCTCAGAGGGCCGTTCGCGTAGGGCCCGGTGCGATGAGACCTTTGGGTGCCCTCCGGGCCGTCAGAAGGCGCTACAGGGCTTTTTCGCCTCTGCTGATCGCTGCGAGCAGGTCTCGGCATCGCCTCAACGGCGCAATGGAGGTGGCTTCGAGGAGGTCTGGGGTTTCGACGAGCCGACGGAGGCGGCCCGGGGTGATACCGGCCCAGTGCGCGGCGGCGAGGGAGTGGTGGTCGGTTGGAGCCGGCTCGCCGGGGCTCGTGGGTTCTCGACGGCGGCCCCTGTCGCAGGCAAGGGCGAGCCCGGGGCGGCCCGACCGGCGTCAGGACAAATGGTTCGGAACGCCGGTAAGCGGGCCACCAACGGCGGGGCAGGGCGCGGGCGGTGGGCGGCGTGTTTTCGGTGAGCCTCTTCGCCTTCCGCCAAGAAGGTTAGTAAGGTACCCGCATGACCGCTCCATATGATCCGGAAGTCAGGGAAAAGGTAGTCGCCAAGCTGCCTGGGTCCCTGCGGCAGGAACTCAAGGTCCGCGCCGCCCAGTTGGGTGTGGACATCCAGGACGCCGTCACCGAGGGCATCCACGCATGGCGCGCCGACGCTTCAGCGGCGACCACCGTGGACACCTCCGGCGCCTCCTCGTTCTCCACCTACCTCCCCACGGGCCTGTACGGGGAGTTCAAGGAGGACTGTCGGACACGGGAGATCCCGTACAACCAGGGCGTGGCCCAGTCGATCCGGCTGTGGCTCGACACCCATCCCTCCCCCATGGGCCGGCGCCGTCCCGCCCACGAGGGGGCCCGCCGGATCGTGGTCTGCAACCAGAAGGGCGGTGTCGGCAAGAGCGCCATCAGCAACGGCGTCTCCCAGGCCCTCGCCGAGACCGGCGCGCGTGTCTGCGTCATCGACTTCGACCCCCAGGGCCACCTCACCCGCCATCTCGGCGCCGAGATGCTCTCCATCAAGGAGCCCAGCCTCGCCAAGCACATGCTGGGCGAGATCGAAGGCCGCGTCCGCGACCTTCTCGTCCCCATCGAGCACGGGGTGTTCGCCGGGCGCCTCTTCCTCCTCCCGTCCTGCAAGGACGCCTTCCTCCTGGACGCGCGGCTGGCCACCACCCGTCACGTGCGGACCAAGGAAACGGCCCTGGAGAAGGCGCTGGAGGAGCTGGAGAAGGAGTTCGACTACATCGTCGTCGACTGTCCGCCCAGCCTCGGCTACACCATGGACACGGCCCTCTACTACGCGCGCACCCGTGACGGAGAGCCCGAGAAGACCTCCGGGATCATCGTCCCCGTACAGGCGGAGGACACCTCCGCGGACGCCTACGACATGCTCAGCGAGCAGTTGGAGGACCTGATCGACGACCTCGGCATCGAGATCGCGCAGCTCGGCTTCGTCGTCAACCTGTACGACAGCCGCAAGGGGTACGTCGTCACCTCCTCCCTCAACAGTTGGAAAGAGTTCGGGGACCCGCCCGTCATCACGGTCATCGCCGACTTGAAGGAACAGCGCGAGGCCGTGCGCGTGAAGCTGCCCCTCCTGCACTATGCGCCCGAGTGCGAGCAGTCCGAGGCCATGCGTGAGATCGCCCGGGTGATCGCGGCATGAGCAAGAGCGACCTCCTCGGCACCGGCGCCGCCTTCAGCAACGCCCGCCGGAGCAGTGGCCGCAGCGAGCGGGGGCGAGCCAAAGCCATCGCGCAGGGGGATGTGCCGGCGTACGAACTCATCCGCGTTCCTCTCGACCAGGTCTCCCCCACGCCCCTCAACCCGCGCCGCAACTTCGGCACGGACGAGGAGAAGACCCGCTTCGGTGAGGAGCTGCGTCAGGCGCAGCTGTCGGCGTGCGTCGTCGTCAGCCGCGCCGCCTATCTCGCACTGTGGCCGGACCACGAGTCCCGTATCGGCGCCGCGACCCACATCCTCATCAACGGTGAGCGCCGCTTCCGCAGCGCCCTCCACGTGGGGCTGGAGGCCTTGGACTTCGTCGTGCGCGACGACCTCGCCGTCTCGCGCGCCGACTTCATCGACCACCTCCTCGCCGAGAACCTCGAACGCGAGGACTTCGACGTCATCGAGCGCGCCCGCGGCGTGCAGCAGTTGGTCGACACCTGCGCCGATGACGAGGGGCGCGAACACGGGGCCAAGTCCCGGGCCGCCGAGCGGCTGGGGCGTTCCCCGTCGTGGGTCACGAACCAGCTGGTGCTGCTGGAGCTGCCCGAGGAGATCCAGACCCTGCTCAGCTCGGGCGAACTGCCGGAGCGTGACGGTCGCCTGCTGGCCCGTAAGGCGAAGGAACAGCCGGGCATCGGAGCGGCCGACCTATTGGCTCTGCTTCAGCAGAACAAGCAGCAGGAAGCGGAGGTGAAGGCGGCCCAGCGGGAGATCCTGCGCAGCGTGCAGGAGCCGGGGGCGAGCCTGGCCGGGGGAGTGCCGGTGGGCTCCGAGCCGGTCGCGCAGCCGCCTCGACTTTTGTCCGCGGACAAAAGTCCGCAGGAGGGTGGGGAGGACTCGGAGCCGGAGACCCGAGCGGGCCGACTTCTGTCCGCGGACAAAGATCGGCGCGGGGGTGGGCACGGCTCCGAGTCGGCTCCGGAAGCCGCCCGACTTTTGTCCGCGGACAAAAGTCCGGGGGAGGGCGGGGAGCGCGGGGAGGGCTCCGCCACGGACCCGGAGGGGGACCGACTTTTGTCCGCGGACAAAAGTCGGGTGGCGCGGAACGTCCCCCCGGCATCGGTACAGCCGGCTGCCCCGGTCGCCGAGCCTGTCCGCGCACCCTCCGTTTCCCAGCCGGCGGGCGGCCGGGAGCCGGAGAACGTGATCCCGTCGCAGACCCGGACGGCGGACGGTACGTCGGCTCCGTGGCAGGACCCGAAGGCCATGTACGAGGCGATCCGGACCAACATGTCGGCCAAGCATCGCGCCGAGCTGACGGTGCTCCTGATCGAGAACAACCGGCGAAGCTGAGCTCCCGCCGAGCCGGTCGAGGCCTACCGCGGATCGCGGTGGGCCTCGACTTTTGTCCGCGGACAAAAGTCGGAGCACCGGGAGGTGGGGCGGATGCCTGCGTCGGACGCCCAAGCGCCGCCCGTCGCGAGCACCGGGGGAGCGGACAACGCGGGTCGGTCCCGCCCGGAGCCCACCCTCTCGGGCTGCCGACTTTTGTCCGCGGACAAAGATCGCTCCGCCTGCGGGCGGCGCAGGCCCACCCTGTCCTCGTGCCGACTTTTGTCCGCGGACAAAAGTCGGCGGCACATCCGCCAGGGTCCGCAGACGCAGAACGCGCCGATCGGGGACGGCGAAGCCCCAGTCGGGGAGCAGGAGGCGGGTCTCGCCGATGGCCTCGGTGACGGTGGAGGAGGCCACCGAGTAGAGCTCGGCGACGCGCACCGCCACGACGGCCGCCCAGCGCGGACTCACGGTGAGCCGCCGACCGGCTTCCCTGCGCAGCAGGAGGTGGTCTGCGGGACACCTCCGGGGGGAGCTGGTCGACGGTCGAGCAGCCGCGCCGGGAACAGCCGGTCCGGCTGGCATCGTTGCACCGACGGGTGGTCTGGCGCCGCACGGGTGGGAACGGTGTCATCCACCCGGCAGGGTCCCGGCTCCCGGGTCGCGAAACGCCCACCGCGTACTCGGACCCACACACGTTCCCGCAGGAGGACTCCTTCATGACTGACCGGCCCTTGACGCTCATGGCAGTGCACGCCCATCCCGACGACGAGGCCACCGGAACCGGGGGAATCCTCGCTCGGTACGCGGCGGAGGGCATCCGCACGGTTCTCGTGACGTGTACCGACGGCGGTTGCGGTGACGGGCCGGGGGGTGTCAAGCCGGGTGATCCCGGGCACGACCCGACGGCCGTCGCCTCGATGCGCCGACAAGAACTTCAGGCGAGCTGTGACGTCCTGAAGGTCAGTGATCTGGAGATGCTGGACTATGCCGACTCCGGGATGATGGGCTGGCCGAGCAACGACGCCCCTGGATCCTTCTGGAAGACCCCCGTGGAGGAGGGCGCTGCCCGACTCGCGACCCTCATGCGGCACTACAGGCCCGATGTGGTCGTCACTTATGACGAGAACGGCTTCTACGGCCACCCCGACCACATCCAGGCCCACCGGATCACGATGGCGGCGCTCGAGATGACCGGGCTGACACCGAAGGTGTACTGGATCACGATGCCGCGCTCGGCGATGGCGCGGTTCGGCCAGATCATGCGCGAGTTCCAAGAGGACATGCCGGAGCCGGATCCTGCCGAGGCCGCCGCGCTGGCCGAGATCGGCCTCCCCGATGATGAGATCACCACGTGGGTGGACACCACCGCATTCAGCGGTCAGAAGTTCGACGCGCTGGCCGCACACGCCAGTCAGGGCGAGAACATCTTCTTCCTCAGGATGGGCAAGGAAAGGTTCGGCGAGCTGATGGGCACGGAGACCTTCGTGCGGATCCAGGACGCCACCGGCGCGGCCGTGCCCGAGAACGATCTCTTCACCGGCCTGCGCTGACCCGACCGTCCGGCCGGGCCCCGTCGGGCGGCGCACCTGGCCTTCCTCCGCCGGGCATCTGTCCCCTCTCCCGAGGGGAAGCGGAGGGCCGGCACGGCCATGGCACCGCCGTGTACGTCGAGCACGCGGAACGCCTCCGTCGAGCACCGCCGCGACAGGGGGCCGACTTTTGTCCGCGGACAAAAGTCGGCCCCCTGTCGCGGCCTCGTCGCCCCCCTCGTCGGGTGCTTCCGTCCTGAGGCAAAGTCTCGGCAGGGCCGGCCGCCGGTGGCAGATCCGAGTCGTCCGTGGGGCCCGGTCGGACTCCAGGAGAGGATGAACATGTTGGACATCGTGGTGGACGATCTGTCGGGCCCTGAGATCGTCCTGTTCCTCCAAGCTCATGTCAGGCAGATGCAGGCCATCACGCCTGCGGGCAGCAAGCACGCCCTCGATCTCGACGGCTTGCGGAGCCCGGCCATGACGGTCTGGTCGGTCTCCGACGGGGGAACGTTGGTGGGCTGCGGCGCGATCAAGCGGCTGGACGCGGAACACGCGGAGCTGAAGTCGATGCGCACGCGACCGTCACGGACGAGGAGCGGGGTCGCGTCCCGGCTGCTGGAGCACATCGTCGCCGAGGCGCGGGGCATGGGCTTCACCCGTCTGAGCCTGGAGACGGGCTCCTCCCCGTTCTTCCTGCCGGCGCGCAGGCTCTACGAGAAGTTCGGCTTCCGGAAGTGTGCGCCGTTCGCGGACTACCGGCCCGACCCGAACACCACCTTCATGACGAGGGAGCTCTGAGGGACTCTCGCCGACGGGTGAGCCGGCCACGGGGAACGGGACGCCGCGCCGGCCGAGAAGTACATCCGCCGGGGGAGGGTGCGCCTGCGGCGAGATGGTTTCGCCGTGGGAGCCCGAGGTGGTGGACGGCGATCGGTTGCCTCCTCCGAACTGTTCCGGCGGGCTCCTGTCCCAGGGTCCCTGGGGCGGATCGCGTTCAGGCCCTCTTGTTGAGCGGGGGGACCCGGTTCGGGGGTCGAGCCCCCCATCCCCTGTCCCCCTGTCCCCCGACAGGTACTGAAGGTCGCTCTCACAGCTTCGGTCCCTGGTCCTTCAGTCACTGCATAAACCTGCAGGTCAACGGACCGGCCGCCGCTCTACAGGGACCGAAGGGACTCAAATCTCTAGTTATAAGCCAGATATGCATTACCTAGATCCTTTACGCGCCCGCGCATACACACACGCACGTAAAGGCCGGAAGTAGTCACTTTGAGTCCCTTTAGTCCCTGTCAGTCCCTGCACACCGCTCTGACCTGCATCTTTGTCCAGGGACTGAAGGGTCAGGGACCGAAGGCCCTTTCCAGCCCCTCAGTACCTGTGGTGTCGGTCCACCGGCGGGGCGGGCGGCCGCTCTTCTGGGACGGTCGTCGTGGTCACCTTGAGGCCCGGTGGAGGCGGGGCGGCGTCCGGCCGGGAGCGAAGAGCGGGCGACACGCCCGGGGCGGGCCGGAAATCGCCGGGAACCCCGCGGGGCGAAGGAGCGTGGGGCCTCAGGGACGGAGGGACTGAAGGGACTCAAATCCGAATAGAGGAGTGATCCACACCGGACGTGAGGGTTTCGCTGGGGTAATCTCCGCGATAGTGAATCTTCAGTCCCTCTGGTCCCTCCGCAGCAAGGTCCGGGGACAGAGCAGCCGTCTCCGACACCGCGTCAAGGAAGAGCCAGTGCTTGTCCATCCCGAGAGGCCGTCACAGGCTGTGCGCGGCGGGGGGCCGATGGATGTGGCCGTCTGGCTGGCGGGGCGGGGGTACCCCGTCCATCCGCTGGCTCCGGGTGGCAAGACGCCCGCCGCCAACTGTCGTGACTGCCGGGAGAGCGAGCACGCACCGGAGGCCTGCCCCTGCCGTGCCGAGCGTCGTTGGTGCCACGGGTTCCACGCCGCGACCACCGACCTCCGCACGGTGCGGGAATGGTGGGAGACCGAGCCGGGCTTCGGGATCGGTGTGGCCTGTGGGGCCGCCGGGCTCGTGGTCATCGACGTGGACGCGCACTCGGTACCGCTGCCCGACCGCCGGCGACTGCTTCCCGGCATCGCCATCGACGACCGGGTCGACCTGACCGGCCTGCGGAGCGGATTCGACACCTTGGCGCTCCTGGCCGCTTACAGGTCCCGGCTCAACCCGTGCGAGGACGCCTCCACCCTGCGCGTACGCACGCCCTCCGGCGGCATGCACATCTGGTACCGGGCGCCCAAGGACGGGCCGCGGTTCCGGTGCTCCAGCGGGTCGAGTTCCCGGGTCGCACTGGCCTGGCAGGTCGACGTGCGGGCGATCGGCGGGTACATCGTGGCGCCTTCGACCCGCACCTCCGCAGGGGTCTACGAGGCGCTGCCCGGTGCGCGGGTTCCCGCGGCCCTCCCGCTGTGGCTGGCCGCCGAGTTGGTGCGTACGGGGCACGACGGGCAGCCCGTCGCGTCGGCGTCGGCGCCGGTACCAGCCAGGGCGAAGCGGGCTTCACGCGGCAGGGGACGACAGGGACAGGGGGAGCGGGTGCTGGCGTCGCTGCTTGAGGAAGTGCGCGCCTGCGGACTCAGTCCCTCCGGGACGGGGTTCAGCGAGAAGCTCAACCGGGCCGCGTTCACCGCCGGCGGGCTCGCCGCCGCGGGGCACCTCGCGGAAGGGGAAGGCCGCCGGCTGCTCCTGGAGGCGGCGGACCGGGCTCGCCCGCACCAGACGCGGCGCAACGTCCTCATCGTCGACGCGGGGTTGCGCGCCGGAAGAGATCGACCGATCCAGCCCAAGGAACGCACATGAGCGCCGGAAGCACGGGGTTCGACGCCCAGGCCGCGGCGGAGCAGCTCGCGGCGTTCACCGCGGAGGCCGCGTCGGCCGGCCCGCGCCTGCCCGCTCAGCAGGGAGGGGCGCAGGCCGTCGCGGGCGCCGCCGACTTCGTCCAGGCCGGTCTGTTGCACAACCTGACCGACCGGGGGAACGCGAAGCTGTTCGCGCACCTGCACCACGACCGGTTCCGACACGTCGAGGGCCTGGGCTGGTACGTGTGGGACGAGTACCGGTGGAAGCGCACCGGCGGCGAGAAGGCCGCGATCTGGGCCGCCGGGGACATGGCCGAGGAGTTGCCCGTCCACGACCCGCGCGGGGTGTTCAGCGACCGGGAGCTGGCCCAGCACCGCAAGCGCGCGATGTCCACCTCGGGCGTGAAGGCCATGCTCACGCAGGCCAAGGCCTCGCCGGAGCTCGCACTCGACCCCGACACCCTGGACGGGGACAAGTACGCCCTGTGCACCCCGGCGGGCGTCGTGGACCTGCGCACGGGTGACCTGCACAAGCCCAATCCCACCCAGGACCTCCACTCGCGGGCCACGCACCTGGCGCCCGAGGCCGTGCCCACGCCGCGCTTCCACCGGTTCCTGGACGAGACCTTCGGCGAGGACGACAAGGGCAAGGAGATGATCCACTTCCTGCATCTCCTGCTCGGCTACAGCATCACCGGCGACGTGGGCGGACAGGTGCTGCCGTTCCTCTACGGAGTGGGCGCGAACGGGAAGTCGGCGCTGCTCGACGTGGTGATCAAGATCCTCGGGGACTACGCGGACGTGGCGCCCCCCGGTTTCCTGATGGAGCGCGGCAAGTTCAACGAACATTCGACCGAGCTGACGGAGCTGCACGGCCGGCGCCTCTTCGTCTGCAGCGAGCTCAAGCCCCATGACAAGTTCGACGAGGCCCGGGTCAAACTGCTCACCGGCGGCGACCGGCTCAAGGCGCGCCGGATGCGGCAGGACTTCTTCAGCTTCGAACCCACGCACAAGCTGTGGCTGCTGGGCAACCACCGACCGGAGGTGGGGACGGGCGGCCATGCCTTCTGGCGGCGTATCCGGCTCATCCCCTTCGAGAAGGTCGTTCCCGACCACCGTAAGATCGACAACCTCGCCGAGACGCTCGTCCAGGAGGAGGGCCCAGGCATCCTCCACTGGATGATCCAGGGCGCCAAGGCCTACCTGGCCGCCAAACCGGCTCTGGTGGGCCCCAGCGTGGTCCGTACGGCCACGCAGGCATACGCCACCACCGAGGACCACATCGGGCGGTTCCTGGCGGAGTGCTGCACCACCGGGAGCGACTTCGCCGAGCCCCGCGACCTGAAAGTGGAACAGGGCGCCCTCTACCGCGCCTACAGTGCCTGGTGCAGCGACGGGGAGGGCCTGCGGCCCGCGACCACGCGCGCGTTCGCCACGCGGATCAGGGCCGAGGTCGGTGTCGCCTCACCGAGTGAGATGCTGCGCTCGAACGGGCAGAAGTTCTATCCCGGGCTGGCGCTTCTCGCGGACGAGGACCAGTTACCGCGCGAGGCGAACAGGGCAACCACGACGTGATCGGCCCATGCGTGCCGCCGCCCCGGGACGGGCATGCCTACGATGGACGAGGAACATGAACACATCCACCACCCGGTCGCGCCGCACAGGCGGCGGCTGCATAACGGCACGGGCGTCGCTCGCGGCGCGGCGGAACCAGGGGCCCCGCCGGGGCGACACGCATGAGGAGGGACCCACGCCATGAGCTCGCTACTGTCGGCAAGCGATCTCGCCCACGAGGTCAAAGTGGTGTGGCTGGAGAACCCCGAGCAGCTCGACTACGTCCGCCAGGCCCTCGACAAGACGCCCCGTCGGAGGGGCAAGCCCCGCTACCACCGCGACGGGCGCATGATCGGTTTCACCGAACTCGGTGAGACGGCGGAGGCCGATCCCGACAGCGGGCTCCAAAAGCGCCGCGTGTTCTACCTGTTGCCGCACGATCGGGACGCCGAGCCCGACGGGCTGTACCGGGAAGGGGCGCCCGGCGAGGCGGTGGACCCGCGTACGATCCAGCCCCGGCAGGTCGGGCGGAAGACGGAGCGGTCGCAGCGAGGGCTCTCCGCGCCCACGGTCGCCTGATCCTTCCGCCCCGTACCCATCCCCGGTCCCTCAGTGCCCCGCGCGCTCTGAGGGACCTTCGCGGTGCCCGGGACCTCAGAAGGCGAAGTCGACGTAGTCGATGTCGGTGAACTCGACGAGGAGTCCGGCGGCGCGCGCGCCGTTGTCCTTGAAGTAGATCTCCTGGAGGCCCTCCGCCGCGATGGAGCGCAGTTCGGCTTCGGTGGCGCCGGCCTCCTGGGCGGTGAAGAGGCGGCTCGCGTACTCCGGTGGCAGGTGCTGGGTGATGCGCCGGATACGGCCGTCGTCGGTGGTGCCGGGGGCGGCGGTGAAGCCGAAGCGGGCGCGGGTCTCGATGACGAGGCCGGTGGTGCGGGCGGCCCGGTCGCGGGCGCGCCTGCGGACCAGTGGCTGCCAACGGCGGCGTACCTCGTCGGCCAGGCGGGTGGCCAGGGCCGGTTTGGGGCTCTTGATCTGGTTCTTGACGTAGCGCTCGACCGTGCGCTGGGAGATGCCGAGCAGGCGCGCGGTTTCCCGGGTGGACCTGAGCTGCTTCACGAGGAAGCGCATCTGGGCGCCCGCGGACCTGGGGATCGGGCGGGTGAAGTTCTGCTCGTCGGCGCGGACGAGGCTTTCGTCGATCTCGGAGGGGGGCATGGGTTCTTACTCTCCGTCGGCCGCTGCGTCGTGGCCCTTGATGTGGCGTGCGGGGTTGAGCTGCGAGTCGAGCATCTCGACGGCCCAGAGGAGGGGTTGGGTGCCCTCGTGCTTGACCATGCCCGGGCTGACCCCGATACGGAAGCCGCCGGGGAGCGGCTTGCCTTCCGGGGTGCGGGGGAGGAAGTCCAGGGGGCCGGGTCCGGGGGAAAGGTACACGGCGCAGTCGGAGAGGACCGCGATGGGGTACTCCCCGGCGGCGGTGGCGAGTTTGCGCATCTTGCGGTGCATGTTGACGCGGGCCGTGGAGATGACCGCGGCGCGGATGTCGGGGCGCCAGGTGGGGCGTTCGAGGGCCGCCCACACTTCGCCGGGGCGGTAGCCGGCGCCCTGGGGGCGTTCGCGGAGTTTGCCGATGCCGCCCTTGACGGTGGATTTGATCGCCGAGAGGACCGAGCCGGCGATCGGGTCGTGCTGCTTGTACGTCGTCATCGCCTCCAGGAACTCGCTCTCCGTGAGGGCGGGGGTGATGCCGAGGTCGGCCATCGTGGCCATGTAGGCGTCGCGGAGGCGGGTGTACCAGGCGTCGAGGTAGGCACCGCTCTCGGGGCGGAGCCAGGCCTCGGTGGGGCGTACGGCGTGGCCGAGTTCCTGGGCGTAGGCGAGGGTCGGGGTCGCGTACCAGGCCGGGCCGGTCGGGGGCCGGCCGTGGGGCGTGAAGGGGCTGGGAAGGCGGGGGTCGTGGGGCAGGGAGGAGAGGTCCGCCAGCCAGCAGCCCGGGGTCTTGGGGTCGAAGCGGGGCGCCGTGGTGTGGGTCGCGGGGCCCAGCCCGACGACGAGACGGTTGGCGGCCGCGGCGAAGGCCATGTTCACGTCGATGCCGACGGCGTGGGTACGGGCGCACTCGTCGTCGGTGAGGAGTTGGGGGTCACGGAACCAGTCGTACGCCTCTTCGTCGAGGACCTGGTCCGGGGTGCGCTGGTGGGCCCGGGGGTAGAGGGCGGCGACGACCGGGTGTTCGTCGGGGGCCTCCGGGGGCGCCGGGTCGACGGCGCGGGTCAGGGAGCCGGCGACCGGGGCGGACTCCCAGGCGCCCGTGACGGGGTTGCGGGCGGCGCGGGTGGGCGGGCGCAGGGCCGTCATGAGTTCTAGGCCGGTGACGGCCGTGGAGCCGCGGGGGGTGAGGACGCGGGTGGCGTAGGTGGTGAGCAGTTCGGCGAGTTCGGGGGCGGGGAGGTCGGCGGTGTCCTCGCCCCAGGCGCGGGGGTCGAGGGCGCCCCAGGGGAGGATCGCGAGCTGGACGCACTGGCGGCCGGCGGTGGGGGTCGCGGGACGGTAGACGCGGGCCCAGGGGCCGAAACCGCGGCGGGTGAGCTGCCACTTGTGCTGCGCGAGGAGCCTCAGGGTGGGGTGGTTGTCCGGGAGGCGCAGGGCGCGGCGGTCTTCGAGGACGAGGGGCAGGCCGAGGGCCTCGGTGGCGGCCGCGGTGAGGACGAGGAGGGGGTCGCCGTCCTTGCCGTTGCGGTGGAGGCGGGGGGAGCGGAGGTTGGCGTCGGGGCCGAGGGCCCAGGTGATGAGGGTGGGGAGATGGGTGGCGGCCTTGGGGGGGAGGTCGAGGAGGAGGCCGCCGCCGGTATGGGCGTGGGAGGTGCCGGTGAGGACGGCGAGGGGGGTGGTGTGGGGAGGTGCGTGGGGGGTGCTGCGGGGAGGTGCGTGGGGGGTGCTGCGGGGGATCGGGGACTGCGGGGCGCTGGTGTGGCGGACGGGGGAGGGGGCGGCGGGGGCGGTCGGGGGCTGGGGGCGGGGTTGGGGCGCGGGGGTGGGGATAGGCGCGGGGGCGGTCTCGGCGGTCTCGGCGGGTTCTGTCGGTTCTGCGGGGGAGGGAGGCGCGGACGGCAAGGTCCCGGGGGCGGGGTGGAGGGTCGAGAGTCCTTCGAGGAGGCGGGCGTAGGCCGCGCGCTTCGGTGGGCGGGGGGCGGTGCGGCCGGTTTCCCAGGAAGTGACCGTTTCCCGGCGGACGGAGAGGGCCTTGGCGATCTGGTCCTGGCTCAGGCCCGCGGCTTCGCGCAGGCGCTTGCGTTCGTCGGGGTGGGGCAGACCGTCCTGTGCGGCGGCCTCTTCGAGCAGGGCGTCGACCGCTGCGAAGAGGGTGGTCTGTTCGGGATCCTGGCTCATGGCGTCTCGTCGGGTCTCTCGTCGGGCTCGTTCATCAACGTCTCCGCGGCAAGGCTATGCGAAGCGCACGTTTGAACGCACACGAAACGCACGCAGGGCGTCGATGCCGTTGACGGCGTCGACGCCCTTTCGGCGTGCTGCCCTCAGATGCGGCTGATCAGCACCTCGGTGACGGCCCTGAGGTCGTCGGGGGTGAGGTGGGCGGTGAGGGCGTCCGCGATGGTTTCCGGCGAGTCGGTGGAGATGGTGATGCGGGGTGCGGGAGGTACCGGGGAGGGGGGTTGGGTCACTGAGGCGTTGACGGCGTTAACGGCGTTAACGGCGTTAACGGTGTCGACGCCGTCAGCGCGCGTGCGTTGACGAGGGGGATTGGCCGCGTTGACGGTCTCCTCTGCCGCTGCCGCCTGTGCCTCCTGGGGAAGCCGGCCGATGCGGCGCGCCGGCTCCACCTTCAGTTCGCCCGTTTCGACCTTCTCCTGGAGGGCGGGGGTCAGGTTGAGGAGGGCCAGGCGCTGGGAGACCCAGGCCGCCGTCTTGCCGAGGCGCTTGGCGACCTGGGCCTGGGAGCCGTGCACGTCGACGAGTTCCCGTAGGGCGCGGGCCTGGTCCATGGGCGCGACGTCGACACGGTGGACGTTCGCGATCAGGGCTGCTTCGAGGACGTCCGCGGCGGACGCGGACAGCGCGTCGTTGACGTGGATGTGCAGGGTCTTCAGACCGGCCAGCCGGGCTGCCGCGAGGCGCCGGTTGCCGTCGATGACGACGTAGGGGGCGCGGCCCAAGCCGTCGGTCTGGCCCGGGTGCGCCTCCATGAAGGCCATGCGGGTGGCGACCGCGAGGGGCTGGAGCTGGCCCCGGGAGAGGAGGGACTGCCCGAGCTCGTCGAGTTCGGTGAGGTCCTCGCGGAGGTTGAAGGGGTTGTGGGCGAGGGCCTCGATCGGGACCTCGGAGGGTGGTGCGACGCCGGTGGTGGGCGCGCCGGTGGCCTCGGCGATCGCGGCTCGGCGGGAGCTGACGCCGACCGGTTGGGCCCGGTCGAAGGAGGCCGAGGCTCCGAGTTTGTCGGCCTTGCTGCTCATGAGATCTCCCGGGCGAGGGCGCGTAGGGCCACGGCTTGGTCGCCCTTGGGCGCGTAGACGAAGAGGGGCTGCTTCACGCGGACGGCTTCGCGCTGTTCCTTGAGGTCGGGGACGATCGCCACCACCCGCGGGTCCTTCATGTCCATCCAGGCCTGGAGGGAGGAGGTGGCGATGTAGCCGCGGCGGCCGTCGTAGAGGTTCACGACGAGGCCGAGGTAGTCGATGTCGAGGCCGAGGTCGTCGCGCAGATCGTTGATCTGGGAGGTGAGGAGGTCGTAGGCGTCGGCGGAGGAGTCCTCGGCCTGTACGACGATCAGCGCGCCCGACGTCCCCTGCTGTTCGGTGTCGCGGCGGCGGCCGTAGTAGATGGCCGCGTCCATGCTGAGCCCCAGGCTCGGGGGGCAGTCGATGAGGATGACGTCGTAGTCGGACTCGACGGGGCCGAGGGCGCGTTCGAGGGCGGCTTCGCGGGCGCGGACGGTGGAGAGGCGGACATCGAGGAGGAAGGCGTCCGTGCAGGCGGGCAGGAGGTGCAGGCGGTCGCCGAAGCGGTCGTCCGGGACGGGGACGATCAGGTCGGTGAGGGGGCCCTTGGCCTCGCCCGCCATGTGGCGGGTGAGGCTGTCGCCGCCGAGGGGGAGGGGCTGTTGGCCCAGTTGTTTGGTGAGGTGCCCCTGGGGGTCGAAGTCGACCAGGAGGACGCGCATGCCGAGGCCGGGCAGGTCTTCCAGGTCGACGGGGGGCGCGGTGGGGGACGTGGGCACCGTGGAGGGCGGGGGCGTCGCCCGGGAGTGGGGGAAGGCGGGGTCCGACGCCTCGGACGGGTGGGAGGTGCGCGCCAGTTGCCGGGCGACGCGGACCGGGTGGAGGGCCGAGGGGTCCTCGGCGAGGGCCTCGGCGGTACCGGCGGTGACGGCGGTCTTGCCGACGCCGCCCTTCTGGTTGCACACGACGATGCGGCGTACGACGGAGGGACGCCGGGGTGTCGGGGCCGGGTGCGTCTCCAGCCAGAGGCGCACGGCTTGGGCGAGGCCCTGGATGAGGGAGACTCGGCGGTCCTTGGCGTCGGCGCGGAAGGCCTCCCACTGGCCGACGGGCAACCAGGTGGAGAAGGACTCGGCGCCGGAGGCGTCGACGGGGGAGGGGGCGCAGGCGAGGGCGCTCCACTGGGCGATGCCCTGGTGGACGGCGTCCTGGATGTCGACGCGCAGTTGCGCGGTGCGGACCTTCAATTCCTGGCGGAGCCGCGGGGGCAGCTTGGAGACGACCTTCTCTCGGTCGCCGGGGGCGGAGGGTGACGTCACGAAAAGGGACTTTACTAACGTTCCGGGGTGAATCGGGGTGCCGCGCCTGGGCTTTGCTAACGGGGTGGCAGGGGTGGGCGACAGGAGGAGCCTGAGCCGGAGGAGTCCACGTCCCCACGGGGACAAAAATGCGCAGGCGACCGTGGTCCACAGCCGCCTACGCTCGATCCGTGCCGAACTCGCAGCTCCAGCGGATCAACTCCTTCATGGCCGCCTTCGCCCGCCGTCAGGCCGCGCGCAGCGTCGACCTCCCGGGCGGCTTCGCCGTGTTCGACGACGCCTTCGCGCATTCCCACTCGGACAACCAGGTCGTCATCGACGGGGCCGTCGACCCCGAGGCGTTGCCGGCCATCGTGGACGATGCACTGGGACACCTGCCCCACCGACTGATCTCCGTCCTTGACGACGAGGTCGCGACGGCGTGCGCGGAACCTCTTGTCCGGGCCGGATACACCCACTCCGTCCATCTCGTCATGCTCCACACCGGACCGGTGCCTGCTGCGGGCGGTGCGGAGGAGGTGGATCTCGACGCCCTGCGCGTCCCGCTCGCCCGGCGGTGGCGGGGTTTCCTCCCCGACGCCGATGAGGAGGCGCTGCGCCACCTCGTCGAGCGACGCGAGGCCCGCCGCCGCGGGGCGGAGGTCGTCCGCTTCGTCGGCGCCCGCACGCGGGAGGGTGAGGTCGCCTCGTGGGCCGACCTCTACGCGGACCCGGCATCGGGTACGGCCCGAATCGAGGAGCTGCTCACCTCGGAGGCCCACCTCAAACGCGGTTACGGGGATGCCGTCCTCGCCACCGCCCTGCGTCTTGCCGCCGACGAGGACTGCGGCACCCGGTTCCTGACCGCCGACGCGGCGGACTGGCCGCGGCAGTGGTACGAGCGGCGCGGCTTCTCCGTCATCGGCCGCACCCATTGCTTCAGGCGGGTCTGATCTCCGGGCCGCCCCGCGCGCCCGCGTTCCGAAAACGCGGGGGTCGGACTTTGCATGATCATGCGAGGGAGTGCATACTCTTCCCATGTCTAAGGTCCTCACCTCCCTTCCCGCCGGCGAGCGCGTCGGCATCGCCTTCTCCGGCGGTCTCGACACATCTGTCGCGGTCGCGTGGATGCGCGACAAGGGCGCGATCCCCTGCACCTACACCGCCGACATCGGCCAGTACGACGAGCCCGACATCGGCTCCGTGCCCGGTCGGGCGAAGACCTACGGGGCCGAGATCGCGCGTCTGGTCGACTGCCGCGCCGCGCTGGTCGAGGAGGGGCTGGCCGCGCTCACGTGCGGCGCGTTCCACATCCGCTCGGGCGGCCGGGCCTACTTCAACACCACGCCGCTCGGCCGCGCCGTGACGGGCACGCTCCTGGTGCGGGCGATGCTGGAGGACGACGTACAGATCTGGGGCGACGGGTCGACCTTCAAGGGCAACGACATCGAGCGGTTCTACCGGTACGGGCTGCTCGCCAATCCGCACCTGCGGATCTACAAGCCCTGGCTCGACGCGGACTTCGTGACCGAGCTGGGCGGCCGCAAGGAAATGTCGGAGTGGCTCCTCGCCCACGACCTGCCCTACCGGGACAGCACGGAGAAGGCGTACTCCACCGACGCCAACATCTGGGGCGCCACCCACGAGGCCAAGACGCTGGAGCACCTGGACACCGGTGTGGAGACCGTCGAGCCGATCATGGGCGCGCGGTTCTGGGACCCCTCGGTGGACATCGCCCCCGAGGACGTGACGATCGGCTTCGACCAGGGCCGTCCCGTGACGATCAACGGAGAGCAGTTCGCCTCGCCCGTCGACCTGGTGATGGAGGCGAACGCCATCGGCGGACGCCACGGCATGGGCATGTCGGACCAGATCGAGAACCGGATCATCGAGGCCAAGAGCCGCGGCATCTACGAGGCGCCCGGCATGGCGCTGCTGCACGCCGCGTACGAGCGCCTGGTCAACGCGATCCACAACGAGGACACCGTCGCCCAGTACCACAACGAGGGACGGCGCCTCGGCCGGCTGATGTACGAGGGCCGCTGGCTGGACCCGCAGGCGCTGATGGTGCGGGAGTCGTTGCAGCGCTGGGTCGGCGCGGCCGTCACCGGCGAGGTGACGCTGCGGCTGCGGCGCGGCGAGGACTACTCGATCCTCGACACCTCGGGCCCCGCGTTCAGCTACCACCCGGACAAGCTGTCCATGGAGCGCACCGAGGACTCGGCCTTCGGCCCGGTGGACCGGATCGGCCAGCTCACGATGCGCAACCTGGACATCGCCGACTCGCGGGCGAAGCTGGAGCAGTACGCGGCCCTCGGCCTGATCGGCACTGCCAACCCCGCGATCGGCGCGGCGCAGGCGGCTGCGACCGGGCTGATCGGCAGCATGCCGGAAGGCGGCGCCGAGGCCATCGCCTCCCGGGGCGAGGTCTCCGGCGAGGAGGAGATGCTGGACCGCGCGGCGATGGAGTTCGGCACCGACTGACCGACGGTCGGTCGAAGCACGACACGGAGAGGTCGGCTCAGCGCCCGGGGCGCGGGGTCGGCCTCTTCGCCGTTCGGCGGTCCGGTGCCGTCCGGTGCGGTGCCGTCCGGTTCGGTGTCGTTCGGTGCGGGGGACGTCCGGTGCGGGGGACGTGCCTGCGGGGCGACCTTCGGAAGTCCCCTCGCCGCGGCGCGGAGCCGTTTCCCGTGTGGGGCGTCGGGGGGAAGGGCCGGGCGACGCCGTCGTGGGGGAGGGCATGTGGCGGGTGATCCACTGCCGGGGGTGCTGGTCGCGATGCCGGTGGTGCTGTTCCTGTGCGGCGCCGGCGCGGTGGTGATGCGCAGGTGCGGGCAGACGGCGGTGATCGGGGAGATCGCCGTGGGGATCGCGCTGGGGCCCTCGCTGTTGGGGTGGGTGTGGCCCGCGGCGCAGGGCTGGTTGCTGCCGGCGGAGGTGCTCCCGTACCTGGGGGTGCTGGGGAACCTGGGTCTGGTCGTCTTCATGTTCCTGGTGGGGTTGGAGCTGGACCACGGGCTGTTGCGCGGGCGCGGGCGGGCCGTGGTGGTGGTGGGCCAGGCGAGCGTTGTCGTACCCCTGGTGCTGGGCGGGTTGTTGGCTACGGCGATGTACGGGTCGTTCGCGCCGGACGGGGTGGGGCGGGGCGCGTTCGTCCTGTTCGTGGCCGTGGCGATGAGTGTGACGGCGTTCCCCGTACTGGCGCGCATCCTCACGGAGCAGGGGCTGCACGGTACGCCGGTCGGGGTGGTGGCGATGGCGTGCGCGGCAGTCGCGGACGTGGTGGCGTGGTGCCTGCTGGCGGCGGTCGTGGCGGTGGCGGGCGGTAACGGGCGCGGCGTCGCCGGGGCCGTGGTCACCGGGGTCCTGGCCGTGGGGTACCTCGCCGGGATGTGGTGGGGGGTACGGCCGGTCCTGGCCCGGTGTGCCGAGCGGTGGGGCGGCGGCGGGGTCGTCGGGTTGTTCGCCGGGCTGTGCCTGGCGGCGTACGCGACGGACGCCATCGGAGTGCACGCGCTGTTCGGGGCGTTCGTCTTCGGCGCGGTGGTGCCGCGGGACCGGGCGCCGGTGGAGCGGGCGGCGCGGCGGATGCGCGAGGTCGTGGTGCCGGTGCTGCTGCCGCTGTTCTTCGTCGGGAGCGGCCTGCGGACGGACATCGGGCTGCTGGGCGGCGACCCCGGCGCGTGGCTGTGGGCGGGGGCGGTGTTGCTGGTGGCGGTCGCCGCGAAGTGGGGTGGGGGTGCGGGTGCCGCGTGGGCGGCGGGGCAGCCGGTGCGGGAGGCGGTGGTGCTGGGGGCGCTGCTGAACTGCCGGGGCGTGACGGAGCTGGTGGTGCTTAACGTGGGGCTCGGGCTCGGGGTGATCGGGCCGGAACTGTTCACGGTGCTCGTGTTGATGGCCGTGGTGACCACGGCGCTGACGGGGCCGGTGGTCCGGCGGATGGTGGGGTGGGGCACCGTCAGCGGCGTTAACGGCGTTAACGGCGTTCAGGCCGCCGGCACCGACGACGCCGCTCGGGACGCGAGCCCCCCGGCGGATCGTTGACGGCGTGGCTGTCCGAGGCGGATCAGCGGGTGGTCCAACCGCCGTCCACGGAAAGGGTGGTGCCGACGACGAAGGAGGCGCGGTCGCTGCACAGCCAGACGGCCGCCTCGGCGATCTCGGCCGGATCGGCGATCCGGGGCAGCGGAGCGGCTTGGAGGAGGACGTCCTCCATCTCCGGGTTGTTCTTGAGCCAGTCGTCGATCATCTCGCTGCGCGTGGAGCCGGGGGCCACGGCGTTGACGCGGATGCCGTGGGGCGCGTACTCGGTCGCGGCGGCCTTGGTCAGACCGATGACCGCGTGCTTAGAGGCGATGTACGTGGCCCCCACCGGGGTGGCCACGAGGCCGGCGGTGCTGCTGTTGTTGACGATCGCGCCGCCGCCGGTGAGCAGCATCGCGCGGATCTGGTGACGCATGCAGTTCCACACGCCGCGGACGTTGGTGTCCATGGCGGTGTCGTAGGCGTCCTCGTCGAGGAGGTGCATGGGTTTCGGTTCGATGCCGATGCCGGCGTTGTTGAAAGCCGCGTCCAGCCGGCCGTACGTGTTCACGGCGGCTGCGACGGCGCGGGCGACGTCCTCGGACTTGGCGACGTCGGCGACCACGTACTGGGCCCGGTGTCCGGCGGCGCGCAGTTCCTCGGTGAGGTCGGCGAGTTGCGCCTCCCGGCGGGCGACCAGCGTCACTGCGGCGCCTTCGCGGCAGAACACCCGGGCCGCGGCAGCCCCGATGCCGGCGCTGGCACCTGTGATCAGGGCGGACTTGCCTACGAGAACACCGATGTCACCACTCATGAAGGCTGACAGTAGCAGCGGGTAGGCGGGTTGCACCCAGGTCGTCACGGCGAGCGTATTTCGGCCGATCGGGCCGGGGCCGAGACGGCTTGGACGCGAGTGTGGGGAGGGACGGGGAGGCGGATGTGGGGGATCGGTGGGGAGACGGGTCATGGCGAGGCTGCGTGGGGAGTACGGGCAGTGGCCGGCGGGGAGGGGCGGACGGGGCTCCAGTGGGAGTCCGCCCGGACTCGGCTGTGGGCACCGACTGTGGCCGCCTGATCCCCTCACACCACCTCAGGTGTACCGCGCATGCGGCGCATGCGGTTTGTGGAGCCCCCATGGATAAGCAGGAGCGTGCCGCGCGCACGCGGGAGTCACTCGTGCGCGCGGCGGCCGAGGTGTTCGTGGAGGAGGGGTTCGCCGCCGCGTCCGTCGCCACGATCAGCCACCGGGCCGGAGTGACCACCGGAGGGTTCCACTTCCACTTCGCCGGGAAGGCCGCGCTCGCCCAGGCCGTCGAGGACCGGTCCGTGGATGCGGTGCGGCGCATCATCGACAGGGCCAGGGCGGCCGGGGAGCTGACGGCGGACCCGTTGCGGGTCCTGTCGGACTCGACGTCCGCGCTGATGGCGCTGCTCGCCGAAGACGTCGTGGTGCGGGCCGGCTTCGGGCTGTCCGCCGACCTCTCGCGAGGGGGCCGGATCGACGTGTGGGGCGAGTGGCGGTCGTGGGTGGACGAGTTGCTGGAGGCCGCCGAACGGGGCGGGGCCCTCGCCGAAGGGGTGTCCCGGCGGGACGCGGCGCGGGCGGTGGTGGCCTCGACGGTCGGGCTGGAGTTGCTGGGCGCCGCCGAGCCGGGGTGGGCCGCGCCGGAGATGGTGGCGCGGATCTGGACGCTGATGCTGGGTGGGCAGGCGCCGGAGTAGCAGAAAGAGACTGTTTGGTTTGGTGATCGGAGGTGGCCGGGTTGGTGCCCGGCGCGGGCGAATGCCTACGGAAAGGCGGAATCATCGCAGGTGGGGCGAAGGGGAAGGTGGTAGGAGGGATGGGTTGGAGTGACGAAGGCGTGGTGTGAGCGCGGTTGACAAACCGTCTGTCCCGTTTTTTACTGGCTCCTGCGACTCATCCAAGGACAGGGGAGTACGACGTGGACATCGATGTACTGGGCGCACTGGCCGTGCGGGAGAACGGGATCTCCATCACGCCGACCGCCCCCAAGCCCCGGCAGGTCCTGGCCCTTCTGGCCCTGCACGCCGATCAGGTGGTACCCGTCTCGGCGCTGATCGAGGAGCTGTGGGGAGGTCTGCCGCCGCGCAGCGCCCGCACGACGCTGCAGACGTACGTACTTCAGCTGAGGTCGCTGATCGCGGCCGCCCTGGAGGGCGGCGACGGGTCCCGGACGGCGAAGGACGTGCTGGTCACGCTGCCGGGCGGCTACCTGCTGAACAGCGGGGGCGGGACGAGCGACGTGCGGGAGTTCGACCGGCTGTCGTCGATGGGCTACCGGGCGATGGACGCCGGCGACCACCCGGGGGCGGCGCGGCTGTTGCGCGAAGCGCTGGCACTGTGGTCGGGACCGGCGTTCGCCGACGTTCACGGCGGTGTGCAGTTGGACATGGAGGCGCGGCGGCTGGAGGAGACCAGGCTGTGCGCCCTGGACCAGCGGATAGAGGCCGACCTGCGGTTGGGGCGGCACCGGGAGCTGGTGGCCGAGCTGACCGTGCTGGTGAGTCGGTACCGCACGCACGAGAACCTGCACGGGCAGTTCATGCTCGCGCTGCACCGGTCGGGACGGCGCGGGGAAGCGCTGGACGTGTACCAGCGGCTGCGGACCACGCTGGTGCGGGACTTGGGGCTGGAGCCGTCGGCCGCGTTGCGGCGGCTGCAGCGGTCGATCCTCATGGCCGGCCCGGACGGGGTGGCCGCGGGGCGGGTGCTCGGTGCCGGGGCGACTGCCGGTGTCGGTGTCGGGGCAGGCGCGACGGATGTGCGGGAGCGGCTCGTACGGGCCTGATGTACGGGCTTGATGTGCGGGCCTGGTGTACGGGTCGGTGCGGTGCGGTGCGTGCGTGGCGGCGCGGGCGAGAGGAGACGAGCGGTGCAGGAGAGGTCGGAGCGGACACGTAGGCGGTTGGTCTTCGCCGGGGCCGAGTTGTTCCACCGACACGGTTACGCCAACGCGACACTGGGGGACATCGCGCGTGCGGCGGGGGTCACCAAGGGAGCGCTGTACTTCCACTTCGCATCGAAGGACGACCTGGCCGACGCTGTGCAGCGGAAGGGGTGTCGGCTGTTGCAGGAGGCGGTGCGAGGGCTTCGGGAGGGCGGGGCCTCGCCGTTGCAGGCGCTGATCGACACGACGCACTGGCTGGCGCGGACGCTGCACGAGGACGCGGCGATCCCGGCGAGCTTCCGGATCACCAAGGAGTGCGCGGGGCAGGAGCCGGCGGTGCTGGACTTCCACGAGGCGTGGCTGGCGTCGGTGTGCGGGTTGCTGCGGATGGCGCGGGACGCAGGGGAGTTGGCGGGGGCCGGGTTCGGCGGCGGCGGGCGGTTCGGCGGCGACGCGGAGCTCGCCGGGGCCGGGGAGCTGGGCCCGGAACTCGGCCCGGAACTCGGCCCGGAGCTCGGTTCGGAGCTCGGTTCGGAGCGCTGGGAGGAGGCGGAGGCGTTGGTCGCCGCGGCGCTGTCGGGGATCGAGGTGCTGTCCGGGACCGGCTTGTCGTACGCGGAGCTGCGCCGGAAGGTCGCGGCGTTGTGGGGGTTGTTGCTCCCGAGCCTGGTGGGTGCGGCCCGGGTGGGCGAGTACCGGACGGCCGGCGCCGGCTAGCGCCAGCCCGGCGCCCGGCCGCGCCGGATTTTCGGACGCCTTCGCCCGCGGGCCGGTGTGATCATGCCCAGGTGAACGAAGTGACGAAGGAAGCGAAGAGGACGCCGCCCGTACAGGACGGCGACGAACGGGCCACGCTGACCAGCGTGCTGCAATGGCAACGTGAAACCCTGATGACCAAGTGCGCCGGCCTGACGGACGAGCAACTGCGGCGCAGGGCCGTACCCCCATCGGGGCTGAGCCTGCTCGGGTTGGTACGGCACCTCGCCGAGGTCGAGCGGGGCTGGTTCCGCAACGTCATGAACGACGAGGACGTACGGGGATACTTCCCGAAGAACGCGGCCGGGGAGTGGACGGAGTTCCACGTCGAGGACGCGGACCCGGCCGAATCGCTGCGGATCTGGGAGGAGACCTGCGCGCGGTCGCGGGCCATCGTGGACGCCGCCGGGTCGCTGGACGTACAGGGGCACTTCGGGGAGGAGAAGTACTCGCTGCGCTACGTCCTCGCCCACATGATCGAGGAGTACGCCCGGCACAACGGCCACGCGGACCTGTTGCGCGAGGTCATCGACGGGGTCACCGGGGAGTAGCCGGCAGCCGGTCAGCCGTGCGGCCGGTCACGGGGTCGGGCGGGCCGTCGCCCGGTCCACCGCGTCGAGGGCCGGTGTCCAGGGGAAGGGCGCCGGGGCGACCTCGCCGGGCGGGGCGGGGGTGAAGCCGCTCTCGCCGTACAGCAGCTCAACGCCCGCGCCCCGCAGCACGGTCAGCGACAGCTCGAAGCGCGGGTGCGCCGCCAGGGCGGTGCTCAGGCAGGGGACGGCCACGGTCGGGGTGCCCCGGCCGATGGCCTCCGCGGCGACCCCGGCGACGAACCGGTCGGTGAGCCCGAGGGCCCAGGCGTTGAGCGAGTTGAAGGTGGCGGGGGCGAAGAGCACCGCGTCCGCGGGCGGCCAGGCGTCGGGGTCGCCGGGCAACGGGTACTGCCACAGCACGGGATTCCCGGTGAGCGCGGCCAGTCCGTCGAGGCTGGCGGACACCCAGAGCGCGGCGGTCGGGGTGAGACCGAGGCAGACGTTCCAGCCGCGCGACTGGGCGTCCTCGATGACATGAGCCACGTCGAAGACGGGCGGGGCGGCCGAGCAGAGCAGGTACAGAGTCCTCGTCATACCGCCATGTGATCATATTCTCCGACCTCAATCATGCTTGAGGGTGCAGGATGATCGACATGGACGGCGATTTTGCGCGGCGGACGTGGGGGGCCGATGAGTTCCGGGCGGCCCCGACGAGGACCGAGACGGAGGCTTCGGCCACGGTGGTTGGTCCCACCCGTTCTTCGACCCCGAGGTGGTCGGCGGCGCCTTCACCGACACCTTGGCGGGCGCCGAAGCGCTGCTCTTCGGGCGCCGTACATGGCAGACGATGGCGGCGGCGTGGCCCGAGAGGGCCGCTGATCCCTTCGCCGACCGGATGGACTCCCTGCCCAAGTACGTGGTGTCCGGCACGCTGGGCGAAGACGAGCCGACCTGGGAACACACCCGGCTCGTCCCCGCCGCCGACGCCACCGCCCGGATCGCGGAGCTGCGCGCGACCGACGGGGGCGACGTGATCGTCATGGCCAGCCCCACGCTCGTCCGCGGCCTGCTGAGCGAGGGCCTGGTCGACGAACTCCGCCTCATCGACATGCCGGTGTTGCTCGGCGGCGGAAAGTCGATCTTCCCGCAGGACGGCGGCCTGCGGACGCTGGAGCTGGTTTCCGTGGTCACCGGTTCCACGGGCGTGAACGTCTGCACCTACCGGCCGGTGACGGCGTGAGCGCCCCGGTGAAGGGACCCGCGAGCGAAGGGTGAGCGGCGGCCCGTACCCGGCCGGCGCTACTTCGAGGGCGCCAGGTCGAGGACGCCCACCCGCTGGCCGCCGCTGAGTTCCCCCGTGGTGCGAAAGCCCAGCCCGAGGTAGAAGGGCTCGGGGCCGCGCTCCCCGGCGTGCCAGGTGACGTAGAGGCGCGAGCCGCCGGAGCGGCGGACCTCCTCCGCGACGGCCCGGACCGCGAAGCTGCCGTACCCCTTGCCCTGGTGGTCGGCGGAGATGTTCAGGCGCCACAGGCCCGAGCGCCGGTCCGCCGGGTCGCCGTCCCAGGGGTAGTCGAGGAACGCCATGACGAACCCCACCACTTCGGTGCCGTCGACGATGGCCCGGGGCCAGGCGAGCGGCCCGTGGACGTACGCCTCGGCAAGCGATTTCAAGACAGGAGAGACGAAGTGCTCCTGGTGCGGGTGGAGCCGGATCGCGCACACGGCGTCGAAGTTGTCACTGGTCACCGGCGTCAGACGGGGAGTTGAGCTGATCATATTCTCAGCCTACTTTCCCGTGGGTGGGTGATCACCGAGCCGCGTATGGGGTATGACAGGTGAGGACCCCGGCGGGGAGCGGCCGTCAAGGCACCTTCGGCGGAGAGCGCCCTACGAGACTTCCTGCGGAGCTCCAGCAGTGCCCCCACCAGAGCCTTCGGCTCTCCGGCGAAAGGCTGTCGTTGATACCCGAGCGGATCCTCGTGACGGGCGGCACCGGCTTCGTCGGCTCCCACGTGACACGACGGCTGCGGACCACCGGTCCGGACGCCCCCGTGCTGCGGCTGTTCACCCACCGCCGCCCCACCCCCGGGGACGACGCCGACGCTCGGGTCGTCGAGACCGTGACCGGCGACCTCACCGACCCGGGCTCGCTGCGCGGGATCTGCGACGGCGTCACCACCGTCGTCCACCTGGCGGCGCGGATCGGTGGCACCGAGGAACAGTGCCGGGCGGTCAACACCGAAGGCACCCGCGCCCTGCTGGCGGAGGCGGAGCGCGCCGGCGTAGGGCGCTTCGTGCACCTGGGCACCGCGGCCGTGTACCGGGACGAGCCGCACCGGGGCGCGGCGGAGGGGGTACTGGTCGAGGAGCCGTCCTCCTCGACCAGCGTCACGCGGTTGGCCGCCGAACGGTTGGTCCTCGCGGCCGGCGGTACCGTACTGCGGCCGCACCTGATCTACGGCCGCGGGGACACGTGGGTAGTCCCCGCGATCGCGGACCTGATGGGCCGGCTCCCGCACTGGGTGGACGGCGGCCGGGCGCGGATCTCGATGATCTCGGCGGACGCGCTGGCGGGGGCGTTGGCGGACCTCGCCCGGCTGCCCGGGTTGCCCGCCGGGCAGGTGCTGCACGCCTCCCACCCGGAGCCGGTGACCTGCCGTGAGCTGATCACCGCCGTGGGCCGGGCGCTGGACGTGCCGTTGCCGCAGGGTGAGATCACCCTGGACGAGGCGCTGGCGCTGTTGGGCGGCGCGGACGATCCCTTGGTACGCCGCAGGCTCTCCCTGCTCACGGTCGACCACTGGTACGACAGCAGCCGGCTGTGGAAGCTGGTGGGGGCGGAGCCGGGCCCGCGGCCGGCGGAGACGTTCGAGCGGTACGCCTCCTGGTACCGGGATCAGAGGGCGGCGAGCGCCGGGGTGGTGACGGGCCCGGATGCGGCGACGGGAACCGTGCCGGTGACCGTGGCCTCGAAGACCTTCACGTCGCCCTGACGGCCGACCACCCGCACCGTGCGCACGGAGGGGTCCGGGGAAGGGGCCGGCTCCGTCTCGATCCAACACGGAGCGTCGAGTTCGGCGTAGTTGAGGAAGGACGACTCGATGCCGGTGACGCTGAACGAGTCGGTGGCGAAGGAGCTGTACGCGGCCTGGCGGGCCGCCTCGACCAGGACCATCGCGGGGTGGTGGTCGTTGGCGTGCTCGAACAGGATCGGGTGGTTCAGGTCGGGGTTGAGCAGCCAGCGGCCCGCTTCCCCGGTGGGGGCGAGGACGACGTCGATCGGCAGGAGCCGGCCGGCCTCGACCGGGCGGATCGGAGTCGCCCGGGCCGCGGGTGCGGCGGCGCTGCTGGTGCATTCGCCGCGTAGCCGTCTGTAGACCGCCGGAGGGACGAAGCTGAAGAACGCGGTGCCGGTGGCGGCGACCCGGCCGTCACGGCGGACGCTCACTTCGAGGAAGCCGGAGAACCGGTTGCCCTTCCAGGCGAAGTCCCGGCAGGAGGCGACGAGTTCGAGGTCGGTGGGTCTGGTGCCTATGAAGAGCTGTGCGGGGTCCGCCTTGAAGCCGAGGCTCCACAGCAGCGCGTTGTGTCCGAGCGGTACGCCGTACTCGGCGTGGCACAGCAGGAGCCCGGCCTGGCGGATGGTCTCGCCGGCCTGAACGGGGTCGTGACTGGTGCCGTCGGCGGTGGTGAAGAAGGTGTGGGCGCGGGGCCACTGGCCGTTGAGCATGAAGAGGTCGTCACCGATGCGCTGGTAACCGGTCAGGAACACCTCTGCGACGGAACTCCGGTGGACGTATTCCCTCGGTACCGTGCTCGTGAGCTCTGGAAGGTCGTTGCAGCGCGTCCAAGGCGCCCCTGTCCCGGTCAGGGGCTGCACCTGGGCGTCGGTTTGGAACGTCAGCAGGGTCATTGACCTCTCCACAGAGTCGTAACGACGGTTGGGGTGCACTCCTGATCCCGCAAGATACGTACTCTCCGGTTTTGTTTGCAAGGTGGTTCGAAGGGCAGTTGTGACACGGCCCATGTCGCGAGTGGGCGTCGACAAGGGTCCGCGGGCCCCCCATCCCGACCCCTACCAGGCACGTTACGAATTGATCGCACTGCGTGGCACCGGGAGGTCCCGTCCCAAGTGGGAGGTGCTATTCCGTTCCTCGGCGGCCCCCGCGAGGGGGCGCCGCCTCAAATGTCCGTACCCCCTGCCGCCTGCGGAGAGTGGGTCCGGCGCATGGGGCGCCAGCCCGCGGACACGCGGTTGAAACCTGCAACAAACCGATCAAGCGGTTTAGTATTGATTTCGGCACGGGGGGTCGGGGGGTCGCCCGGAAGAGGGTGGTTCGCTCCCGTGTGAAGCGGGGCGACGGGAGGAGGCGCCCCGATGAAAGCGCCTCGAACTCCAGGTTGTTATCTTCCTGGACTTGATAAAATACGGACCTTCTGGTTCTTTTTGAGGTGGGGGAGAGGGGGATCTCCGAAGAGAGCCCCCTGGTCGGTTTTCCCACACACCATCGGAGGCATCGTGGCACGGCAAGAGCGTGCGGTCCGCACGCGGCGCGCAATCTTGGAGGCGGCGGCCGCCGTCTTCGACGAGCGAGGCTACGAAGCGGCGACGATCGCGGACATCCTCGCCCGGGCGGGCGTCACCAAGGGTGCGCTGTACTTCCACTTCTCCTCGAAGCAGGAGTTGGCGCAGGGCGTCCTCGACGAGCAGATGGCCGAAGGCGGTGTCCCACCGCGCGAGAGCAAGCTCCAAGAACTCTTCGACGTCGGCATGGTGCTCGGGCACCGGATGCGGCGCCATCCCATGCTGAGCGCCGGCGCGCGGCTGTCCCTGGGGCCCGACATGCGGGAGATCTTCGGCGGGGGATCGGTTCCCGCCTGGATCGACATCACCGAACAGCGGCTGGCCCAGGCCAAGGCCCAGGGCGAACTGCTCCCGCACGTGGAACCCGCCGAGGCCGCCTGGATCCTCTCCGCCGGTTGGGCCGGCGTACAGCTCTACTCGCAGACGTTGACCGGCCGGGCTGACCTCGAACAACGGGTGGCCTCGCTCTACCAGCACATCTACCCCAGCATCGCGACTCCCGCGGTGCTCGCGCGCCTCGACATGGCGGCGGACCGCGGGGAGCGGGTCGTGGACGAGATCCGCGAATTGGAACTGTCCCTCGGGGAAGAGGCGGAGGCGGCACGGGCCGCGGTCAAGGAGCCGGTGCTTCCCTGAGGGGGTCGAGGGGGACTCCGGGCCGATTCGATCGGCCCGGCCGACCATCACGATCCACACGTTCCCTGGGGCAAACCGCTGATACGGTTTGTGGAGATGTCATGGTGAAGCAGGAGCGCGCGGTCCGTACGCGCGAAAGTCTGGTCCGCGCCGCCGCGGAGGTGTTCGCCGAGGAGGGGTACGAGACCGCCTCCATCGCCACCATCAGCAGGCGGGCGGGTGTCAGTACGGGCGGTCTGCACTTCCACTTCGGAAGCAAGAGCGCCCTGGCGGAAGCGGTGGTCGACCGGGCGGCGGAGTCCTTGCGGACGATCACCGTCTCCCGGCTCGCCGGGGGCAACCCCCTCCAGTCGCTCGTCGACTCGACCCACGACCTGGTGGCACTGCTGGCCCGGGATGCCGTCGTCAGCGCCGCGTTCGGGCTGGTGGCGGGCAACGGTGCCCGCTCGGCGGTGGGTCGCGAGCGCGGCTGGGCGGTGCGGCGTCAGTGGCAGCGCTGGGTCGAGGCGAAGTTCCACGAGGCGGAGGCCGAGGGGCTGTTGGCCGAGGGGGTGTCCCCGCAGGACGCGGCCGCGGCCGTCGTGGCGGCGATCGTCGGCTTCGAGGTGCTCGGGACCGACCGGCGCGAGTGGTCCTCGCGTTCCTCGCTCACCCGGTACTGGGGGCTGATGCTGCCCCAGTTGGTCGCCCGGCACCGGCTCGGCGACGTACTGGCCGACGGTTCGGGTCCGGCGACCGCCGCCCGCTCCGCCCGGGCGGCCCGGTCCGGCGACCGGCCCGCCCGGGCCTCCTGAGACCGCTCACCGGAGTCGCCGTGGCCGGGCGCGGGTCGCCGCGTCGCCGGTGTCCCGGACCGCTCGACCGCGCCGTCCGATCGGACCGTGCGGTCGGTTCTCGGCCGCTGCAAGCTCCCCTCGGGATGGATCCCGAGGGGAGCTTTCATATGCCACGGCAGGCCCTCCATGGTGCCTCGGAGGGGTAAAGGGGCAGGTCGGAAGCACCATGCGGGGCTTCAGGACAGTGTCTTGAACGAAACAGTACGAACGGTTTGGTATTGACAAACCGGCGATGCTGTTTTTTCCTCATTCCAGCAGGACTCAAGGAAGCATCCAGGATCAAGCAGGGGGAGCACGTCGTGGACATCCGAGTACTGGGCGCACTGGCGGTACGGGAGAGCGGTATCTCCATCACGCCGACGGCCGCGAAGCCCCGGCAGGTCCTGGCGCTGCTCGCGCTGCACGCCGACCGGGTGGTGCCGGTGACCGCGCTCATCGAGGAGTTGTGGGGCGGCGAGCCGCCGCGCAGCGCCCGCACCACACTGCAGACCTACGTGCTCCAACTGCGCACCCTCATCACCGCGGCACTGGAACAGGGCGGCGAAGAGAACCGGACAGCGAAGGACGTCCTCGTCACCCTGCCCGGCGGCTACCAACTGAACAGCGCCGGCGGCACCAGCGACGTCCGCGAGTTCGACCGGCTCGCGGGCCTCGGCTACCGCGCCATGGACTCCGGCGACCACCGCGACGCGGCCCGTCTGCTGCGCGAGGCGCTGGCCCTGTGGTCCGGGCCCGCCTTCGCCGACGTGGCGGGCGGCGTGCAACTGGACATGGAGACCTGGCGGCTGGAGGAGACCCGGCTGTGCGCCCTCGACCGGCGCATCGAGGCGGACCTGCGGCTGGGCCGACACCGCGAGCTGCTCGCCGAACTCACCGTCCTGGCCAGCCGCTACCGCACCCACGAGAACCTGCACGGCCAGTTCATGCTCGCCCTGCACCGCTCCGGCCGCCGCGGCGAGGCGCTGACCGCCTACCAGCGGCTGCGCACCAACCTGGTCGAGGAACTGGGCATCGAACCGTCGACCGCCCTGCGCGCACTCCAGCGCTCGATCCTGCTGGCCGACCCCGAGGGCGCGGCCGACGCGCGGGAGGAGACGGCGCGACCGGCGCGCAAGCGGCTGGTCCCGGCGAGCTGACGGCCCGGCGCACGGCCTGCGGCCCAACCCTCGGCTCACCGAGCTCGTTCACCGAGCTCGTTCACCGAGCTCGTTCACCACCCTCGGCCCACCACCCTCGGAGGGCCGCTCGACAGCGGCTCGAGATTTCGGGGACATCGCACACCGCGCCGCTACCGTGCTCGCGTCGAATGCTGACACCCGTGAGCATCTCGACCCATTCCGGAGGGGAGACGGGAGACCGTGAAGATTCAGGTTCTGGGACCGTTGAATGCCGAAGTCAACGGGGGATCGATCGTTCCTACGGCGGGCAAGCCGCGCCAGATCCTGGCGCTCCTCGCGCTCCACCCCGGACGGGTGGCGCCGATCCCCACCCTGATGGAAGAGATCTGGGGCACCGAACCGCCGCAGAGCGCGCTCACCACCTTGCAGACGTACATCCTCCAACTGCGCCGGCGTCTGGGCACGGCGATGGGCCCCGGCGCCCCCGGCTCGGCCAAGGACGTGCTCACCACCCGGCACGGCGGCTACCTGCTCCAGATCCCGCCGGAGAGCGTGGACGTCCACGAGTACGAACGCCTCGTCGCCGGCGGCCAGAGCGCCTTCGAGGCCGGGGACGACGAGCGCGCGGCCGACCTGCTGCGCAAGGCGCTCGCGCTCTGGGAGGGTCCGGCGCTGGTCGACGTACGGGTCGGACCGGTCCTGGAGATCGAGGTGCTGCGGCTGGCGGAGAGCCGCTTGGTGACCACCGAGCGGCGCATCGACGTGGACCTTCGGCTGGGACGGCACACCGAACTGCTCGCGGAGCTGGCCGAACTGATGGCGAGACATCCGCAGCACGAGGGGCTGCACTCCCAGGCCATGGTGGCGCTGTACCGCTCGGGCCGGCAGGCGACCGCGCTGGACGTCTACCGCAGGCTGCGCACCCGGCTCATCGACGACCTGGGGGTGGAGCCCTCGCACCAGCTCCAGCGTCTGCACCAGGCGATGCTGCGTGTGGACCCGGCTCTGGACGTGGTGGCGGGCCCGCGCCGCAGCTCGACCTTCGACCTGTACGCGGCCTGAACCGGGCGGCCTGCACCGGCGGTCGCGGCACAGGACGGCCTGGACCGGGCGGCCCGGACCGGCGGGCGCCCCACCGGACGGCGGTGCTCCAGCGCCGCCGCACGCGCGCTCAAGGCGGGCTCGACCGGGCGCGGCCAGACTCTGCTCGGCCCGGCACGCGCGTCGGGGCCCCGGGCGGGGCAGCCCGCTCCCGGTGGGAGGAGAAAGGTAGGCCATGGACCGGTTGGAACTCACCGACCTGACCCGCGTCCTGCGGTTCTGGGGAGGGCAGGACGAGGGTGTCGAACTGAACGAGGACACCCTCGACCTCTACTGGATGGAACTCGGCTACGACTGTCTCTCCGTCCTGCAGACCACCGGCTACATCGAGCGGAAGTTCGACATCCTCCTCGACAGTGAGCTGCTCGAAGCCGCCGACACCCCGCGCCGCTACCTCGCCCTCGTCAACAGCGTGCTGGGCGCACGCGCCGCCGTCTGAAACGCCGCAGGTCCTCCGCGGGGCCTCCGCCGAGGCTCCGGCGGGATTCCATCGGCTTGGGACAAGGTCTGGTCAAGCGTTGGAGGAGGTGTCCGATGTCCGTCGGGCGAGCACACCGGATGTCGTGCGCGGTCGACGCCGCAGCCCCGGCCGGCGTCCTGTACGCACTGGTCGCCGACACGACCCACTGGCCGCTGTTCCTGCCCCGCGTCCTGCACGTGGAGCCGCTGGACGCGGACGGCGACGGGGACGGGTTCTGCCTGTGGTCCGCCCCCGAGGAGGCCGCCGTGTCGTCGTCGCGGTGGCGCCGGAACCTCGACGCGGGCGCCCTGCGGGCCGACTTCCACCAGGAGGACCCACGGGCCCCCTTCACCTCGGTGGCCGGCTCCCTGAGCGTGACGCGACTGGCGCCCGGCTGGTCGAGGCTGACGCTGGAGCAGGAGACCACCGTCTGCGGGCCGTGGACGGCGCGGACGCGGCAGGCGCTCGCGGCGGCCGAGCGGGACGCGCGCGCCGCGCTGAACGGCCTCAGGGTGGCGGCCGAGCACTGGAAGGACCTCGACGGGCTGCTGATGACCTTCGAGGACCGCGTGCGCGTGCCCGGGACGGGCGAACAAATCCTGGAGTCCCTCTACCGCGTGGGGGCCTGGCCCGGCCGCGTCCCGCACGTCGTCCGCGCCGACGTCACCGAGGAGCGGCCCGGCGTACAGCGGGCCGCCCTGGTCCGGGTGAACGGCGACGGCTCCGCGTACACCACCGAGTCGGTACGGGTGTGCTTCCCGGCGGCCGGACGCATCGTCCACCGCCAGATCCGGCCGCACCCCCTGCTCGCCGCGCACCGCGGCGAGTGGTCGGTGCTGCCCGAGCCGGTGGCCGGGTGCACGGTGGTGTCCCGACACGCCGTCCTGCTGGACGGGCGCGCGCTCCAGCGGGTGTTGGGGCCGGGCGCGGACCCGCGGTCGGCGCGCCGCCGCGTGCGCGAGGTGCTCCGGCGCGAGGGCGAGGCCGTCCTGGGGCAGACGCGGCCGTCCGCGGGCGAGGACGGCCGCGCCCTGCGCGCGGTGTGACGGCGGGCCGCCGGCCCCCGGGGCGGGCCCTTCGGGGGCCGTTTCGGAGCGCTCTCAGAGGTCCAGTGCGCGCAGGGCCTCCGGTTCCGCCAGGCACGGCAGGACCACCTGCCAGAAGCCGGTCAGGGTGCGCCGCGAGAGCCACTGGGGGTCGTCACGGCCCAGCACCTCGAAGCCGATGGTGGCCGCCACCACCATCGCGGCGGCGTGCCGCCGGCACAGGCCGGGCAGCAACGTGTCCTCGGCGTCCGCCTCCTTGAGCAGCCGGCGGACGTAGGTGTGCCATTCCTCGCGCAGGTCGTGCACCGTCGGGTACAGGACCTCGTGGCCGAGTTGGAAGCCGGCGCGGGTCACCACGTCGGAGAGCAGGGCGTGGGCGAGGGCCAGCGAGCTGTCGGCCAGCGCCTGGAGGGCCGAGGTCCGGCGCGTGTACACCTCGTGGGCCACCGTGCGCAGGCAACCGGCCGCCGCGGACTCCACGGCCGCCGCGACGGCCGCCTTGTTCTCGAAGTGGAAGTGCAAGGCGCCCGGGGACACTCCCGCTCCCGCGCTGATCATGTTCAGCGTCGCCTCCGCGTATCCGCGCCGTCCGAACACCGCGGCGGCTGACTTGATCAGCGCCTGACGGGTCCGGAGGGCGCGCTCCTGTTTCATCACGCTCGCTCCTAGGGCAGTTACACCCTTATTAAACCGTCTCGTTGGTATTGTCCAGCGCCTCATGCTGCGGCAAGGTGGGTGGGTCGTCGGAACGACGAGCGACAGTCTGCCTGTCCTCCCACCCCGTTTCACCCCTTTGTGGCGCGTCTAGCCGGGGCTTGAGGGGTAATCAGATCTTTGACAAACCGACGAAGCGGTTTGTATGTTCGTTGACGTTGTCTCAACTGAGCTTGAGGACGGGGGGCAGATGAACCAGCGTTCCATGGCTGTGCTGGAACCTCACACGGTCGCTGCGGGAGTGAACGGAGGGCACTCCCTCGCGGAGGGTCTGAGAACGCAAGCGAGCGGACCCGCCCAGTCGGCGCTTTGGCGCATTCTCATCGTCGAGAGCAACGCGGTCGAGGCCGAGACCCTGGCGCGCGGCCTGCGCCGCCACGGGCACGAGGTCGACATCGTCGCCACCGGCAGCGAGGCGTTGCGCAGTTACACCGACGCCGATCTCGTCCTGCTCGACCTGGAACTCCCGGACCTCGACGGGCTGGAGGTCTGCCGGGGCATCCGTGCCGCCCACGAGATCGCCGTGATCGCGGTGACCGCCCGGGGCAGCGAACTGGACCGGGTACTCGGCCTCCAGGCCGGCGCGGACGACTACCTGGTCAAGCCCTACGGCTTCCGCGAGCTGATGGCGCGGATGGAAGCGGTCATGCGCCGGGCGCGCCCGCCGCGTCCCGTGGCCGCCGCCATCACCGCCGGACCGCTGCGGATCGACGCGGGGACCCGGGAGGTCACCTTGGACGGGGAGCCCGTCGAGACCACCCGCAAGGAGTTCGACATGCTCTACCTCCTGGCCTCCCACCCCGGCACCGTCATTCCGCGCAAGCTCCTGATGGAGCAGGTCTGGGGCGACTCCTGGTCGCGCCGGACCGTCGACACGCACGTCAGCACGTTGCGCAACAAGATCGGCGCCGGCTGGATCATCACGGTCCGCGGCGTCGGCTTCCGGTTCGGCCAGGGCTGACCCGGTCCGCGACACGATTCGGACCGGCGCGCGAGCAGAAGGGGGAACGACATGACGGTGACGGCCCTGTGTCACGGCGAGGGCTGCCGCAGCGGCCACGCCCGGCGGCGCGCGTCCGCGGGCACACGGCTGTGCCGCCAGTGCCGGGACCACCTCGCCGCCGGGATCGCCGAGCTGGCGCACCTCCACGAGGAGTGCGGCCGGATGCTGGGCGGCGGCGCACCCGGCAGCCTGCGCGAGCGCACCACCGGGGGCGATCTGCCGGGCCTGCCGTTCAACGCCGTCGCCGCCGACGTACGGGCGCGCATCGTCTCCGTACTCGGTTCGTGGAGCGGACTCGTCGCCCAGCAGCGCGGGCTCGCCGCGCCGCCCCGTACCGCCGGCGCCCTCACCTCCTTCCTGCTGCGCCACACGGACTGGCTCGCTGCGCACTCGGCGGCGGCCGAGGCGAGCGAGGAGGTGGCCCGCCTGGTACGGGCCGGGCGCCGCGCGGCCTTCCCCGACCCCGCCCGCAACATCCGGCTGGGCGGCTGCCCCCGGCCGGACTGCGCCGGAACCCTCGACTTCGCCGTCCGGGCGGGGGAGCGGGCCGGCGGCCCCGTGATCGTGTGCGACGCCGATCCGGCCCACCGCTGGACCAGCGACCGGTGGAGCGAGCTGAGCGACTCCATGGACTCGGCGCGGCCGACGGGCACCGCCGGCGCGCCGGCCACCGAGCGCTGGCTGGCCGGGGCCGACATCGCGCGGCTGTGGCAGGTGCCGATGGGCACCGTCTATCGGCTGGCGAGCGAGGAGCGGTGGCGCCGCCGCAACCGGGCGGGGCGCACGTACTACAACGAGAACGACGTCCGAACCTGCTTCAACCGGCGCGCCGAAAAGGGGTCCAAAACCCGGCCCCTGACCTGCCCTTGACATGCTCTTGGCCGTCCCCCGAGGCTGCGGACCGGCTCTTGTGGAACCTGACCGAGTCCTGAATCCACCGCCATTGAATGCCCGTTCGCATCCGAAGAACCTTGTAGTCAAGATCCGGTGCACTGTCTCCGGAGGTGAATTCAAGGAGACGTGATGGACGCACCGGTCATCGTCGTCGGCGCCGGACCCACGGGAATGACGCTCGCCGGCGAACTGCGGCTCGCGGGGGTCCACGTCGTCGTTCTGGAGCGGCTGGAACGGCGTACGGGGGAATCGCGCGGACTCGGCTTCACCGCGCGCACCCTGGAGACCTTCGACCAGCGCGGCCTCCTGTCCCGCTTCGGCGAGATCGAGACCAGCACGCTCGGCCACTTCGGCGGCCTCCCGCTCGACTTCGGGGTGCTCGGGGAGACGACCTGCCGCGCCGCCAAGGCGGTGCCGCAGTCCGTCACCGAGACCCGACTGGAGGAATGGGCCACCGGTCTCGGGGCCGACGTCCGGCGCGGCCACGAGGTGCTCTCCGTGCGCGACGACGGCGACGGCGTCGAGGTGGAGGTGCGCGGCCCCGCCGGGACGCACACCCTGCGCGCCGGCTACCTCGTCGGATGCGACGGCGGGCGCAGCACCGTGCGGAAGGCGGCCGGGTTCGACTTCCCCGGCACGGCCGCCACGATGGAGATGTACCTCGCCGACGTCAAGGGCGTCGACCTCAAGCCCCGCATGATCGGCGAGACGCTGCCCGGCGGCATGGTGATGGTGGGGCCGCTGCCCGGCGGCATCACCCGGATCATCGTCTGCGAACGTGGCACACCGCCGCGCCGGCGCGAGGGCCCGCCGCCCTTCGAGGAGGTCACCGCCGCCTGGCAGCGGCTGACCGGCGACGACATATCGGCCGCCGAGCCGGTGTGGGTGAGCGCCTTCGGCGACGCGGCCCGGCAGGCCGGCGAGTACCGGCGCGGCCGGGTGCTGCTGGCCGGCGACGCGGCCCACATCCACCTCCCCGCGGGCGGCCAGGGCATGAACACCGGCATCCAGGACGCCGTCAACCTGGGCTGGAAACTCGCCGCGGAGGTACGGGGCCACGCTCCGCCGGCCCTGCTCGACAGCTACCACGACGAGCGGCACCCGGTCGGCCGCCGACTGCTGATGAACACCCGCGCCCAGGGGCTGCTGTTCCTCAGCGGCGCCGAAGTGCAGCCGCTGCGCGACACGCTCGGGGCACTCATGGCGTACGAGGGCGTGGCCCGCCACCTCGCCGCCATGGTCAGCGGCCTGGAGATCGCCTACGACGTGGGCACGGGCACCCATCCGCTGCTGGGCCGGCGCATGCCGCGCCTGGAACTGGTCGGCCCGGGCGGCGCGACCTCCAGCACGGAGCTGCTGCACCCCGCCCGAGGCGTGCTCCTCGACCTCGCGGACAACCCGCGGCTGCGGCAGCGGGCCGCGGCCTGGGCGGATCGGGTCGACATCGTCACCGCGAAACCGCTCGGGGACCCGGCGGACGGGGAACTGCGCGACACCACGGCACTGCTGATCCGTCCCGACGGCTACGTGGCCTGGGCGGCGCCCGGCAGCCACCACGACCTGCCCATGACGCTGGAACGCTGGTTCGGCACTCCCTGACGCCCCGCACCACTTGCCGGCCGGCGGACCCGCCGGCCGGCCGAGCACGTCACGAGGAGGACCCCGAACATGGCCCTGCCGCCGGCCACCCTTGAGCGCACCCCCCGGCCGCCGGACGGTGCGGCCGAAGAGCGCCGCGCCATCGTCCGGGCGGCCCGCACCGTACTGGCCCGCGAGGGCTGGAGACACTGCACCGCCGAGGCCACGGCCGTCGAGGCGGGCGTACCGACGGACACCGTGCGGCGGTGCTTCCCCGACCACGAACACCTGCTGGAGCGCGTGCTGCTCGACAGCTCCGTCTCCGTGGCGGCCGCCCTCGCGGCCGTCGCCGAGAGCTGCCTGGCGGAGATCACCGACCTGGAGCAGGACCTCATCGCGCTGGGCCGGGCCTGGCTGGCGCCGCTGGAGGCGTTCCGCGAACACTTCGCCATCGTCCGCCACGTCAGCGCCGAGGTGACCCGGCTGCCGGCCGGCGCCGTCGAGAAGTGGCAGGCGGCCGGCCCCCGCCAGGCCCGCCGCGAACTGGCCCGCAGACTCCGGGGCGTCGCCGCCCGCGGACTGCTCGACATCCCCGACGCCGACCAGGCGGCGGAACGGTTCATCCTGCTGGTTCCCTCCGGCGTCGTCCAGCGGTCCTTCCTCGGGGCGCTGCCCGTGCCGCGCGCCGAGGCCGACGCGCTCATCGCGGACGGCGTGGCGGACTTCATCCGGCTGTACCACCCCTGAACCACTCCCCGACGCACGGAAGAGAGAGACCCGATGACGCACAGCAACCTGATCGTGGCCCGGATGGACAGCATGTCCAGCGATCAAGTGGCCCAACTCTTCGCCGAGTTCGACAAGACCGACATGCCCGAGCGGATGGGCACCCTGCGCCGTCGGCTGTTCATGTACAAGGGCCTCTACTTCCACCTCCAGGACTTCGCCGAGGACGACGGCGGCCGGCGCATCCAGGAATCGCGCAACGACCCCCGCTTCATGAAGATCAGCCACGACCTGCTGCCGTTCATCCAGCCGTACGACCCGGCGACCTGGCGCACCCCCGCCGACGCCATGGCCACGCGCTTCTACGACTGGAAGGCGTCCGAGTGAGTCGCCGCCACGCCGACACGAGGGGAGGGCCGTACCGGTGGTTCGCCGGGTAGTGATCACGGGGGTCGGAGTGTTGGCGCCGGGAGGCACCGGCACCGGGGCCTTCTGGCGCCTGCTGAGCCAAGGGCGCACGGCGACGCGGGAGATCAGCCTCTTCGACGCCTCCGCGTTCCGCTCCCGGGTGGCGGCCGAGATCGACTTCGACCCGCGGGCGCACGGGCTGACCCCGCGGGAGATCTGCCGCATGGACCGCGCGGCCCAGTTCGCCGTGGTGTCGGCCCGCGAGGCGTTCGCCGACAGCGGGCTCGCCCTCACCGGCCTCGACCCCCACCGCACCGGTGTCAGCCTCGGCACCGGCGTCGGCGCCGTGGGCGCGCTCGACCGCGAGTACCGCGCCGTCAGCCACGACGGCCGGCTCGCCGTGGTCGACCACACCTACGCCTCGCCCGACCTCTACGACCACTTCGTGCCCAGCTCGTTCGCCGCCGAGGTGGCCTGGGCCGTCGGCGCGGAGGGCCCCGTCACCACGGTCTCCACTGGCTGCACCTCGGGGATCGACTCGGTAGCGCACGCCGCGGACCTGATCCGCGACGGCAGCGCCGACGTCATGGTCACCGGAGCCACCGACGCCCCGATCACGCCGATCACCCTGGCCTGCTTCGACGCCATCAAGGCGACGACCCCGTACAACGACGCGCCGGGCACCGCCTCCCGCCCCTTCGACGCCTCCCGCAAGGGCTTCGTCCTGGGCGAGGGCGCCGCGGTGTTCGTCCTGGAGGAGCTGGCGGCCGCACGCCGGCGCGGCGCGCACGTCTACGCGGAGATCGCCGGACACGCGGCGCGCTCCAGCGCCTTCCACATGACCGGCCTGCGCCCCGACGGGCGCGAACTGGCGGAGGCCGTCACGGTCGCCCTGGACGCGGCGCACCTGCGCCCCGCGGACGTCGACTACGTCAGCGCGCACGGCTCGGGCACCCGGCAGAACGACCTGCACGAGACGGCCGCGTACAAGCTGGCCCTCGGCGACCACGCCTACCGGATCCCGATGAGCTCCATCAAGTCGATGATCGGGCACTCGCTCGGGTCGGTCGGCTCGATGGAGATCGCCGCCTCCGTCCTGGCGATGCGGCACCACGTGGTGCCGCCCACCGCCAACCTGCGCACTCCCGACCCCGAGTGCGACCTCGACTACGTACCGCTGCGCGCGCGGGAACACCGCACCGACGCCGTCCTCACCGTGGGCAGCGGATTCGGCGGGTTCCACAGCGCGATGGTGCTGACCCGCCCCGACAGGAGGACCGCATGAGTGCCAGGACCCTGGTCACCGGCATCGGGGTGGCCGCCCCCAGCGGGCTCGGCGTGGAGGACTTCTGGGCGGCGACCCGGATCGGCAAGAACGCGATCGGCCCGGTCACCCGCTTCGACGCCTCCTCCTACCCCTCCCGCCTGGCGGGCGAGATCCACGGCTTCGACGCCAAGGAACAACTGCCGGGACGGCTCGTACCGCAGACCGACCGGGTCACCCAGCTCGCGCTGGCCGCCGCCGACCACGCCTTCGCCGACGCGGGCGTGGCGCCGGGGGACATCGACCCGTACCGCATGGGCGTGGTCACCGCGGCCGGGTCCGGCGGCGTCGAGTTCGGCGGGAACGAGCTGCGCAAGCTCTGGGGCCGGGGCGCCAACCACGTCAGCGCCTACCAGTCCTTCGCCTGGTTCTACGCCGTCAACAGCGGGCAGGTCTCCATCCGCCACGGCCTGTACGGGCCCTCCGGGGTCGTCGTCAGCGACCACGCCGGCGGCCTCGACGCCCTCGCGCAGGCCCGGCGCCAGATCCGCGCCGGCGGCAAACTGGCCGCCACCGGCGGCTTCGACGCCCCGATCTCCTCCTGGGGCTGGGCGGCCCAGCTCGCCGGCGGCCTGATGTCGACCCGCACCGAACCCGAGCGCGCATACCTGCCCTTCGACGAGGACGCGTCCGGCTACGTACCGGGGGAGGGCGGCGCCCTGCTCGTCCTGGAGGACGAGGACAGTGCCCTGGCCCGCGGCGCCCGCACCGTCTACGGCGAACTCGCCGGATACGGGGCGACCTTCGACCCCCGGCCCGGCAGCGGGCGCGAGCCGGGCCTGCGCCGCGCCATCGACACGGCGCTCGCCGACGCGGGTTGTCATCCCGCCGAGGTCGACGTGGTCTTCGCCGACGCCGCGGGGACCAAACGGCTCGACCGCGAGGAGGCCGAGGCCATCACCAGCGTGTTCGGTCCGCGCGGGGTTCCCGTCACCGCCCCCAAGACGACGACCGGACGGCTGGGCGCGGGCGCGGCTCCCGTGGACGTCGTCTCGGCGGTGCTCTCCATGCACGAGGGCCTCATCCCGCCGACCACCAACGTGGAACTGTCGCCCGCCTACGACCTCGACCTGGTCGCCGTGCGCCCGAGGACCGCCTCGGTGCGCACCGCCGTGGTCCTCGCCCGAGGCCGCGGCGGTTTCAACTCCGCGGTGATCCTCCGCGCCGTCGACTGACGGGCCGCCGACCGCCGCTCGCTGACGGCCGACCGCCGTAGTCACCCGCTGCCCGGACCCGCCCGGACCCCGCCAGCGGGCCCCTGAACCGCCACCCCGACAACGCCCCCCGCCGTGTCCTCCCGGGCGCGGCCACCCACGAAGGGACCCACCTTGTCCACCACCGAATTCACCTTCGACGACCTCAAGCGCATCCTCCTGGACGGCGCCGGCGCCGACGAGGAGGTCGACCTCGACGGAGACATCCTCGACACCGACTTCGAGTCCCTGGGCTACGAGTCGCTGGCGCTGCTGGAGACCGGCGGCCGGATCGAGCGCGAGTTCGCGATCACCCTGGACGACGACATCTTCGCCGACAACTGCACGCCCCGCGCGCTGATCGCGGCCGTCAACGCGACCCTGCGGGCCGCCGCCCTCGTCGACGCGTAGGGCGCCTCTTCCACGGCGGCCGACCGCACCCGTCGGGGCGGCGGCCGCCGCCCCCCCCGGATTCCCCCAGCTTCCCTTGGAGAACACACACATGTCGGATCAGGACCGGAAGGTCGCCGTCGTCACCGGTGCCACCAGTGGGATCGGCCTGGCCGTCGCCCGACTGCTGGGCGCCCAGGACCACCGGGTGTTCATCGGTGCCCGCAGCGCCGACAACGTCGCCGCGACCGTAAAGCTGCTCCAGGACGAGGGCCTCGAAGTCTCCGGGGCCGTGGTCGACGTCCGCTCCACCGACGAGGTCCGCGCCTGGATCCAGGCCGCCGTCGACCGCTTCGGCCCCATCGACGTCGTCGTCAACAACGCGGGCCGCTCCGGCGGCGGGGTCACCGCCGACATCGACGACGAGCTGTGGCACGACGTCATCGACACCAACCTCAACAGCGTCTTCCGCGTCACCCGCGAGGCGCTGACCACCGGCGGCCTGCGCGAGAAGAAGCGCGGCCGGATCATCAACATCGCCTCCACCGCCGGCAAGCAGGGCGTCGTCCTCGGCGCCCCCTACTCCGCCTCCAAACACGGCGTGGTCGGCTTCACCAAGGCGCTCGGCAACGAACTCGCCCCCACCGGGATCACCGTCAACGCCGTGTGCCCGGGGTACGTGGAGACGCCCATGGCCCAGCGCGTGCGCCAGGGGTACGCCGCCGCCTACAACTCCAGCGAGGACGCCATCCTGGAGAAGTTCCAGGCCAAGATCCCCCTCGGCCGGTACTCCACCCCCGAGGAGGTCGCCGGCCTCGTCGGCTACCTGGCCTCCGACAGCGCCGCCTCCATCACCTCCCAGGCCCTCAACGTCTGCGGCGGCCTCGGCAACTTCTGACTCCGAACCGCCCCGACCCTCCCGAGCCCCAGCCTCAAGGAGCCATCAGCATGTCGCAGCCCGGCCTGCGCGAAGTCGAGCACGAGATCACCGTCTCGGCCCCGGCCACCGCCGTCTACCGGTTGATCGCCGAGGTCCGGAACTGGCCCCGGATCTTCCCTCCCACCATCTACGTCGACCACATCGCCGAAGGCGCCGGGGAGGAGCACATCCGCATCTGGGCCACCGCCAACGGCGAGGCCAAGAACTGGACCTCCCGCCGCACCCTGGACCCGCAGGCCCTGCGCGTCACCTTCCGCCAGGAACTCCCGGCCCCACCGGTCGCCGCGATGGGCGGGGCATGGGTCGTCGAGGCGCTCTCCGCCGACACCTCGCGGGTCAGGCTGTTGCACGACTACCGTGCCGTGGACGACGATCCGGCGGGTCTCGCGTGGATCGACAAGGCCGTCGACCGCAACTCCCGCTCCGAACTGGCCGCGCTGAAGACCAACCTGGAGCTGGCACACGCCGCCGAGGACCTGACGTTCTCCTTCGAGGACAGCGTCCGGGTCGACGGCTCCGCCAAGGACGTCTACGACTTCGTCAACGAGGCCGGGCTGTGGCCCGAGAGGCTGCCGCACGTGGCGACCGTACGGCTGACCGAGGACACCCCCGGACTCCAGGAACTGGAGATGGACACCCGCGCCAAGGACGGTTCGCTCCACACCACCAAGTCGTACCGGGTCACGTTCCCGCACACCCGGATCGCCTACAAGCAGACCACCCTCCCGGCCCTGATGACCCTGCACACCGGGTACTGGACCTTCACCGAGGACGACGGGGGCGTGACCGCGTCCTCGCAGCACACGGTGACCCTGAACACCGCGAACATCGCCGCGGTGCTCGGCGAGGGGGCGAGCGTCGAAGACGCCCGGCAGTACGTGCGCACCGCCCTCGGCACCAACAGCCTGGCCACGCTCGGCCACGCGAAGGCCCACGCCGAGAACCGCGCCGGGAACGGCAGCGGCAACGGCACCGCACGAGCCGAACACACCGAACACACCGAACACACCGAGACCAAGGACTGATCATGGCTGGGGACTACACCGACACCCAGGTGATCGTGGTGGGCGCGGGACCGGTGGGACTGCTGCTCGCCGGGGAGCTGCGGCTGGCCGGCGCGGACGTGGTGGTCCTCGAAAAGCTCACCGCGCCGACGACCGAATCGCGGGCCTCCACGCTGCACGCCCGCACCATGGAGATCCTCGACACCCGAGGCCTGCTCGACCGCCTGGAAGACATCCCGCACGATCCGGCCGGCCACTTCGGGGGCATCCCCCTCGACCTCCGCCTCCCCACGCCCTACCCGGGCCAGTGGAAGGTCCCGCAGACCCGCCTGGAAGAAGTGCTCGGGGCATGGGCGGCCGACCTCGGCGCCGACATCTGGCGCGGGCACGAACTGACCGGGCTGACCGTCACCGAGGACGGCGTCGTCGCCGACGTACGCACCGACGACGGCACGCGGCTCACCATCCGCGGCGAGTACGCCGTCGGCTGCGACGGCGAGAACAGCGCCGTACGCCGACTGGGCGGCTTCGCGTTCCCCGGCACCGACGCCGAACGCGAACTGCTGCGCGCCGACGTCGCGGGCATCGACATCCCGGCCCGCCGCTTCGAACGCCTCGAACACGGCCTCGCCATCGCCGCCCGACGCCCCGACGGCGTCACCCGCGTCATGGTGCACGAGTTCGGGACCGCTCCGCGCGCCGGACAGCCCTCCTTCGAGGAGGTCGCCGACACCTGGAAGCGCATCACCGGCGAGGACATCGGCTCCGGCACCCCACGGTGGGTCAACTCCTTCGGTGACGCCTCCCGGCAGGCCGAGCAGTACCGCCGCGGCCGGGTCCTGCTCGCCGGGGACGCCGCGCACCAGCAGATGCCCATCGGCGGTCAGGCCCTCAACCTCGGTCTCCAGGACGCCTTCAACCTGGGCTGGAAGCTGTCCGCGCTGCTCGCCGGACACGGCTCCGAGGCGCTGCTCGACAGCTACCACGAGGAACGGCACGCCGTCGGACAGGCCGTCCAGAGCAACGTCAGGACCCAGGCACTGTTGCTGCTCGGCGGCCCCGAGGTCGACGCCGTGCGGGAGGTCTTCGCGGAACTCACCGGACACGAGGACGTACGCACCCACCTCGCCGGAGCCGTCTGCGGCCTCGACGTCCGATACCAGTCCGGCCCCGGCGACGGTCCCGCGCTGGGCCTGCGCGCCCCGCGGCGCGGCGCGGTCACCGGCGACGGCACGACCACCACCTTCGAGCTGCTGCGCTCGGGCCGGGGGCTGCTGCTCCTGCCGGCGGGCGACGAGGGCCGCCGGGAGGAGCTGCGCGCCGTGGCGAAGCCCTGGACGGACCGGGTGCGCCTCGCCACCGCCGCGCAGGCCGACGACGCGGGCGACACGTGCGACGCGGGCGACGCGGGCGGCGCCCTGCTGATCCGGCCGGACGGGTACGTCGTCTGGTCGGGCGGCGCCGGGGAGCCGGGCGTCACGGACGCCCTGGAACGCTGGTTCGGGCCCGCGTCGCCCCGTACCGCCCGCCCGGCCGCGCCGACCGCCGCGTCACCGGCGGCCACCACGTCGCCGGACGCGCCGCGGACGACCCGGACCGCGCCGCCGGCGGGCAAGCGGAGCGGCGGCACGGAGCGGCTCACCGGCCGTACCGCGCTGGTCACCGGCTCCAGCCGGGGCATGGGCCGCGCGGTCGCCGGGCGGCTCGCGCAGGAGGGCGCACTCGTCGCCGTCCACTACGCCTCGGACGAGGCGGCCGCCCACGAGGTCGTCGCCTCCGTCGAGCGGGACGGCGGACGCGCCTTCGCGATCCGCGCCGAACTCGGCGTCGACGGGGACGTCGAGGGCCTCTTCGCCGACCTGGAGGAGGGGCTGCTGGAACGGACGGGCAGCACCGACCTGCACATCCTGGTGAACAACGCGGGCGTGATGGGCGGCACCGGCATCGCCGAGATCACCCCCGAGCACTTCGACCGGATCTTCGCCGTCAACGCCAAGGCCCCGTTCTTCCTGATCCGGCGGGCGCTGCGGAACATGCCCGACGGCGGCCGGATCGTCAACATCTCCTCCGGCCTGACCCGGTTCGCGAACCCGGACGAGATCGCGTACGCGATGAGCAAGGGCGCGCTCGAACAGCTCGCCCTGCACTTCGCGAAGTCCCTGGGCCCGCGGAACATCACCATCAACTCCGTGGCCCCCGGCATCACCCGCAACGGAAACCCGGTGTTCGACATCCCCGAGGCCGTCGAACAGATGGCGGCGCTATCCGCCTTCAACCGGGTCGGAGAGCCGGAGGACATCGCCGATGTGGTGGCTTTCCTCGCGACCGACGAGGCCCGCTGGATCACCGGGTCGTTCGTCGACGCCACCGGCGGAACGCTGCTCGGCTGACCGCCGCCGCCGCGTGCCGCCCCCCAGAGCCGCCGGCGTGAAACACCCACGCCACGCCACGCCGGCGACGGGCGGCCCGGCCGGGGAACCCTCCCCGGCCGGACCGCCCTTCACGTCCCCCGCTCCTCACGTCGAAACGAGAGCATGCAGTCCTCGACCACTTCCCCGGCCGGCACCGGGCACGGCGCGGCCCGCGGCGACGGGGCCCACTGGGCCCTGGTCGCCGTACTCTCCGCGAACATGCTCGTCGACGCCCTGGAGGTGTCGGCGACCCTCGTGGCGCTGCCGGACATCGGCGACGGGCTCGGGCTGTCCGTGCCCGCGCTCCAGTGGACGGTCAGCGCCTTCGCCGCCGGGTTCGGCGCGCTCGTGCTGCCCGGCGCCCGGCTCGTCGAACGCCTGGGCCGCCGCCGGGTCTACCTCGGCGCCCTCCTGCTCTTCGCCGCGGCCTCGCTGGCCGGCGCCCTCGCCGACGGCGCGGCCGTGCTCATCGCCACCCGGATCGTCAAGGGCGGCTGCGTCGCGCTGACCGCGCCCACCGGACTCGCCATCCTCGTCTCCGCCGTCCCCGAGGGCCCCGCCCGACGCCGGGCGGTTTCGCTGTACTCCTTCTTCGGCGCCGCGGGGTTCTGCGCGGGCCTGCTGCTGTCGGGCCTGCTCACCGGCATCGACTGGCGCTGGACCCTCGTCTTCCCGGCCCCCGTCGCACTGCTGCTGCTCGCCACGGGCCTACGGGTGATCCCGCGCGACGGGACCGTCCCGCGGCCGGCGGCGGGGACCGGCCGCCCGGCGCTGTCGGCCGGCCTCGCCCTGGCGGGCGCGGTGGCGCTGACGCTGTACGGGCTCTCCTGCGCCGTGGGCGCCGGCCGGGAACCCGCCCGCGCGGGCGCCGCCTTCGCCGGGGCGCTGGTGGCGGGGGCCGTCTTCGTCGCGGCCGAACGTGCCTCCCCGCGCCCCCTGTTCGACGCCGGACTGCTGCGGCACGCACCCCTGGTGCGCTCCGCGATCGGGGCGGCCGCGCTCAACGGCTCGTACGTGGCCTTCCTGCTCGTGGCCGCATCGGACCTGCACCGGGCCGGCTCGACCCCCTGGCGGACGGCGCTCGCCTTCCTGCCGGCCGGCGCCCCGCTCGCGCTGAGCGCCCTGCACTCCGCGCGGATCGCACACCGGCTCGGGCCCGCCCGGGCGGTCGCCGCCGGCGCCGTGGCCGCGCCGATCGGCTACGCGCTCTACCCGCGGGCCGCCCACCCCGGGCCGGGCTTCGCCGACCTGCTGCCCGCGACGGGCTGCGTCGGCGCCGCCTTCGTCCTCGCCTTCACCGCGCTGCACCTCCAGGCGACCGGCGGCCTGCCGCCCGAACGCCGGCAGTCGGCCGGCGGGCTCTACCAGACCTGCGTCCAACTGGGCGCGGCCCTGACGGTCGTCCCCGTGGCCGCGCTGTACCCGGTGGACCGGGACGCGGCGCTCGGGCTGGTCACGGCCGTCGGCCTGACCGGCGCGGGCGTCGCCCTCACCGCCCTGACCCGCCGCGAACGACTTCCCTTCCTTCCCGCCCCCGGGCGTACGGGGACACCCGTACGCCGTGACCCGGAAAGCATCATGACCACACTTCACATGTCGCACACGTACGAGACGGATACCGGGCTGATCCACATCAGCCCGCCGGACGTCACCCTGCTGCACACCGTCGGCAGGCGCGAGCGCACCCGGATGCTGGAGCAGTACGTCCGGGAGGAGCTCGGTCGCATCCTCGGCATCGAACCGCACCGCGTGGACACGACGGGCCGCCCGATGGGCTGCCTGGGCATCGGCTCGATCTCCGGCATCGAACTGCAGTACCGGATGGAGGCGGTGCTGGGCGTCGACCTGAACCTCCAGCGGCTGCTGACGGCGAACAGCGCGCAGGAGCTCATCGACTGCCTCGTCGGACAGTTCGGTCCGGAGTCGCACCTGCACGGGGCACCGGTGCCGGCATGACGACGACCACCCTGCGGGCGACCGCCCGCCCGGTCGTGAACCACCTCGACCTGCCCGACGCCGACTTCACCCTCTCCCCGGACCGGGTGGACCTGTGGCTGGTGCGCCGCCCCACCGGGGCCGACGCCGAAGCGCTGGCCCTCGCGGAGCTGGACGCGGAGGAACGAAAGCGCACCGACGCCTTCATCAGGCGCTCCGACGGCCTGCTGTACGCCGCCGCCCACGTGGCGGTGCGCCGGCTGCTCGGCCGCTACACGCAGACGATGCCGCAGGACGTGCGCTTCATGCGCGAGCCCTGCCCCGGCTGCGGCGAACCGCACGGCCGCCCCGCGATGTCCCCGCCGCCGCCACCGCTGCACTACTCCCTCTCGCACAGCGGGGGAGTCGCACTGGTGGGTGTGGGCACGGTGCCGCTCGGCGTCGACGTGGAGAAGCTGCCCGGTGTGGAGACCGTCGACATCTGCTCGAAGGCGCTGCACCCGGACGAGCAACAGGAGATCGCGCGGGCCGAGGCCGGTGAGGCGCGTCGACAGCTCTTCGGGCAGATCTGGACCAGAAAAGAAGCGTTTCTCAAGGGACTCGGGACAGGGTTGAGCCGCTCCCCCGCCGAGGACTACCTCGGCATCGACCACGACCGGCACCCCGACGACTGGACCATGGTCGGCATTCCCGCCGACACCTCCCACGCCGCCGCCGTGGCGGTGGTCGGGACCGCTCCCGCGGTGGTCGACGTCCGCTGGGTTCCCGACAGCTGGCTGGCCGCCGGAGGCGCCGCGTGCGGTGCGTCCGCCCCCTGGCCGGACCGTACGCCCCTCGCCGGTTGACCGCAGATAAGGACGTGACCGGATGACCCGTACCGCCTTCGTCTTCCCGGGCCAGGGCTCCGAGAGCGCCGGCATGGGCAGAGAGCTGCTCGCCCGGCGCCCGGAGCTCGCCGACACCTACTTCCGGGCGGCCGACGACCTGCTCGGGATCCCCCTGGCCCGGCTTTGCCGGGACGGCTCCGACCGGGACCTGGAGGACCCCCTGGTGGCGCAGCCGGCCCTGTTCCTGACCAGCCTGGCGGCCCTGGAAGTGCTGCGCGGCGAGGGCCTGGAGCCGTGCGCGGTCGCCGGGCACAGCCTCGGCGAGTACATGGCCCTGGTCGCCGCGGGAGTCCTGGAGTGGACCGACGCGCTGTGGCTGGTCCGGCTGCGCAGCGAACTCGTCGCCACCGTCGGCGACCGGGTCGGCAGCGCCACCGCGGCCGTCATCGGGCTGAGCCGACGGGACCTGGTGCGGCTGTGCGCCGAGTCGCGTGCGGCGACGGACCGGGTCGTCGAGGTGGCCGGGGACAACGAACCCCGCCAGACGGTGGTGTCCGGGGAGGTCGAGGCGGTGTCCCACCTCACCGAGGCCGCCCGCGCGGCCGGGGCGCGGGTGCGGCCGCTGCGGTCCGACGGGCCCTTCCACTCCAGCCTGTTGCACGAGGCGGAGGCGGAGTTCACCGAGACCCTGATCGCCACCACCTTCCGTGACCCGGTGCTGCCGCTGGTCTCCAGCGTCACCGGGGGGCGGATAGGGACGGCCGCCGACGCGGTCGTCGCGCTGCGCGGCCAACTGACCAGCCCGGTGCGCTGGACACAAGCCGTCGCGACGCTCGCCGCCTCCGGCGCCGATCGGTTCGTGGAGGTGGGGCCCGGGCGGGTGCTCGGCGGCCTGGTCCGGCGCATCCTGCCGGGCGCTCGGGTCCACACGACGCAGGGCGCCTTCGGGCTGCTCCCGGCTGTGGCAGCGGCCGGCGACACCGCGGTCTGACCGGCGGCCGTCACGAGAGGAGGAGCACCCTGTGAGCAGGGAAGATCCAGGCCGGTTGATCCACGTGGTGCGGGGCCTGCCCGACGCCGACGAACTCGCCGCCCTGACCGCCGTCGTACTCGCCCGGGCCGCGGCCTACGAGGGCCACTACGGCGGAACGGCGGGCGCCGGGCCGGCCCCCGCGAGTTGGCACCGCCCCGAACGCCACCGCGCCTTCGGCGGCGCGCACACCTGGCGGGAGAACCCGCCCACGCCACGGCCCGCCTGATCCACGGGCCGCCCGATCCACACCCGACGTCTCGAACCAGGAGCGGCCATGCCATCGATCCACGACGAGATCGCGGATCTCTCCTCACAGGTACGGGTCCTGCGCGACCGAGCCGAGCTGCGGGACCTCTTCGACCGCTACGTCAGCGCCCTCGACACCGGCGGCCCGGCCGGGCACGACGTGGTGCCGTTCGACGAGTTGTTCACCGAGGACGCCACCTTCGCCTTTCCCATCGGCACCTGCACGGGCGTCGAGGGCTTCGCCGTGCTGCGCCGGGAGGCCGGGGCGCGCTGGTCGCGCACCCACCACATCAGCGCCAACCACGACGTCCGCCTCGACGGCGACCGGGCCACGCTGCGGGTCCAGCAGCTCACCCGGCACCTCCACGGGCCCGGGGACGGGCCCTCGGCCCCCTTCGAGGTGGGCGGGTACTGCCAGGCCCGCGCCGTGCGCACGGAGGCCGGTTGGCGGCTGGACCACATCGCCTTCCACGTCGTGTGGGACGCGGGGGACCGCCTCGCCGAGCTGACCGGAGTGAAGTGGTGAGCACCGGGATCACCGGCCATCTCGCCCCCGCACGCGGCGGGCCGCTGCGGGAACCCGTACGCGACGCGCGGCAGTGGGCCGCCCTCCGGTTCCCCGAGCTGGTGTACCCCGCGCCGTGCCATCCCGGACCGCCCCTGTCCACTTTGCTGCGCCGCCGGGCCGCCTGGGGGATCGTCCTCCTGCGCCGGCGCGGCCGCTGATCGCCTTCGCGGTTCACTTTGGCCCAACGGCCTTGAGAACGGGGGCAGTCGGCCGATACCTGACGGTCTCTGACACAGACCTGGCGAAGGTTGACACGGATCTGACATAGAGCCCGTTGACCCATGGATGGGGACCAACGAGGCTTTTGGAGAGCATCCCGCGACGCGTAACGAAAGCCGTCATACCGGGGCACGTCCTCTCGTACCAATGCCCGCCCATGTTCCGTTCAATCGGCTTCACCTCAAGAAGGAATCACACATGAGTGACGTGAAGGATCTGGTGCAGGTCGCCGGGATCATCGACGCCGATGAGGCCGCTCTGCTGGCCGAGGAAGGCGTCGACTGGTTCGGCTTCCCGCTCCGCCTCCCGTCGGGCAAGGACGACATCTCCGAGGTGGCGGCGACGGAGATCATCGGCGGCCTGACGACCCCCCAGGAGGGCGTCCTCATCAGCTACATGACGGACGCCGACGAGATCAGCGCCTTCACCACGCAGCTCGGTGTCAAGGCCGTCCAACTCCACGGTGACGTGGAACCGGAGCAGCTGCGCAAGCTCAAGGCCAACCGCCCCGACCTGTACGTGCTCAAGAGCCTGGTCGTGAAGGAGGACAACGCCGAGGAGCTGCTCCAGCTCGTCGACGACGTCGCCGACGCGGTGGACATGTTCATCACCGACACCTTCAACCCGGCCACCGGCGCCAAGGGCGCCACCGGCCTCACCCACGACTGGAACGTCAGCGCCGAGCTCGTGCGCCGTTCCCCCAAGCCCCTGATGATGGCCGGCGGCCTGAACGCGGAGAACGTCGCCGACGCGATCCGCTTCGTCAAGCCCGCCGCCGTCGACGCCCACACGGGCCTCGAAGGCGCCGACGGCCGCAAGGACCGCGCCAAGGTCGCCAAGTTCGTGGCCGAGTCGCGCAAGGCGTTCGCCGAGATCGCCGGCGAGAGCGCCTGACACCGAGGCACACCCCGACCCCGAGTCGCGGCCGCCCGGGGCAACCCCCCGCCGGGCCCCGGCCGCAGCCCGTCTGCACCGACCGACGATAAGCAGGTTCTCATGGCGACCGGCCCCCACAACCTCCACCCGCTGCCGCAGACCAACCAGCTGCGGGCGATGCACACGATCATCCGAGACCGCGACGCCTCGCGCGCGGACTTCGTCTTCTACTCCCGCCGCATCATCCGCCTCCTGCTCGAAGCCGCGTTGGACCTGCTGCCGTTCGACAAGCAGGAAGTGATCACGCCGGTCGGCGAGACCTTCGACGGGTTGAAGTTCACGCCGAACCTGTGCGCCGTGCCCGTGATCCGGGCCGGCGACTCGATGGTGGACGAGCTGCGCGCCCTGGTACCCGACATCCGCGTCGGCAAGATACTCATCCAGCGGGACAAGACCACCAAGCTCCCGCACCACCTCTACCAGAACCTGCCCGACGACATCGCGGGACGACAGGTGCTGCTCCTGGAGCCGATGCTCGCCACCGGCGGCAGCGCCAACGCCGCCCTCGAGCTGCTGCTCGAAGCGGGCGTGCGCGAGGAGAACATCGTGTTCGTGAATTTCCTCGCCGCGCCCGAGGGCATCGAGGCGGTCCACGCCAAGCACCCCGCCGTCAAGATCGTCACCTCGTCGGTCGAAGAACGGCTCAACGAGAACGCGTTCATGATCCCGGGCGTCGGCGACTTCGGCGACCGCTTCTTCGGCACGACCGACTCGGCCGTGGTCCGATGAGGAGCCGCGCGCTGAGCGACTCGGCGCTGACCGCGCTCGCACCCGCCATCTGGGGTTCGACGTACCTGGTCACCACCGAGCTGCTCCCGGAGGGCCGGCCGCTGCTGGCTTCCCTGCTGCGGGCGCTGCCCGCCGGCCTGATCCTCGTACTCATCGGCCGGACGCTGCCGCGCGGCATGTGGTGGTGGCGTGCGCTGGTCCTCGGCGTCCTGAACATCGGCGCCTTCTTCTACCTGCTGTTCGTCGCGGCGTACCACCTGCCGGGCGGCGTCGCGGCGTTGGTGATGTCCATCCAGCCGATGATCGTGCTGCTCCTGGGCGCCCTGCTGCTCAAGGAGAAGATCAAGCAGATCCACCTGGTCGCCTGCGCGCTCGGCGCCGCCGGGGTGGCCCTGCTGGTCCTCCAACCGAACGCCGGCCTCAATTCCACCGGTGTCATCGCCGGTCTGCTGGGCGCGCTCAGCATGGCCTCCGGCATCGTCTTGACCAAGCGCTGGGGCCGCCCCGAAGGCGTGGGCCTGCTGACCTTCACGGGCTGGCAGCTCACCGTCGGCGGCCTCGTGCTCCTGCCGGTCGCGCTGATCGGCGAGGGCCTGCCCGACACGATCACCGGCAAGAACCTCGCGGGCTTCGCCTACCTCGGCATCATCGGGGCGCTGTTCGCCTACGCGATCTGGTTCCGCGGCATGGAGCGGCTGCCCGCGCTCGCCGTCTCCTTCCTGAGCTTCGCCTCGCCGCTCGCGGCCACCCTGCTGGGGTACTTCGTACTCGACCAGGCCCTGTCGCCGCTCCAGCTCGTCGGCGCCCTCACCGTGGTCGCCGCCGTCGTCCTGGCCCAGCCGCGCCCCGGCCGGGCCAGGAGGCAAGCGGCCAGAGCGAGCGCGCGGGAGCCCGTCGACGCCTGACCCGACGGAGCTCCTCCCCGACTTCCCGCCCCACCGAACCCCCCCGGTGGGGGCCGGGAGTGGCGGTGGCACACCGAGGTCTCCCCCGTCCTCGGTGTGCCACCCGTCCGCCACCGCTCTGGAGAGGACCCGAGTCCGTGCCCCACATCCACGTCCGGCACTACCCGAGAGACTTCACGGCCGAACAACTCCGGGCGATCGACGAGGCGGTGACCGCCGCGGTGACGCGGACCTTCGCCACCGGCGAGGACACCGTCTCGATCTCGCTGGAGCCGGTCGAACCCGAGGACTGGGAAGCCCACGTCCTCACCGAGATAGCGGCCCGCCGGGACCTGCTGGTCAAGCCGCCCGGCTACTGGAACGAGAAGTGAGAGACCTTCGATGAGCGCAAGCAGCGGCATCCCCGTCGTCTACACCGAGGAAGTCCGTGAAGCCCTCCACGAGGGCGCGGCCGTCGTCGCCCTGGAGAGCAACGTCATCACGCACGGTCTGCCCTACCCGGACAACGCGGCCACCGCCCGCAAGGTGGAGGACGCGGTGCGGGCCGGCGGCGCCGTACCCGCGACGATCTGCATCGAGGCGGGCGAGATCCGCGTGGGCATGTCCGACTCGGACATCGAGCGCTTCGCCTCCCTGCCCGACATCCCCAAGGTCTCCAGCCGGGACATGCCCCTCGTCCTCGCCAAGGGCGGTCCCGGCGCCACCACCGTGGCGTCCTCCGTCGTGGCGGCCGAACTCGCGGGCATCGCGTTCTTCTCCTCCGCCGGCATCGGCGGCGTCCACCGCGGCGCGCAGGAGACCTGGGACGTCTCCTCCGACCTCATCCAGTTCACCCGCTCCAAGGTCGCGGTCGTCTGCGCCGGGGCGAAGATGATCCTCGACCTCGGGCTGACGCTGGAGTACCTGGAGACGCAGTGCGTCCCGGTCGTCGCCTACCGCTCGGACGACTTCCCCGCCTTCTACTGCCGCACCAGCGGCCACCGGGCGCCCCACCGGCTGGACGACGAGCGGGTCATCGCCCGCGCCGTCGAGGCCCACTGGGCGCTCGGCAACAACAGCTCCTTCCTGATCACGACCCCGGTCAGGGAGCAGGACGCGATCGACTCCACCGAGGTCGACACGGCCATCCGCGCCGCCGTCGCCCGGGCCACCGCCGACGGGGTCTCCGGCCAGGGGATCACCAAGTACCTGATGCGGGCCGTCGACGCGGCCACCGACGGACGCTCGGCGCGCGCCAACATGGCCGTCCTCGCCTCCTGCGCCGAGGCCGCCGGCCGTCTCGCCGTCGCCCACGCCGAGCACCTCGCCGAACGCGCGGGCCGCTGACACGGCCCACCCCGCTCCGCTGCCGTACGTCCGCACCACGCAAAGACCTCCATGAGGAGACACACGATGTCCGAGAAGCTGTTCGAGCCGGTCACCCTCGGGAAGCTCTCCCTGAGCAACCGCCTGGTCATGGCGCCCATGAGCCGCAACCGTGCCACGCCCGAGGGGCTCGCCACCGAACTGATGGCCACCTACTACGGCCAGCGGGCCGGCGCCGGCCTCATCATCAGCGAGGGCGTCCAGCCCAGCGTCGTGGGCCAGGGGTTCATGAACAGCCCCGGTCTGTACTCGCAGGAGCAGACCGAGTCCTGGAAGCAGGTCACCTCCGCCGTGCACCGCGCCGGCGGCCTGATCGTCGCCCAGCTGATGCACGCCGGCCGCATCGGCCACCCGTCCCTGTACCCGAGCGCCCACCAGTCGGTCGCGCCGTCGGCCGTCACCGCGGCCGGTCAGTGCTTCGGCCCCGAGGGCGCGCTGGATTACCAGGAGCCGCACGCGCTGACGGTCGAGGAGATCGCGCAGACGGTCGAGGACTTCGCGGACGCCGCGCAGAACGCGATCGAGGCAGGCTTCGACGGCGTCGAGGTCCACGCGGGCAACGGCTTCCTGCTCCACCAGTTCCTCGCGGAGAACACCAACCGGCGCACCGACCGGTACGGCGGCTCCATCGAGAACCGCGTCCGCTTCGCCGTCGAGGTGATCGAGGCGGTGTCCGAGCGCATCGGCGCCGACCGCGTAGGCGTGCGCGTCTCGCCCGCCAACCCGTACAACGACATCGCCGAGGGCGACACCGCCGCCCTGTACGAGGCGCTCGTCGCGGCCCTGCCGCCGGTGGCGTTCCTGCACGTCCTGGAGGGCGGCAACCGCAGCCAGACCGAGGCGCTGCGCGCACAGTGGACCGGCACCATCGTCTTGTCCCCGCACCCGGACAACCTGGGCGTCCCGGTCACCGCCGAGACGGCCGAGGAGGCGCTGGAGGCCGGTGTCGCCTGCGCCGTCGCGTTCGGCGCGGCCTTCCTGGCCAACCCGGACCTGCCGGAGCGCGTGCGCGCCGGCGGCCCCTTCAACGCGCTGGACACCACCACCTTCTACGGTGGCGACCACCGCGGCTACACCGACTACCCGACGCTGGCGGAAGCCGGTTCCGCGTGAGCGGCTCCGGACAGATGCTGCTGTTCTCGGGACGTGCGCACCCCGAGCTGGCGGAGGCCGTCGCGGCCGAGCTGGGTACGACCCTGGTCCCGACGAAGGCGATCGACTTCGCCAACGGCGAGATCTACATCCGCTACCACGCCTCCGTGCGCGGCGCGGACTGCTTCGTCATCCAGAGCCACACCGCCCCCATCAACAAGGCGATCATGGAACAGCTCATCATGATCGACGCGTTGAAGCGGGCCTCCGCCCGCAGCATCACGGTGATCCTGCCGTTCTACGGATACGCCCGCCAGGACCGCAAGCACAGTGGCCGCGAGCCCATCTCGGCCCGCCTGGTGGCGGACCTGCTGGGGACCGCGGGCGCGGACCGCATCCTGACGGTCGATCTGCACGCCGACCAGATCCAGGGCTTCTTCGACGGGCCGGTGGACCACCTGTTCGCGATGCCGGTCCTCGCGGACCACATCGGGGCCAAGGCCGACCGCGCGAACCTCACGGTCGTCTCGCCGGACGCAGGCCGCGTCCGGGTGGCGGACGGGTGGTGCGACCGGCTGGGCGCTCCGCTGGCCATCGTCCACAAGCGGCGCGACAAGGACGTGGCCCACCAGGTCACCGCCCACGAGGTGGTCGGTGACGTACGGGGCCGGGACTGCGTCCTCGTCGACGACATGATCGACACCGGCGGCACGATCTGTGCCGCCGCCGACGCCCTCTTCGCACAGGGCGCGCGGGACGTCATCGTGGCGGCCACGCACGGGGTGCTGTCCGGCCCCGCCGCGGACCGCCTGAAGAACTCGCGGGTCAGCGAGTTCGTCTTCACGGACACCCTGCCGGTGCCCGGGGCCCTCGGACTGGACAAGGTCACCGTCCTGTCGATCGCCCCGCTCATCGCGGGCGCCGCCCGTGAAGTGTTCGAGAACGGATCGGTGACCCGGTTGCTCCAGGACCGGTAGGGCACGGGTGGGCGGGCCGAGGGGGCCCGCCCACCCACCGGGACCGTGCGCGGGGGCGCACCGTCCCGCCGGCCCTTCCGGGGGAGTGGCCCTGGTCCCCTGTCCGTCGGTTTCTTCACGCCGGGCCGCCGTCCGGCTCTTCCGGCTCACCCCCGCGGCGCACCCGGCCCGCGGGTGCCGTCCGTAGCGCGTGAGCCGCTGCAGACCGGGTCCGCCGCGTTGTCGCGGCCCGATCGCGCGGGCGTCGGGCACGCCCGCTGTTCCACGAGGGAAACAAGGAAGCGAGAAATGACCTTTCAGGAGACCAGCGTGCTCGAGCCCACCCTTCTGGGGACCAAGGTGTTGCCGGACCTGCTCGCCGAGCGGGTCGCGGAGCACCCGGAGGCGACCGCCGTCGTCTACCGCGACGAGAGCCTCACCTACCGTGAACTGGCGGCCAGAAGCTCGGCCCTGGCCGAGTACCTGAGACATCTCGGTGTCTCGGCGGACGACTGCGTCGGCCTCTTCGTCGAGCCGTCGCTCGACCTGATGATCGGCGCCTGGGGCATCCTGTCCGCCGGTGGCGCCTACCTGCCGCTGTCGCCGGAGTACCCCGAGGACCGCCTCCGGTACATGATCGAGAACAGCCAGGCGAAGATCATCCTGGGGCAGCAGCGCCTGGTGTCCCGGCTGCGCGAACTCGCGCCGAAGGACGTCACCGTCGTCACCCTGCGCGACTCCGACGCGTTCGTGCGGCCCGAGGGCACGTCCGCGCCCGTCGCCGAGGGCGCCCGCCCCGACAGCCTCGCCTACGTCATCTACACCTCGGGCAGCACCGGCAAGCCCAAGGGCGTCATGATCGAGCACCGCAGCGTCGTCAACCAGCTCGGCTGGCTGCGCGAGACGCACGGGATCGACCGGAGCAAGGTCGTCCTGCAGAAGACCCCGATGAGCTTCGACGCCGCCCAGTGGGAGATCCTCTCCCCGGCCAACGGCACCACCGTCGTCATGGGCGCCCCCGGCGTCTACGCCGACCCCGAAGGCCTCATCGAGACCATCCACAAGCACGGCGTCACCACCCTCCAGTGCGTCCCGACGCTGCTCCAGGCGCTCATCGACACCGAGAAGTTCGACGCCTGCTCCTCGCTGAAGCAGATATTCAGCGGCGGCGAGGCGCTCTCGCGCAACCTCGCTCTCCAAGTCCACCGCGAGATACCGGGCCGCACCCTGATCAACCTGTACGGGCCGACGGAGTGCACCATCAACTCCTCCTCGTACATCGTCGACCCCGAGGCCCTGGACGAGGGCCCGCAGTCGATCTCGATCGGCAGCCCGGTCCACCACACCGAGTACCACATCCTCGACAAGGACCTCCGGCCCGTCGGCGTCGGCGAGATCGGCGAGCTCTACATCGGCGGCGTCCAGCTGGCCCGCGGCTACCTGCACCGCCCCGACCTGACCGCCGACCGCTTCCTGGAGATCGCGCTCTCCGAGGACGCCGCGCCCACCCGCCTCTACAAGACGGGCGACCTCGGCCAGTGGAACCCGGACGGCACCGTGCAGTTCGCCGGCCGTGCCGACAACCAGGTCAAGCTGCGCGGCTACCGCGTCGAACTCGACGAGATCTCCCTCGCCATCGAGAACCACGAGTGGGTCCGCAACGCGGCCGTCATCGTCAAGAACGACAGCCGCACCGGCTTCCAGAACCTGATCGCCTGCGTCGAGCTGAGCGAGAAGGAAGCCGCCCTGATGGACCAGGGCAACCACGGCTCCCACCACGCCTCGAAGAAGAGCAAGCTCCAGGTCAAGGCGCAGCTGTCCAACCCGGGCCTGCGCGACGACACCGAGCTCGCCGCCCGCCCGGCCTTCGACCTGGAGGGCTCCGAGCCCACCCCCGAGCAGCGCGCCCGGGTCTTCGCCCGCAAGACGTACCGCTTCTACGAGGGCGGCCCCGTCACCCAGGCCGACCTGCTCGACCTGCTCGGCGCCAAGGTCACCGCGGGCTACTCGCGCAAGGCGGCCGACCTGGCCCCCGCCGAACTGGGCCAGATCCTGCGCTGGTTCGGCCAGTACGTCAGCGAGGAGCGGCTGCTGCCGAAGTACGGCTACGCCTCCCCGGGCGCGCTGTACGCGACGCAGATGTACTTCGAGCTGGAGGGCGTCGGCGGTCTGAAGCCGGGCTACTACTACTACCAGCCGGTCCGCCACCAGCTCGTGCTGATCAGCGAGCGCGAGGCCACCGGCAAGCCGACCGCGCAGATCCACTTCATCGGCAAGAAGAGCGGCATCGAGCCGGTCTACAAGAACAACATCCAGGAGGTCCTGGAGATCGAGACCGGCCACATGGTCGGCCTCTTCGAGCAGGTCCTGCCGGCCTACGGGCTCGACATCCACGACCGCGCCTACGAGCCGGCCGTCCGCGAGCTGCTGGACGTCGCCGACGAGGACTACTACCTGGGCACCTTCGAGCTCGTCCCGCACGCGGGCCCGCGCGAGGACCACGCCGAGGTCTACGTCCAGACGCACGGCAACAAGATCGCCGGCCTGCCCGAGGCCCTGTACCGCTACGCCGACGGCGAGCTGACCCGCTTCTCGGACGACATCGTCCTCAAGAAGCACGTCATCGCGATCAACCAGTCGGTGTACCAGGCCGCGAGCTTCGGCATCAGCGTGTACAGCCGGGCCCCCGAGGAGTGGCTGCGGTACATCGCCCTCGGCAAGAAGCTCCAGCACCTGATGATGAACGGGCTGAACCTGGGCTTCATGTCCTCCGGCTACAGCTCCAAGACCGGCAACCCGCTGCCCGCCTCGCGCCGCATGGACTCCGTCCTGGCCGCGGGCGGCGTCGAGGGCGGCCCGATGTACTTCTTCGTCGGCGGCCGCATCAGCGACGAGCAGGTCGGCCACGAGGGCATGCGCGAGGACAGCGTCCACATGCGCGGTCCGGCCGAGCTCATCCGCGACGACCTCGTCAGCTTCCTGCCGGACTACATGATCCCGAACCGGGTCGTGGTGTTCGAGCGGATGCCGCTGTCCGCCAACGGCAAGATCGACGTCAAGGCACTGGCCTCCTCCGAGCAGGTCAACGCCGAACTCGTCGAGCGGCCCTTCGTCGCACCGCGCACGGAGACCGAGAAGGAGATCGCGGGGGTCTGGGAGAAGGCCCTGCGCCGCGAGAACGCCTCGGTGCAGGACGACTTCTTCGAGTCGGGCGGCAACTCGCTGATCGCCGTCGGCCTCGTCCGCGAGCTCAACTCGCGCCTGGGCGTCTCCCTGCCGCTGCAGAGCGTCCTGGAGTCCCCGACCATCGAGAAGATGGCCCGCCGCCTGGAGCGCGAGGTCGCCCAGGAGTCCTCGCGCCTGGTGCGGCTGCACGCGGAGACCGGCAAGGCCAAGCCGGTGATCTGCTGGCCGGGCCTCGGCGGCTACCCGATGAACCTGCGCTCCCTGGCCGGCGAGATCGGCCTCGGCCGCTCGTTCTACGGCGTCCAGTCGCACGGCATCAACGAGGGCGAGACGCCGTACGAGACCATCGTCGAGATGGCCAAGGCGGACATCGAGGCCATCAAGGAGCTCCAGCCGACCGGCCCCTACACCCTGTGGGGCTACTCCTTCGGCGCCCGCGTGGCCTTCGAGACCGCCTACCAGCTGGAGCAGGCCGGCGAGAAGGTGGACAACCTGTTCCTGATCGCGCCGGGCTCCCCGAAGGTGCGCGCCGAGAACGGCAAGGTGTGGGGCCGTGAGGCGTCCTTCGCCAACCGCGGCTACACCACGATCCTCTTCTCCGTCTTCACCGGCACCATCTCCGGTCCGGACCTGGAGAAGTGCCTGGAGACCGTGACGGACGAGGCGTCCTTCGCCGAGTTCATCAGCGAGCTCAAGGGCATCGACATCGAACTCGCCCGACGGATCATCTCGGTCGTGGGCCAGACCTACGAATTCGAGTACTCCTTCCACGAGCTGGCCGAGCGCACCCTCCAGGCGCCGATCAGCATCTTCAAGGCCGTGGGCGACGACTACTCGTTCCTCGAGAACAGCAGCGGTTACTCGGCCGAGCCGCCGACGGTCATCGACCTCGACGCCGACCACTACAGCCTGCTGCGCGAGGACATCGGCGAGCTGGTCAAGCACATCCGCTACCTGCTCGGCGAGGAGTGACAGCGCGGATCACACGGTGACGGCCGCCCCGCCGGAGCGATCCGGCGGGGCGGCCGCATCCGTCGACGGCCGTCCGGCCGCCGCCGCAGTCCTGCTGACGAGGAGCCACCTCCCATGCGTTTCCGTCTCATCGGCCCGTTCGAGATCGTCTCCGACGACGGACGGGTCTACCGGCCCGGAACCCCGAAGGTCTGCCAGACCCTGGCACTGCTGCTCACCCGGCCGCATGAGATCGTCACGGCGGAGGCGCTCATCCACGAACTGTGGGGCGACAGACCGCCGCGCAGCGCCGTCACCACCCTCCAGACGTACGTCTACCACGCCCGCAGGATGCTGGTGCGCGAGAACCTGGTGCCGCCCGGGCGCTCCCTGATCGTCACGAGCCCGCCCGGCTACCGCATCCTCGCCGACGACGGCGAGATCGACATCCGCGTCTTCGAGGGGCTCGTCGCCGGGGCCCGTACCGCCCTCGCGGACGGCGACCCGGCCGCGGCGCTGCGCGGCGTCCGGGAGGCACTCGACCTGTGGCGCGGCCCCGCGCTGTCGAACCACCCCGTCGGCGACGTGCTCGCCGGCCACCTCGTCCACCTGGAGGAGCTGCGCGTACGGGCCTTCGAGATCCGCATCGAGGCGCAGGAACAACTGGGCCTCACCCGTGAGTCCATCCCCGAGCTGCGCAAGCTCATCAACGACTACCCGCTCAACGAGTGGTTCCACAGCCGGCTCATCACGGCCCTGGTCGCCGCGGGCCGGCGCGCGGAAGGCGTGCGGGCCTACCAGCACGTGGCCCGGGTGCTCGCCGACGAACTGGGCACGGAACCCTCGCCGGAGCTCAGGCAGCTCGAAGCCCGGCTGCTCAGCCCTGCCCCCCGGCGGGTCCCGGGGCCGTCCGCCGCCCTGGCCCCCGGGGCCGGCGGCAAGCGCTTCACGGTGCGGTCCGGTACCTGATGGGGGCACTGGAGGGCAAGGTCGCCGTGGTGACCGGTGGGACCCGGGGCCTCGGACTCAAGATCACCGAAGCGTTCGTCGCGGAGGGCGCGAGGGTCGTGGTCGGTGCGCGTGGCGAGGCCGGGGCGGGTGCGGCCGGTCGTGGTGAGCCCGCAGGTGGCGAGGCGTTGGCGCACCTGGGCGACCGTGCCGTCTTCCGGCAGACCGATGTGCGCGACCCCCGATCCGTGCGCGCGCTGATGCGGACGGCGGCGGACCGGTTCGGCGGCGTCGACATCCTGATGGCCAACGCCGGTCTGAGCCGGCCGGGACCCGCCGCGGGGCTGGCCGGCGCCGACTGGGCGGAGGTCGTCGACACGAACGTGAACGGCCTCTTCCACTGCGTGCAGGCGGCCGTGCCGTACCTGGAGCGGAGCGGGACCGGCCGCATCGTCACCATGTCCTCGGCCCTGGGGAGCCGGGCCACCCCCGGCGCGTCCGCGTACTGCGCGACGAAGGCGGCGGTGGAGATGTTCAGCAAGGTGATCGCACTTGAGCTCGCCCCGAAGGGCATCGCCGTCAACTGCCTGGCGCCCGGTTTCATCGACGAGGGCATGGGACGGCTGCTCAAGCGGAACGAGGCGGTGTGGAGCACGTACGCGCCGAAGGTCGCGCTGGGCCGCATGGGCACCGGCGGGGAGATCGCCGAGGCGGCCGTCTACCTCGCGGGCGACGGCGCCTCCTACGTCAACGGGCACGTCCTGGAAGTCAACGGAGGTCTCGCCTGGTGAAGGGGGGAGGCACCCGCGCCGGGCAGGGCCGCTTCCGGTTCTCGAGTGGATCTCCATGGAGGTCGGAGACTGTCGCCTCCCGCCCATCCCACAGAAGGAATCCGCCCGTGTCCCGTCGCCTGTTCACCTCGGAGTCCGTGACCGAGGGCCACCCCGACAAGATCGCCGACCAGATCAGCGACACCATCCTCGACGCGCTGCTCCGTGAGGACCCGACCTCGCGTGTGGCCGTGGAGACCCTCATCACCACCGGTCTCGTGCACATCGCGGGCGAGGTGACGACCAAGGCGTACGCGCCGATCGCGCAGCTCGTCCGCGACAAGGTCCTGGAGATCGGCTACGACTCCTCGGACAAGGGCTTCGACGGCGCCTCCTGCGGGGTCTCGGTGTCCATCGGCGCGCAGTCGCCCGACATCGCCCAGGGTGTCGACACCGCCTACGAGCAGCGCGTCGATGGTGCCGCCGCCGGTCAAGAGGGTGACGAACTGGACAAGCAGGGCGCCGGCGACCAGGGCCTGATGTTCGGCTACGCCTGCGACGAGACGCCCGAGCTGATGCCGCTCCCGATCCACATCGCGCACCGGCTCTCGCGGCGCCTGACGGAGGTCCGCAAGGACGGCACCGTCCCCTATCTGCGGCCCGACGGCAAGACGCAGGTCACCATCGAGTACGACGGCGACAAGGCCGTCCGCCTCGACACGGTCGTCGTGTCCTCGCAGCACGCCGCCGACGTGGACCTCGACGAACGGCTGACGCCCGATGTCCGCGAGCACGTGGTCGAGTACGTGCTCGCGCGGCTCGGCGAGGACGGCATCAAGCTCGACACCGACGGCTACCGCCTTCTGGTGAACCCGACCGGTCGTTTCGAGATCGGTGGTCCGATGGGTGACGCGGGCCTGACCGGCCGCAAGATCATCATCGACACGTACGGGGGCATGGCCCGCCACGGTGGCGGGGCGTTCTCCGGCAAGGACCCGTCCAAGGTCGACCGTTCCGCCGCGTACGCGATGCGTTGGGTCGCGAAGAACGTCGTCGCCGCCGGTCTCGCCTCGCGCTGCGAGGTGCAGGTCGCGTACGCGATCGGCAAGGCCGAGCCCGTCGGCCTGTTCGTGGAGACCTTCGGCACCGCCAAGGTCGACACCGCGAAGATCGAGGAGGCCATCGGCCGGGTCTTCGACCTGCGCCCCGCCGCGATCATCCGCGACCTGGACCTGCTGCGGCCCATCTACGCCCAGACCGCCGCCTACGGCCACTTCGGCCGCGAACTCCCCGACTTCACCTGGGAACGCACCGACCGCGTCGACGCCCTGCGCACCGCCGCCGGCCTGCGGTAGACGACGCCGGTCCGCGCCCACTGGCCCCGCCACAGTCCAAGGAGAATCGTTGTGCGTATCGCCGTGGCCGGCTCCATCGCCACCGACCACCTCATGGTCTTCCCCGGCCGCTTCGCCGATCAGCTGATCAGCGAACAGATGGACCGGGTCTCGCTGTCGTTCCTCGCCGATCGCCTCGAAATCCGCCACGGCGGCGTCGGGGCCAACATCACCGTCGGTCTCGGCCGGCTGGGCCTGCGACCCGTGCTCGTCGGCGCCGCGGGCCTCGACTTCACCGAGTACGACGGACGGCTGCGCGAAGCGGGCGTCGACACCACCTCCGTCCGGGTCAGCGACACCCTGCACACGGCGCGCTTCGTGTGCACCACGGACGACGACCAGAACCAGATCGCGACCTTCTACGCGGGCGCCATGGCCGAAGCCGGGGAGATCGACCTCGCCGAGACCCACGAGCGCGCGGGAGGCCTCGACCTCGTCCTCGTCGGCGCCGACGACCCCACCGCGATGCTGCGCCACACCGCCGCGGCGCACGCGCTCGGCATCCCGGTCGCCGCCGACCCGTCCCAGCAACTCGCCCGGCTCGACGCCGAACAGACCCGGCTGCTGGTGGACGGCGCGCACCTGCTGTTCACCAACGAGTACGAGAGCGCGCTGCTGCGCGAACGCACCGGCTGGGACGAGGACCAAGTGCTGGAGCGCGTCGGCACCTGGATCGTGACCCGCGCCGCCGACGGCGTCTCCATCATGACGGCCGGCGCCCCCCGCCAGGACGTCCCCGCCGTCCCCACCGACGCCGCGGTCGACCCGACCGGCGTGGGCGACGCCCTGCGCGCCGGCTTCCTCGCCGCCCTGGCCTGGGGCCTGCCGTACGAGCGGGCCGCCCAACTGGGCTGCGCGCTGGCCACGGTGGTGCTCGAATCGGTCGGCACGCAGGAGTACAAGCTGCTCCCCTCCGACCTGCTGTCCCGGATCGAGCGCGGGTACGGCGCCGTCGCCGCGCGGGAGATCGAGCCCGGTCTGGCGGGGCGCGCGTGAACGGGATGCCGACCGCGGCGCGCGGGCTCGGGATGCCGACCGGGGCGGGGGGCCGGAGATGACCGGACTGCGCGAGATCCTGCGCAGCGGGCAGCCCTCGTACTCCTTCGAGTTCTTCCCGCCCAAGACGGACGCGGGTTCCCGCGTGCTGTGGGACGCGATCCGCCGGATCGAGCCGCTCTCGCCGACCTTCGTCTCCGTGACCTACGGAGCGGGCGGCTCGTCCCGGGACCGGACGGTCGAGGTCACCAAGCGGATCGCCGCGGAGACCACCCTGCGGCCCGTCGCCCACCTCACCGCCGTCGGCCACTCCGTCGCCGAACTGCGCCACATCCTCGGACAGTACGCGGACGTGGGCGTTCTCGACGTCCTCGCCCTGCGCGGTGACCCGCCCGGCGACCCGAACGCGCCCTGGACCGCGCACCCCGAGGGCTTCCGACACGCCCACGAGCTGGTCTCCCTGGTCAGGCGGTCCGGGGAGTTCAGCGTGGGCGTGGCGGCCTTCCCCGAACGGCATCCCCGCTCCCCGGACTGGGACAGTGACGTCCGGCATTTCGTGGCCAAGTGCCGGGCCGGCGCCGACTACGCCGTCACGCAGATGTTCTTCCACGTCGAGGACTACCTGCGGCTGCGCGACCGGGTCACCGCGGCGGGCTGCGACACCCCGATCATCCCGGAGATCATGCCCGCCACCGACGTGCGCCAGATCCGGCGCTTCGCACAACTCAGCGGTGCGGCGTTCCCGCCAGCCCTCGCACAGAGGCTGGAAGCCGCCCGTGACGACCCGGCGGAAGGCCACCGCATCGGCGTGGACCACGCCACCGCCATGGCGCGGCGGCTACTGGAGGAGGGGGCCCCAGGCCTGCACTACATCACGCTCAACCGCTCCACGGCGACGTTTACCGGAACATCCTCGGCTCGTCCGGAGGCCGGCCGGGCGGCTCGCCGAGCACACGGCCCGTCCTCGCCGCCCCGCGCTGAGCGGCGGCGGGCCTCCGTGGTGGTCGCCCGGCGTGCCCCGCGGCGGGTCGCTTGACGGCTCAGCGCCCGGTCAGCGCCCGGTCAGTGCCGGGGTCGCGCCGGGGTCGCGCCGGTCCCGGTCCCGCGGCCGGTCCGCTGACGTGTCCGTGGCCCCGCCTCGCGGGGGCCACGGACACGTCCGGGCGCCCACCACCCGCGCTCGACCTGCCGTCGAGCGGAGCCGGCCAGGCTCGCCACCCATAGGACCAACCCGTGAAGGAAGACCCAATGAGCCGACGCGTCGTCATCACCGGAATCGGCGTGGTCGCGCCCGGGGGAGTGGGCACCAAGGAGTACTGGTCCCTGCTCACTTCCGGGAAGACCGCCACCCGGCCCATCAGCCTCTTCGACGCCACCGGGTACCGCTCCCGCATCGCCGCCGAGGTCGACTTCGACCCCCTCGCCCACGGATTCACCGCCGAAGAGGCCCGGCGCCTGGACCGCGCGGCCCAGTTCGCTCTCGTCGGCGCCGACGAGGCGCTGCGCGACAGCGGGCTCGGTGCGGCGGAGCTCGATCCGGAGCGCACCGGCGTCACCCTCGGCAGCGCGGTCGGCTGCACCATGGGCCTGGACGACCAGTACAACGCGGTGAGCCTGGGCGGCAGCACCTGGCAGGTCGACCACACCCTGGCCGCCCCGCACCTGTTCGACTACTTCGTCCCGAGCTCGATGGCGGCCGAAGTCGCCTGGCGGGTCGGCGCCCAGGGTCCCGTGTCCATGGTCTCCACCGGCTGCACCTCGGGCCTGGACTCCATCGGCCACGCCGTCGAACTGATCCGTGAGGGCAGCGCCGACGTGATGGTCACCGGTGCGACGGAAGCGCCCATCTCCCCGATCAGCGTGGCCTGCTTCGACGCGATCAAAGCCACCTCGCCGCGCAACGACGACCCGGAGACCGCCTCGCGGCCCTTCGACGCCACGCGCAACGGCTTCGTCCTCGGCGAGGGCTCGGCCCTGCTGGTCCTGGAGGAGCTGGAGAGCGCCCGCCGCCGCGGCGCCCACGTCTACGCCGAGATCGCCGGTTTCGCCGGCCGGTGCAACGCGTACCACATGACCGGATTGCGCTCCGACGGCGCGGAGATGGCCGCCGCCATCGACAGCGCCCTGGACGAGGCGCGACTCGACGCCACCGCCGTCGACTACGTCAACGCCCACGGCTCCGGCACCAAACAGAACGACCGCCACGAGACCGCCGCCTTCAAGCGCAGCCTCGGGCAGCACGCCCACCGGGTGCCCGTCAGCTCCATCAAGTCGATGATCGGGCACTCGCTCGGCGCGATCGGCTCCCTCGAAGTGGCCGCCTGCGCCCTGGCGATCGAGCACGACACCGTGCCGCCCACCGCCAACCTGCACACCCCCGACCCCACCTGCGACCTGGACTACACCCCGCTCGTCGCGCGCGAGCAGCGCACCGACACCGTGCTCACCGTCGGCAGCGGCTTCGGCGGCTTCCAGAGCGCCATGGTCCTGACCCGCCCGCGCCTGGGAGATGCCGCATGACCACCGCCCCTGCCCCCACCACCGCCCCCACCGGTCCCGCCGCGACCGCTTCCACCGCGCCGGTCGTGACCGGCATCGGCGTGGCCGCGCCGAACGGCCTGGGCACCGAGGCGTGGTGGGGGGCGGTCCTGCGCGGCGAGAGCGGCATCCGCCCGGTCGGCCGGTTCGACGCCGGACAGTACCCCGCCCGCCTCGCCGGGGAGGTTCCCGGCTTCGACGCCGCCGACCACATCCCGAGCCGGCTGCTGCCCCAGACCGACCACATGACCCGGCTCGCCCTCACCGCCGCCGACGAGGCCCTCGCCGACGCGGCCGTCGACGTGTCCGCCCTGCCCGACTTCTCCGCCGGGGTCATCACCGCGGCCTCCGCCGGCGGCTACGCGTTCGGCCAGAAGGAACTCCAGGAACTGTGGAGCAAGGGCGGCCAGTACGTCAGCGCCTACCAGTCCTTCGCCTGGTTCTACGCCGTCAACACCGGCCAGATCTCCATCAGGAACGGCCTGCGCGGCCCGAGCGGCGTCCTGGTCACCGAGCAGGCCGGCGGGCTCGACGCGGTCGCCCACGCCCGCCGTCAGCTCCGCAAGGCCGGCGTACGGCTGCTGGTCACCGGTGGGGTGGACTCCTCCCTGTGCCCGTGGGGCTGGGCGGCGCACCTCGCCGGGGGCGAACTGAGCACCGCCACGGACCCGGACCGGGCGTACCTGCCGTTCTCCGCCGACGCGGACGGCCACGTGGCGGGCGAGGGCGGCGCCCTGCTCGTCTTGGAGGACGCGGACCGCGCGCGCGAAAGGGGCGCCCGCGTGTACGGGGCCGTCGCCGGATACGCCTCCACCTTCGACCCGCCGCCCGGCTCGGGCGGCACTTCCCGCCTGGGCGCCGCGGCCCGGCTCGCCCTGCGGGACGCCGGGCTGGGCCCCGCCGACGTCGACGTGGTCTTCGCCGACGCCGCCGGCCGGCGCACCGCCGACCGCGAGGAGGCCGAGGCGCTCGCCGCCCTCTTCGGCGAGTACGGCGTCGCCGTGACCGCGCCGAAGACGATGACGGGCCGGCTCGCCGCGGGCGGCGCCTCGCTGGACCTGGCCGCCGCCCTGCTCTCGCTGCGGGACCAGGTGATCCCGCCGACCGTCAACGCGGGGCCGCCGGCCGCGGACTGCCCCGTGGACCTGGTCACCGAGGTACGCCGGCCCGACCGGCTGCGTACCGCGCTGGTCCTGGCGCGCGGCCGCGGCGGCTTCAACGCGGCCGTGGTGGTCCGCGCCGTCTGACGGCCGACACCCCGTCGGGCAGTGACGACCGTCATGACGGCCCGGCCCGTTGTGACGGACCGGGGCCCCCGAAGATCATCCCGGACGCCGGGGTGCGAGGATCGAAGGTCAAGTCACCTCGCCGACACCGGACATGAGAGGTCATCAGTCATGGCAAACCCCGCCGACACCGTGTACGACGTGGTCATTCTGGGAGGCGGTAGCGGGGGCTACTCCTGTGCGCTGCGCGCGACCCAGCTCGGGCTGACGGTCGCCCTCATCGAGAAGGGGAAGCTGGGCGGCACCTGTCTGCACAACGGCTGCATCCCCGCGAAGGCCCTGCTGCACGCCGGCGAGGTGGCCGACGCGCTGCGCCGGAGCGAGTCCTTCGGCGTGAAGGCGACCTTCGAGGGCGTGGACATCGCCGAGGTGAACGCGTACAAGGACGGCGTCGTCGCCGGCCTGTACCGCGGGATCTCGGGCATGTTGAAGGCGCGCAAGGGGCTCACCCTGGTCGAGGGCGAGGGCCGCCTCCTCTCCCCGACCGCCGTCGAGGTCGCCGGCACCCGCTACGAGGGCCGGCACATCGTGCTCGCGACCGGCTCGCAGCCGCGGTCGTTGCCCGGCCTGACCATCGACGGCGACCGGGTCGTCTCCTCCGACCACGCCCTGTTCCTCGACCGCGTGCCGGAATCGGCGATCGTGCTCGGCGGCGGGGTCATCGGCGTCGAGTTCGCCTCCGCCTGGACGTCCTTCGGGGTGGACGTCACCGTCGTGGAGGGCCTGGCGCACCTCGTGCCCGCCGAGGACGTCGAGATCTCCAAGGCGCTGGAGCGCGCCTTCCGCAAGCGCAAGATCAAGTTCGAGCTCGGCTCCCGCTTCTCCGGAGTGGAGTACACCGAGACGGGCGTGCGGGTCTCCCTGGAGAACGGCAAGCAGATCGAGGCCGACCTGTTGCTGGTCGCCGTTGGCCGCGGACCGGTTTCCGCCGGCCTCGGCTACGAGGAGACCGGCGTCGCCATGGACCGCGGGCACGTCGTCGTCGACGAACTGCTGCGCACCAACCTGCCGACCGTCTCGGCCGTCGGCGACCTCGTCCCGACACCCCAGTTGGCGCACGTCGGCTTCGCCGAGGGCGTCCTGGTCGCCGAGCGCCTCGCAGGCCTGCCCGTCACCCCGATCGACTACGACGGGGTCCCGCGCGTCACCTTCTGCGAGCCGGAGGTCGCCTCCGTCGGTCTCACCGAGGCCAAGGCCAAGGAGTTGTACGGCGAGGACAGGGTCGTCGTCGGCAAGTTCAACTCCGCGAGCACCGGCAAGTACAAGATCCTCAAGTCGGCCGGTGAGGTGAAGCTGGTCCAGCTCCAGGACGGGCCCGTGATCGGGCTGCACATGATCGGCTCGCGCGTCAGTGAGCAGGTCGGGGAAGCCCAGCTGATCTTCAACTGGCAGGCCAGGCCGGGCGAGGTGGCGCAGCTCGTCCACGCGCACCCGTCGCAGACCGAGGCCTTGGGCGAGGCCCACCTGGCCCTGGCCGGGAAGCCGCTGCACGTCCACGGCTGAGCCGCGGCGCGGCGGTGTGCGGCGGCCCCCGCCCCGCGCCGCCGGGCGGACGTCCGCCCGTGCGGGGGCTCAGGGCGTCAGGAGCAGGGCCCAGGCCAGCAGGCCGGTGGCCGCCGTGCACAGCAGCGTGCGTACGACGTTGGCCCGTACCCACGGTCCCTCGAAGGCACGGCGGACGGCGGCCGGGTCGGCGATCCGTGCGGGCGGACCGGCCTTGTCCAGGGCGTTGTTCAGCGGGATGTTGACCCGGCCCGTGACGGCCATCGCGGCGAGGCAGCACACGAACGCCCCCGCCAGCGGCACCAGGACGGCGCCCCGGGCGGACAGGCCGTGCAGGACCAGGGCGAGGCCCGTGAAGAGCAGGGCGCCGATGTATCCGAGGACGAACCAGCCGTTGAGGATGGCGACGTTGATGCGCTGCATCACCTCGATGACGGTCCGGTCGTCGGTGCGCCGCAGGGCGGGCATCACGGACACGGCGAACCCGTAGAACAGGCCGCTGACCAGCCCCATGGCGATCGTCGCGGCGACGAGCGACACCAAACGTGCCATTTCCATACGGGTGCTTCCCCCCGGTAGACCGGCCCCCCACGCGTTCCGCCGATCCTACGGGCCCCTCGTGTCGCGGCCCGGGGCGGACGCCGGTCGAAGCGCGCGGCTCCGGTGGGACGCGATAAGGAGTCGAGGGGCGTTCCAGGGGGCGGAAGCCCTCTCCACGCCCGTGGCGACGCACGGTACTCTCCGGCCTGGGCCCGCACGCCCGCTGCCACCCTCCGAGAGGAAACACGCCGTGAAGGACCCCAAGGACAGGCTGGACGCACTGCGGGCCGACATCGAGCGCCGCAACCCCGCCCAGCCCGAGTTCCACCAGGCCGTACGGGAAGTCCTGGACACCCTTGCCCCGGTGTTCGCCGCCCGCCCCGAGTACGCCGACCCGGCCGTCGCGCTGGTCGAGCGGATCACCGAGCCGGAGCGGCAGATCCTCTTCCGCGTGCCGTGGACGGACGACCGGGGCCGGGTGCAGGTCAACCGCGGCTACCGCGTCGAGTTCAACAGCGCGCTGGGCCCGTACAAGGGCGGCCTGCGCTTCCACCCGTCCGTGGACATCGGCGTGGTGAAGTTCCTCGGCTTCGAGCAGATCTTCAAGAACGCCCTGACGGGCCTCGGCATCGGCGGCGGCAAGGGCGGAAGCGACTTCGACCCGCACGGCAAGTCCGACGCCGAGGTGATGCGTTTTTGTCAGTCGTTCATGACGGAGCTGTCCCGTCACATCGGTGAGCACACCGACGTCCCCGCCGGTGACATCGGCGTCGGCGGCCGCGAGATCGGCTACCTGTTCGGCCAGTACCGGCGCATCACCAACCGCTGGGAGGCCGGCGTCCTGACCGGCAAGGGCCAGGGCTGGGGCGGTTCCGCGATCCGCCCGGAGGCCACCGGCTACGGCTCGGTGCTGTTCGCCGCGGAGATGCTGAAGGTCCGGGGCGAGTCCCTGGACGGCCTGAGCGCCGTGGTCTCGGGCTCCGGCAACGTCGCCCTCTACACCATCGAGAAGCTCCAGCAGCTCGGCGCCAACCCGCTGACGGCCTCCGACTCCTCCGGCTACGTCGTCGACGACAAGGGCATCGACCTCGCGCTGCTGAAGCAGATCAAGGAGGTCGAGCGCGGCCGTATCAGCGAGTACGCGGCCCGGCGCGGGGCTTCGGCCCGCTTCGTGCAGGGCGGTCGGGTGTGGGAGGTCCCGGCGGACGTCGCGTTCCCCTCGGCCACGCAGAACGAGCTGGACGTGGAAGACGCGCGCACGCTGGTCGCGGGCGGTGTCAAGGCCGTCTCCGAGGGCGCCAACATGCCGACGACGCCGGAGGCGGTGCGGGTGCTCCAGCAGGCGGGCGTCGCGTTCGGTCCCGGCAAGGCGGCGAACGCGGGCGGCGTGGCCGTCAGCGCGTTGGAGATGGCGCAGAACGCGGGGCGCGTGGCGTGGGGGCGCGAGCGGGTGGAGGACGAACTGGCCGCGATCATGCGGTCGATCCACGCCGTGTCGTACGAGACCGCCGAGCGCTACGGGGCGCCGGGGGACTACGTGACCGGAGCGAACATCGCGGGCTTCGAGCGGGTGGCGGACGCGATGCTGGCGCAGGGCGTCATCTGACCCCCGCCCGCACGCCGTGAGCCTCAGGCCGGGCCCGTTCGCGAGGCCGTCCGACGCGCGGGCCCGGCCGGGGGTGCCGGGGCAGGGGGGCGTCAGTGCGCCACGAGGTCGGCGAGCAACTCCGCGGCGGGCTTCGGGTGGACGAGCCAGCGCCAGTGACTCCCGTCGAGCGTCCGGACGTCGAAGGGGTTGTCGGGGGTGAGCGCGTCGGCCTCGCGGATCATGCGGTCCTGGGCCGCGAGCGGAATGCTGGCATCGGCAGCCAGGCGCACATAGGTCTTGGGAATCCGGCCCCAGGTCGCGGCCTGCGCCCGGTCGGCGGAGGTCCCGACGTCGAGGTTCTCATCGGGCTGGAAGGTGTTCATGAAGGTCCGGAACTCGTCATCGGTGAGGTCGGCGGCGAACACCTCCTTGAACCCGGCGAGCGCCGCCGGGTCGGCGGTACGGAAGTTGGTCCGGAGCAGACCGAGTTCGACCGGGTTTCCGACGAGCGAGGAGGCGAAGACCATCGGGTCGACGGCCGCCATCTCCGGTTGGGCGTAGTAGTCGTTCACGTCCAGATCGACGGGACACCAGGCGCAGACGTAGACGATCCGGTCTATCAGCTCGGGCCGGGCGTTGGCGACGGCGGTGGCCGTGACGCCGCCCCTGCTGTGGGCGACGAGGACGGTGGGCCCGTTCCGCTTGGCCCGTTCGAGGACCTCGATCACGCGGGCCGCGTTGTCGGCGAGCGTGACTCCCTTGATGCCGCCCGGTTCCGCGGCGAGTGCGTCGAGGTCTTGGGGGGCCTGGTAGTTCGCGGGGAAGGTGGCCTCGAAACCGTGGCCCGGGAGGTCGACCGCGAGCGAGCGGTGCCCGTGGAGGGCGAGCTCGGCCTGTAACGGCGCGAACGAGAACGAGTTCGCGAAGGCCCCGTGAACGAATACGAATGTCGGCGAATTCTGCATGCCTCAGCCTCCAACAGAACGATCTTCGGAGCAAGATCCCCCCGGGGGGCCGGGGGGCCGGGGGGCCGGGGGGCCGCCCGGGCGCCGGGTGCGGGGGGTCGGGTGCGGCGCCGTCGCGCTGCGCGGCCCGGCTGCGCCGGGCTGTGCGGGGGGCTCCGCCCCGCGCCCCGCGCCTCAAACGCCGGCGGGGCTGGTTTTTGGGGCGGTGGTGGGGCTGGGTTGGGCCCCGCGCCTCAATCGTCGGCGGGGCTGGTTTTTGGGGGCGGGGTAGGGGATGGGTCGTAGCCTGGGGGGACTACTACCGAGGAGTCGCGCTTGCTTACCGCACTGAACGGGGTGTACGGGGACCGGCCCGATGCCATCGGCGTCGCCGGTCGGGTCTGCTCGTACGAGCAACTGCTGGGCGCCGCGAGGGCGGTGGCGGCCGATGCCACCGACACCGGGGCCCCGGCCTTCGCCGTCACCGCGACCGCGTCGCTGGAGACGGTCGCCGCCGCGGTCGGCGCGCTGCTGGCCGGGGTGCCCCTCGTACCGCTGCCGCCGGACGCCGGGCCCGCCGAGCGGGAGCACATCCTGCGGGACTCCGGGGCGGTCGAGATCGACGTCGACTTCGCGCGCAAGGCCCCCGACCGCGGACACCGGCCCGCCGCCGACGGGGACCCCGCGCTGATCCTCTACACCTCCGGCACCACGGGGCCGCCCAAGGGGGTGGTGCTCACGGCGGCGGCCATCGCCGCCGACCTGGACGCCCTCGCCGAGGCTTGGCAGTGGAGCGCCGAGGACACCCTCGTGCACGGCCTGCCCCTGTTCCACGTGCACGGCCTCGTCCTGGGCGTGCTCGGCGCGTTGCGCACGGGCAGCCGCCTCGTGCACACCGGGCGGCCGACCCCCGAGGCCTACGCCGCGGCCGGCGGCAGCCTGTACTTCGGGGTGCCGACCGTCTGGTCCCGCATCGCGGCCGACCCCCGCGCCGCCGCCGCCCTGTCCGGGGCCCGGCTGCTCGTCTCCGGCAGCGCCGCCCTCCCCTCGCCCGTGTTCCGCGACCTGGAGGCCCTGACCGGCCACCGGCCCGTCGAGCGGTACGGGATGACCGAGACCCTGATCACCGTGAGCGGTCGCGCCGGCGGCGACGTACGCCCCGGTACGGTCGGCACCCCGCTGCGCGGTGTCCGTACCCGCATCGCCGCCGAACCAGGCGCCGAGATCGGCGAACTCCAGCTCACCGGGCCCACCTTGTTCTCCGGGTACCTGGGCCGGCCGGAGGCGACCGCCGCCGCGTACACCGAGGACGGGTGGTTCCGTACGGGCGACATCGCCGCCGTCGACGAGGACGGCGTCCACCGCATCGTGGGCCGGGCCTCCATCGACATGATCAAATCGGGCGGCTACCGGATCGGCGCGGGCGAGATCGAGAACGCCCTGCTCGACCACCCCAAGGTCAGCGAGGCCGCCGTGGTCGGCGTCCCGGACGCGGACCTCGGGCAGCGCATCGTGGCCTTCGTCGTCGCCGAGGGCGTCACCGGCGACGAACTCACCGACTTCGTCGCCGCGCACCTGTCGGTGCACAAACGCCCCCGCGAGGTGCGCTTCGTCGCGTCGCTGCCGCGCAATGCCATGGGCAAGCCGCAGAAGCGGCTGCTGCTCACGGACGGGGCCGGCGTCGGCACGGGCGAGCGCCGGTGAACGGGTTCGACCGCGCCACCCGCACCACGGGCAGTCCCTGGCTGCGCCGCTTCGACGCCGGCCCGTCCTCGCCGGACGCACCCGTCATCGTGCTGCTCCCGCACGCCGGCGGCAACGCCGCCTACTACCGCCCGTTCTCCCCGGCGCTGTCCGCGCACGCCGAGGTGCTCATCGCCCAGTACCCGGGCCGTCAGGAGCGGTTCCAGGAGCCGGTCCCGGAACGCGTCGCGACGCTCGTCGACGGTCTCGAGGAGGCGCTGCGGCCCTGGCGGGAACGGCCCTTGACCGTGTTCGGGCACAGCATGGGCGCGCTGGTCGGCTACGAGCTCACGCGCCGCCTGGAGCGCGCCGGCGCGGCCCCGCGCGGGTTGATCCTGTCGGGGCGCCGCTCGGCGCTCCTGCACCGCGAGGAGGACGTCCACCTCCGGGGCGACGACGCCCTGATCGCGACGCTGACCGCACTGGCGGGGACCGACGCCCGGCTGTTGGCCGATCCGGCGTTCCGGGAGCTGATCCTCCCGGCGCTGCGCGGCGACTACAAGGCGGTCGAGACCTACCGGCACGCGCCGGGGCCGCCGCTGCGCACGCCCGTCAGCGTGCTGATCGGGGAGTCGGACCCGCGCGTCGGCGTCGCCGAGGCCATGGCCTGGCGGGAGCTGACCGAGGGCGCCTTCACCTTCCGCTCTTTCCCGGGCGGCCACTTCTATCTCGTCGACCGGCGCGACGCGGTGACCCGCGCCGTGATCGAGGACCTGGCGGCCTTCACGGCCCGTCCGGCACCGGCCGGTTCATCGGGGTAGCCGGGGGCTCTCGACGGGTGGCCGGATCGCGGGAGTTGATCTGGGCAGGGTGGGCGGGCGTGAGTACGTTGCACGCATGGATCAAACGGCTGGCGCTCCCAGAACCGATCACCGCGCCCTCATAGCGGCTTCCGTCACCGTCGTGATGTGGGCCTCCGCATTCGTCTCCATCCGTGCTTCGGCCCAGCACTTCGGGCCCGGCGCCCTTGCCCTGGGCAGGCTGCTGACCGCGTCGATCGCGCTCGGCGCGGTGCTGCTGGTCAAGCGGGTGCCGCCGCCGTCGCGGCAGGCCTGGCCGGGCATCCTCGCGTCCGGCGTGCTGTGGTTCGGCCTCTACATGGTGGCGCTGAACTGGGGCGAGCAGGGCGTCGACGCCGGCACCGCGGCGATGGTCGTCAACATCGGTCCCCTCGTCATCGCCCTGCTGAGCGGATGGCTCCTGGGGGAGGGTTTCCCGCCGAAGCTGCTGGCGGGGATGGCCGTCTCCTTCGTGGGCGCGGCCGTCGTGGGGATGTCCACCTCCAAGGGCGGCTCCTCCTCCCTGACCGGCGTGCTGCTCTGTCTGCTCGCCGCGGTCACCTACGGGGCCGGCGTGGTGTCGCAGAAGCCGGCGCTGCGGTACGCGAGTCCGCTCCAGGTGACCACGTACGGCTGCTTCGTCGGTACGGCGGCCACCCTGCCGTTCGCCGGACAGTTGTTCACGCAGCTTCCCGAGGCGCCGCTGACCGCCACCCTCAACATGGTGTACCTGGGCCTCTTCCCGACCGCCCTGGCCTTCACCACCTGGTCGTACGCGCTGTCGCGCACCACCGCCGGGAAGATGGGCGCGACCACCTACGCGGTGCCGGCCGTGGTGGTGCTGATCGCCTGGCTGGTCCTGGACGAGGTGCCAGGCTGGCTTACCCTGCTGGGCGGCGCGATCTGCCTCTGCGGTGTGGCGGTGTCCCGTACGCGGGGCGCGCGCCCGGCTCCGGCGGCGGTCCCGCCCAAGGAGGCCGCCGACCGGCCGTGAGCGGCGGCGCGTGAGGTGCCGGGAGGGCGGCGGGATGTCCCGCCGCCCTTTTCTCATATGTGGAACAGCCCAAATCCCAGACCGAGCGGTCCGTTTTTGAGTGACCGTCAGGTTGAATCGGTGGGTCGCTTGCGGTCGTTGTGGAGTGCTGCGCGGGTGAGCGTCGAGCATGCGGCGGTGTTCCCCGCGATAACCCCGAATTAAAACAGCGCAGTTGGTTTGATATTGACAAACCGTGGGGCCTGTTTTTTACTGAGGCAGGCGCATCCACGGACAGGGGAGTACGGGTGGACATCGAAGTACTTGGCACACTGGCGGTGCGGGAGCACGGAGTCTCCATCACGCCGACCGCCCTCAAGCCGCGGCAGGTCCTGGCGCTGCTGGCGCTCCACGCCGACCAGGTCGTACCCGTATCGGCCCTCATAGAGGAGCTGTGGGCGGGCGAACCGCCGCGCAGCGCGCGCACCACACTGCAGACCTATGTGCTCCAGCTCCGGTCCCTGATCACCACCGCCCTCGAACGCGGCGGCGAAGAGAACCGGACCGCGAAGGACGTCCTCGTCACCCTGCCCGGCGGCTACCTGCTCGACAGCAACGGCGGCACCAGCGACGTCCGTGAGTTCGACCGGCTCGCGGGCCTCGGCTACCGCGCCATGGACTCCGGCGACCACCCCGACGCGGCTCGTCTGCTGCGCGAAGCGCTGGCCCTGTGGTCCGGGCCCGCCTTCGCCGACGTGGCGGGCGGCGTGCAACTGGACATGGAGTGCCGCCGTCTGGAAGAAACCCGGCTGTGCGCCCTCGACCAGCGCATCGAGGCGGACCTGCGCCTGGGCCGACACCGCGAGCTGCTCGCCGAACTCACCGTCCTGGCCAGCCGCTACCGCACCCACGAGAACCTGCACGGCCAGTTCATGCTCGCCCTGCACCGCTCCGGCCGCCGCGGCGAAGCCCTCGACGTCTACCAGCGGCTGCGCGCCACCCTCGTGCGCGAACTCGGCATCGAGCCGTCCGTGGCCCTGCGCAGGCTCCAGCGCTCGATCCTCATGGCCGGTCCGGAAGCCGCCGCCGGCGCGGTCGGCGCGCCCGCCCAGACCGTCGCGTCCGCGCAGAACCCCGACGAACGGCTCGTCCGCGTCGGCTGAACCGCCCCCGCGGGGGCTACCGGGACCACCGGGATCACCGGGGCATGGTGCGGGGCCGGAAGCGGTTGATGGCGTCGAGGTGTTTGGCGCGGGTTTCGTGGTCGCGTATGCCGAGGCCTTCCTCGGGGGCGAGGGCGAGGACGCCGACCTTGCCTTGGTGGAGGTTGCGGTGGACGTCGTAGGCGGCCTGGCCGGTTTCCTCCAGGGTGTAGACCTTGGAGAGGGTGGGGTGGATCTTGCCCTTGGCGATGAGGCGGTTGGCTTCCCAGGCTTCGCGGTAGTTGGCGAAGTGGGAGCCGATGATGCGCTTGAGGGACATCCACAGGTAGCGGTTGTCGTACTCGTGCATGTAGCCGGAGGTGGAGGCGCAGGTGGTGATGGTGCCGCCCTTGCGGGTGACGTAGACGGACGCGCCGAAGGTCTCGCGGCCGGGGTGTTCGAAGACGATGTCGATGTCCTCGCCGCCGGTCAGTTCGCGGATGCGCTTGCCGAAGCGCTTCCACTCCTTGGGGTCCTGGGTGTGTTCGTCCTTCCAGAACTTGTAGCCCTCGGCGTTGCGGTCGATGACGGCCTCGGCGCCCATGGCCCGGCAGATGTCGGCCTTCTCGGGGGAGGAGACGACGCAGATGGGGTTGGCGCCGCCGGCGAGGGCGAACTGGGTGGCGTAGGAGCCGAGGCCGCCGCTGGCGCCCCAGATCAGGACGTTGTCGCCCTGCTTCATGCCGGCGCCGTTGCGGGAGACCAGTTGGCGGTAGGCGGTGGAGTTGACCAGGCCGGGGGAGGCGGCCTCCTCCCAGCTGAGGTGTTCGGGCTTGGGCATCAGCTGGTTCGACTTGACCAGTGCGATCTCCGCGAGACCGCCGAAGTTCGTCTCGAAGCCCCAGATCCGCTGCTCGGGGTCGAGCATCGTGTCGTTGTGGCCGTCGGAGGACTCCAACTCCACCGACAGGCAGTGCGCGACCACCCGGTCACCGGGCTTCCAGGCGTTGACACCGGGACCGGTGCGCAGCACGACACCCGCGAGGTCGGAGCCGAGGACGTGGTAGGGGAGGTCGTGGCGCTTGGTCAGCTCCGACAGGCGCCCGTAACGCTCCAGGAACCCGAATGTCGGCAACGGCTCGAAGATCGAGCTCCACACGGTGTTGTAGTTGACCGAGGAGGCCATCACCGCGACGAGCGCCTCACCCGGCCCCGGCTCGGGCGTCGCCACCTCCTGGAGATGCAACGACTTCCGCGGGTCCTTCTCCGCGCTCGCCATCCCCTCGAACATGTCCGTCTCGTCCCGACGCACCACGTTCCCCCGGTACGAGTCCGGCAGCGCCAGCGCGGCGACGTCGGCCGGTGTCGTGTCGTCGGAGAGCAGGGCATTGACGATCTCGTCCACGTGAATTCCCTTGCGCGTAGAGGGGACGGTTCCGGACAGGGTAGAGGCGTCCACAGGCCCGTGACACCGCACTTATCGCAATCCGGAGAAACCCGCCGGAAGAATTGACACGGCGCTGCGACCTGCCTCCCCGTAGGCGACGTATGCGGTGATTGTGCAGGTCAGGCTGGGTGTGATCGTTTTTTCAGCGGGCCCGGTCAAGAAATCCTGGAAAGGCGCTGGATCATTCGGGGAAGCGCCCCCGTGTTTCGCTACCGTTCAATGTCCGAGACCGAAAATCGACGGAATGCGACCAGGTGCGGAGGAAACTGTGAAGATTCAGGTTCTGGGTCCGTTGAGTGCCGAGGTCAACGGGGGCTCGATCGTTCCGACCGCCGGGAAACCACGCCAGATCCTGGCGCTGCTGTCCCTGTATCCGGGACGGGTGGTCCCCGTCCCCACCCTCATGGAAGAGCTCTGGCGGACGGAACTCCCGCAGAGCGCCCTGACCACCCTCCAGACCTACATCCTCCAGCTGCGCCGGCGCCTGGGCACGGCCATGGGTCCGGGCGCTCCCGCCGGCGCCAAGGATGTCATCGCCACCCGGCATGGCGGCTACCTGCTCCAGATCGCCCCCGAGGCCGTCGACGTCCACGCGTACGAGACCCTCGTCCGCGCCGGCCAGCGGGCCTTCGACTCCGGTGACGACGCGGGCGCGGCGGCCCGGCTGCGCGAGGCGCTCGCCCTGTGGCAGGGGCCGGCGCTGGTCGACGTACACGTGGGACCCGTCCTCGGCATCGAGGTCCTGCGGCTGGAGGAGAGCCGGCTCGTGACGCTGGAGCGGCGCATCGACGTCGACCTGCGGCTCGGCCGGCACGCCGAACTCATCGTGGAACTGACCGGGTTGATCGCCCGCCATCCGCAGCACGAGGGTCTGCACTCCCAGGCGATGGTCGCCCTCTACCGTTCCGGCCGGCAGGCCACCGCCCTCGACGTGTACCGCCGGCTGCGCGCCCGGCTCGTCGAGGAGCTCGGCGTCGAACCGAGCCCCCAGCTCCAGCGCCTGCACCAGGCGATGCTGACCGTCGACCCGGCCCTCGACGTCATCGCCGGACCGCGCCGCTCCTCCACCTTCGACCTCTTCGCCGCGTAGCGTCCCGACGCCCGCGCCCGACGCCCGCGCCCGAGGCCCGCGCCCGAGGCCCGCGCCCGACGCCCGCGCTCCGACGCCCGACCGAGGTTCGAGGCGCCGTCGACCGGCTCTCCGGCACCTCCCGCGATGGTCGGAGGCCGGGGGTCGAGAGAGGTGTGAGCCGATGTCAGGTGAGCGTGTGCGTCAGACGTCGTACGTGGTGGAGGTGGCGGCGCCCGCCGGGGTGGTCTACGCCCTGCTCGCGGACACCACCCAGTGGCCGCTGTTCATCCCGCCGAGCATCCACGTCGAACGGCTGGACTTCGACGGCACCCACGACCGCTTCGGCATGTGGGCCACCGCCGGCGGCACCGTCACGTCCTGGATCTCCCGCCGGTCCCTGGACAGCGCCGCCCGGACCATCGACTTCCACCAGGAGGTCCCGGCGCCGCCCGCGACCTCGATGGGCGGCCGTTGGGCGGTCGAGGAGCGGGGCCCCGGGCGGTCCCGGCTGACCCTCCTGCACCACTTCACCGTCGCGGACGACAACGAGGCCGACGCCGACTGGGTCACCCGGGTCACCGACGCCAACAGCGCCGCGGAACTGGCGCGGCTCAAGGAGACCGCGGAGCGCTGGACGCGCCTCGACGACCTCCTGCTCACCTTCGAGGACTCCGTGCGCGTCCGGGGTCCTCACGAACTCGTCTACGAATTCCTCTACGGTGCCGCCGACTGGCCCGCCCACCTGCCCGAGGTGCTGCGCGCCGACGTCCGCGAGGACCGCACCGGCGTACAACTGCTGACCCTGGACACCCGCGGCCCGGACGGCCGGACCCACACCGCGGAGTCCGTGCGCGTCTGCTTCCCGCACGCCGGGCGGATCGTCTTCAAGGAGACGCGGGGCCCCCTGCCGCTGGCCGCGCACACCGGCGAATGGTCGCTGATCCCCGACGAGAGCGGGCTGACCGCCGTGGCCCGCCACAGCGTCGTCCTGCGCGAGGAGGACATCGAGGGGTCCCTCGGCCCGGGCGTCGACCTCGCCCAGGCCCGCGACCACGTACGCCGAACCCTGGGCGCCGCGAGCACCGCCACGCTGCACCGCGCCCGCCGGTACGCGGAGTCCGCCGTCCGCGTCCTCACCCCGGGACGATGACCCCGCCTCCGCCACACCCGCAGGGGCTGCCGCGATCCGATTCCCGTTCGGATCGCGGCAGCCCTTTTTTGCTTTCGGACGCCTCCCGCCTTTCACCGCGCGCGTCACACCACGTACGTGGCCTCGTTGCGGCCGAGCAGATAGCCGAGCTGTAATCGGTTGAGCGCCCCCAGTTCCTGCTTGATGGCCGCGATGTGCGCCTGGAGAGAGCGCTCACTGATGCCGATCCGGCGGGCGATCGCCTTGTCCGAGTAACCCTCCACGAGCAGTCTGCTGATGGACTCCCGGATGGCGGGGACCACCTCGTCGGCCGCCTTGGCCGCGTGCAGCGGAACGAACGGAAAGGGCTTGGCGCGGTCCCAGGCCTTGTCGAAGGTGTCGCGCAGAAAACGGATTATGGTGGGTTCGGTGATGGATATGGCGGTCGTGCGTTCGTCGTTCGCCGGAATGAAGGCGACGTCGTCGACGATGATGAGCCGGTCGAAGAATTCCTCCAGGGTTCTTACCTGCGCCCCGTATTCGGTGACCGTGCGCACGTAGTCCTTGGTCGCCTCGTCGAAACGCGTGGTGTGCTGGTAGAGCGTGCGCATGGAAATGCCCGCCGCGATCTGCCGGCGTACGGACTCCAGCGCTTCCTTCAGTACCGCGCTCGGCCGCGCCCCGTCCGGCTGGGCGGTCAGGATGTCCCGGCGCACCGCGCCCAGCGCTTCGTCGATCGCGGACGCGATGCTGCCCAACCCGTGCAGGTAGCGCACTCCGGGGCCGACGATCTGCTCGTCCGGTCCCGCCGCCGTCTCGGGGAGGGCTGCCGTGCGCGTGGCCTGCTGTGCGGCTTCCTGAGCCAGCAGGCCGAGGTGCGTTGCGAGTTCTCGCAAGAATGCCTGCGGCTCCTCCTCCGCGGGCGCACGCGGCTCCTCCGGTGCGCCACTTTGTGTGGATCTGACGTATTTGACTACGTCCACACGCCACCTCTGTCTGTCCGGTATGTGGGTCTTCGGGGTGATTGAGACCCCGTGGATTCCCGCAATGCGGAAACCGGAGCCATCGTAGGTCTACCTCGGGATCTCCCGGCAGAGGAGATTTGGTCTCACCGCAGGAACACACACCGAGAAGGCGCCGAGCGGATCACCGCAGCCACACACCGGATTCGGACTTCCGTTTCCAGGAATGGCCAAAAGGCGAAAACGACTGAGGGGCTGGGGAAATGACGAAGAACCAGATGGTTACCGGTGAGGCCGGCCGTGTTTCCGGAATCCGCGGACGAGTGCTTCTGGCCGCCGCCGGACTCGCCCTCGCACTGGGAACGGTCGCCACCGGCGTCGCCCAGGGCGCCCTGGCCGACGCGTCCGACACCCACCTGCGCCTCGGTGACGTCGGCTGGAACCACACGACCCCCCACGTCCTCGCAGATGGCGCCGGTGACGTCGGCTGGAACAACCCGAAGCCCGGCACCACGCCCGCCCCCCAGCCCGCCAACCCGGGTGACGTTGGCTGGAACTGACCCCCACCGGCATCCCGTCCTGCGCTTCCTCCCCTCCCACCCCGCCCGACCGGCAAAGGAATGGCTGATCTTCGTGGCTGCGTCCCCCTGGTTCCTGACCTCCGAGACCGCGCCCGGCGCCACCCCCGCCGCCGACCGCGCCGACGCCCGCCCCCGCGTCTACTGCTTCCCGCACGCCGGCGGCAACCCGCGTACCTTCCTCGACTGGCAGGACGGCATGGGCGACGACGCCCGGATACTCGCCGTCTGCCCACCCGGCAGGGGCCACCGCTTCCGTGAGCCCGCCGCCGCCACCGTCGCCGAACTGGCGGACGGAGCCGCCCTCGCCATCGCCCTCGACGCGGCCCCCGACCGGCCCTTCGTCCTCTTCGGCCACAGCTTCGGCGCGGCCCTCGCCTTCGAGGTCGCCCGCCGCCTCGACGGCGTACCCGGCCTCGCCGCCCTCGTGGCCTCCGGCTGCTCCGCCCCCTCCCTGTTGCCCACCCCCCGCGTGGTCGAGGCGGCCCGGCTGGAAGGCCGCCGGTTCACCGAGGCCGTCGGCTTCTTCGGCGGGCTTCCGCCCGAGGTGCTCCAGGACGAGGCCATGCAGGAACTGCTCCTGCCCCACCTGAAGGCCGACTTCGCGATGGTCGCCGGCTACGAGTACCGCCCCGCCGGGCCGCTGCGGGTGCCGCTCACCCTGCTCAACGGCATCGACGACCCGCACGTCACCACCGCCTCCCTCGCCCCCTGGGCCCGCGAATGCCCGGGAGAGCCGGCCCGCCACTGGGTCGACGGAGGCCACTTCTACTTCGAGGGCCGGCCCCACACCGTCACCGACGTACTGCGCCCACTGGCCCGCGGCGCCCGCCGGGAAGCCGCGACGCCCGCCCGGGATGAGTACGTTGAGCTGATCTGACCGCAGGCCGAGCACCAGCGAGGACACCGTGAACCACAGCACCGACGCCCACCACCCCCGATCCCAGTACGCCCGTGCCGTCGCCTTCCGCGACCTGCACGACGGCCCCGGCCCGTTCGTCGTCCCCAACCCCTGGGACGCCGGAACCGCCCGCATCCTCGCCTCCTTCGGCTTCGCCGCCCTCGCCACCACCGGCGCCGGACTCGCCCACAGCCTCGGCCGCCCCGACGGGGCCAACCAGGTGGGCCGCGCCGAACTCCTCGCCAACGCCGCCGCGATCGTCGACGCCACGGGCCTGCCCGTCACCGCCGACCTGGAGAGCGGCTTCGGCGAGCGCCCCGAGGACATCGCCGAGACCATCCGGCTGGCCGCCGCCGCCGGTCTGGTCGGCGGCTCCATCGAGGACTCCACCGGCCGCGACGAGGACCCCGTACGCCCCCTCGGCGAAGCGGTGGAGCGCGTCGAGGCGGCCGTCGAGGCGGCGAAGGGGCTCGACTTCCCCTTCACCGTCACCGCCCGCGCCGAGAACTTCTTCCAGGGCCGCCCCGACCTCGACGACACCATCCGCCGTCTCCAGGCCTACGAGGCCGCCGGCGCCGACGTGCTCTACGCCCCCGCCCTGCCCGACGCCGAGGCGATCCGGGCCGTCTGCTCCGCAGTCTCCCGCCCCGTCAACGTCCTGATGGGCGGCGCGCTGAAACTGTCCGTCGCCGACCTCGGAGCCCTCGGCGTACGCCGGATCAGCACCGGCTCCGCCCTGTCCCGCGCCGCCCTCGGCGCCCTCACCCGGGCCGCCCGCGAGATCGGCGAGCACGGCACCTTCGGCTTCGGCGCCGACGCCCTCCCGTACGCGGAGGCCAACGCCCTGCTGGCCGCCGCCGTCCCGACCGTCCCGACCGTCCCGTCCGACGACCGAGAGAGCGATCCGGCACCGTGAGCCTTCCTCCCGCGGCCTTACCCGCCGTCCACCTGTCCGCGCCGCGCTACGTGCTCGGCGAACAGGTCGCCGACCACACGAGCATCGTCAACCTCCCCGAACGGGCCCGCCAGTTCAAGATGGCGCCACGGGCCGAGCTGTGGGGCTGGGGCAGCATCCGCAGGACCGCCAAGAGCCTGGAGGCCCTCGCCGTCGAGAGCGCCCGCGCGACCGTGGCGGCGGCGGGCGTCGACCCGGCCGGCATCGACTGTCTGATCCTGTGCTCCACCCGCTTCCCCGGTGGCCCGCGCACCCACGGCGGCTTCGTCGAGAAGGTGATGAACGGCATCGGCCTGGTCGACGCCGCCGTCACCGGCCTCACCCTCAACCGCTGCACCAACCTCCTCACGGGCATCCGCACCGCGCACGCCCTCGTCGCCGCCGGAACCCACCGCCGGGTCCTGGTCGTCACCACCGACCGGGTCACCGACGAATCCGTGCGCATGGAGAACTTCGCCCTCTTCAGCGACGGCTCCGCCTCCTGCCTGATCTCCGCCGAGCGCCTCGGCGCGGACACCTACGAGATCCTCGCCGGCGCCGCCGCCCAGGACCCCACCTCCCTCGACTGGTCCCACGAGATCAGCTCGGAGCTCGCCCGCGCCGTCAACCGGCGCATCCTCGACGCCGTCGGGATGAAGCTCGACGAGATCGACGGCCTGTTGCACCCCAACCTCTTCAAGCCCCTCATAGCCCTCAAGGAACGCCAGGCCGGCTTCACCCGACAGCAGCTCCACCTCGACAACATCACCCGCTTCGGCCACTGCTTCGCCGCCGATCCGCTGATCAACCTCGTCGACCGCCACGGTGCCGGGGAGCTCCGCCCCGGCGGCCACTACCTGCTGGCCTCAAGCGTCCCCGGCTCCCGCGTCGGCGTCCTGCTGCGGGGGCCCGCGTCCGTCACCCCGGACCGGGGGGAGAACTGAGATGACCACCGCGCCCTCCATCGACAGCGCCCGCACCCGCCCCGCGCCCGCCTTCCCGCTCCCCGACCTGACCACCTCGTTGCCCGCCGGGCCCGTCGAGGCGAGTCCGGCCGCCCTCGCCGAGGCCGAGCGGATCACCGCCGCCGCGCCCGCCGAGCTGTTCCGCCGCCTGCTCGCCGACCAGGAGAGTGAGAGCGCTCTCCTCGCCGCCCGCCGCGTCCTCACCGCGTTCCTGACACCGGAGGCACAGGCCGGGGACGTACACGCTTCGGACATCCAGGCCCCGGACGCCCAAGGCCCCGACGCCGATGCCTTCACCGACGCCGATGCCTTCACCGACGCCGATGCCTTCACCGACGCCGACGCCGACGCCGTCGCCGCCGATGTCCTGGCCGCCCGCGCCGAACTCGCCGCCGCCCTCGGCCCCCTGCGCGACCACGAGGACCCCGAGATCCGCGCCGCCGTCCTGCGCCAACGGGCCCCCCTCGCGCTGACCGGCGGCTGCTGGCTGGACACCGTCTCCCAGGCCGCCACCCAGCCCGCCGAGATCGTCGGCCGCCTCTTCGGCCAGCACTGGCTGCTCCAGGGCCAGGGCACCGCCGAAGCCGGTCAGCTCGCCCGCCGCCGCCGGACCCTGGCCGGGCACGGCGTGTACCTGCCCGAGGTCGAGGCCGCCGGCTTCCTGCGCGACACCGGGGCCCGCCCGCTCACCGCCCTGCACGCCGCCTTCCGCGTGGCCCTCTCCCGCCTGCCCGCCGCCTTCCTGCCCGAGGTGGTCGGCGTCCACTACGCCGCCCACGCACTCGGCGTGGACGAACTCCTCCTCGGCGGCGAGCCCATGCTGGCGGAGGACGACGTACGGCCCCTGCTGGCCGAGTACCTCGCCTTCACCGCGCACTCCCCGACCGGGCCCGAGGACCGCCGCCGCGCCGTGGCGGCCGTACGCCTGCTCGTCCGGCTGGAACGCGAGCACACCGAGGCGCTGACCGCACTGGCCCGCCGACAGGAAGGGCTGTCGCTGGACGACAAGGTCGCCGCGATCGTCGCCCGGCACGCCCCGCACGCCGGCCGCCAGCACCGCGCCGTCCGCCTCGGCACCCGCAAGCTCACCGACTGGCTGGACGACGAACACCTCGACGCCGCGGCCTTCGTCGCGGAGTTCCGCACCGCCCGCCAAGTGCGCCCCGCCCGTGACGGCGGTCCCTGCCGCTTCCTGAAGTCCATCAAGTTCGGCGGCCCCATGTTCGGCATCTTCGACGAGCGCGAGGCGGCCGTCTTCACCGCCTGGACCCGCTCCATCGCCGCCGGGGAGCCCGCCGGACCCCTCAGCGGTCCCGAAACCGCCGGGGACGAAGCCGCCCGCCACTGGAGCGCCCGCCTCGCCGCCGCCCGCCCCGCGGCTCTGGTGGTCCGCGAGGCCGCCCCGGCCCCCGACGACCGCGCCTTCTTCCACCGACTCGTCAACTTCGAGCGCTACCCGAACGTCCTGCCCCTGGCCCGGGCCCGCGCCGAATCCGGCCTCGCCGACGCCGAACTGCTCTTCACGCACGGCGCCGGGGGCCTGCTGACCAACGCCGAGTACTTCGACTACACCCCCGAGGCGCTGCTGGAACGCGTCGAGCGGATCTACTGGGACAAGCTCGTCGACCCGTACGAGCCGCTCACCGAGATCCCCGATCGCGACCAGGTCATCTTCGAGCAGTCGACCTACGCGCTCGGCAGCCTCATCGACGGCACCTGGGCCCACCGCGTCGCCAACCTCGGCCGTCGCGGCCGGCGCGCCGACGACATGCTCTTCTCCATCTACGCCGACGAGATGGGCCGCGGCGACATGGCGAAGAACCACATCACGATCATCCACAGGGTCCTCGCCGGCATGGACATGGACCTGCCGCACATCCGCCAGGACGCCTTCCTCGACCAGGGCGACCTGCCCGACCACCTGTACGGCTTCTCCGTCCACCAGGTGTGTCTCTCGCTCTTCCCCGACACCCTCTACGACGAGATCCTCGGCTACAACCTGGGCATCGAGATGTTCGGCCTCGGCGCGATGCGCCTGCACGAGATCCAGAAACTGCGCCGCCACGGCCTCGACATCTCCTACGAGGAAGCGCACCTGTCGATCGACAACTTCTCGGCGGGCCACGCCCGCCAGTCGGCCGAGATCGTCGTCGCCCACCTGGACGACGTCCGCCGGGCCTCGGGCGGGGAAGCCGTCCGGCACGCGTGGCGCCGCGTCTGGCGCGGCTACGCCTCCTTCGCCTACTTCGTCGAACACGCCCTGGTCAAACGGGTGCGCTCGGCGCAGGCCGGTCCCACCACCGCCCCGGCCGCCGCCGACCTGGTCATCTGAGGAGCCCCGCCGTGGAACTGACGACGAGTTTCGACCCCGAGGTCCTCGACCTCCCCTTCTACGACGACGGCCACCGCCGCCTCGCCACAACCGCCGGGACCTGGTGCGACAGCAACCGCGTGCTGTGGGAGGAGGTCCGGGACCTGGACCCCGACGCCGCGGGCCGCCGACTGGTGCGCACCCTCGGCGACGCGGGCTGGCTGGCCGCGCTCGACCCCGCGGCCGGCCCCGCGGAGGACCTGCGCGCCGTGTGCCTGCGCCGCGAGGCCCTCGCCTACGCCGAGGACCTGGCCGACTTCGCGTACTCCATCCAGGCACTGGCCGCCACACCCCTGCTGCGCTTCGGCAGCGAGGCCCAACAGCGCCGCCACCTGCCGGGGATGGCCGCCGGGACCACGATCGGCGCCTTCGCCGTCTCCGAACGGGAGGCCGGTTCGGACGTGGCCGCCGTCGGCCTGGAGGCCGTCCGGGACGCGTCGGACGGCTCGTACGTCCTCAACGGGCGCAAGGCCTGGATCGCCAACGGCACCATCGCGGACCTGTTCGTCGTCATCGCCCGCACCGGCCAGGGCCCCGGAGCGCTCGGGCTCTCCGCGTTCCTCGTCCCCGCCGACACCCCCGGCCTGCGGGCCGAGCGGATCGACGCCATCGCCCCGCGCTCCTTCGCCCACCTGGTCTTCGAGGACTGCCGGCTGCCCGCCGACGCCGTACTGGGGCGGCCCGGACGGGGGTTCGTGGTCGCCGTGGACCTGCTGGAGCGCTTTCGCACCACCGTCGGCGCGGCCGCCATCGGCTTCGCCCGCCGCGCCTTCGACACCGCCCTCGCGCACACCCGGGAGCGGGAGGCCTACGGGCAGACCCTGTTCGACCTCCAGCTCGTCAAGGCGTCCCTGGCCGACATGGAGGTGCGACTGAACGCCTCCGCGCTGCTGGTGGCGCGCGCCGCCTGGGAGACCGACCGGGGCAACCGCCGGTTCGCCCGGCACTCCAACATCGCCAAGGTCCACGCCACCGAGGCCGCCCAGGGCGTGGTGGACTCCGCCGTGCAACTGCTCGGCGCGGCGGGCGTCGTCCAAGGCGCCGTCACCGAGCGGCTGTACCGGCAGATCCGGTCGCTGCGCATCTACGAGGGCGCCTCGGAGGTGCTGCGGATGGCCATCGCCGGCTCGCTCGACATGCGCCGCGCCGCCCGAGCGGCAGCCTGACCCGTACGTGTTCACCCCGGCAAGGAGCAGGACGTGACCAGCACCACCACACCGATCGAGGCGGTCCGCCTCCCGGACCCCTACCCCTTCTACGCGGCCCTGGTGGCCGAGCGCCCGTTCGCCTACGACGAGGCGCTCGGGGCCTGGGTGGCCGCCGACGCGGCCGCCGTACGGGCGGTGCTGGCCGGCGACGCGCTGCGGGTGCGGCCGCCGGCCGAGCCGGTCCCCGCCGGGATCGACGGGACCGCGGCGGGCGAGGTCTTCGGCGACCTGGTGCGCATGACCGACGGTACGACGCAGGGCCGGCTCAAGGCGGTGGTGGTCGACGCCCTGGCCCGCGCCGACACCGGCCACGCGGCCGCTCTGGCCCGGGAGTTCACCCGGGAGGCCCTGGCGGCGGGCGGCGACGTCCCCTACGAGGAGCTGATGTTCGCCGTCCCCGCCCGGGTCGTCGCCTCGCTCAGCGGCCTGACGGACGGCGCCGACCGGGAGGCCGCCCGCGCCATCGGCGACTTCGTCCAGTGCATCCCCGCGACCGCGACCCCCGCGCAGCAGGAGGCGGCGGCCACGGCGGCGGCCCGGCTGCGCGAGCTGCTGGCACCCGGTCTCACGGAGCGGGGCGACGGGCTCCTCGCCGAGCTGGTCCGCGCCGCCGACCGGGCGTCGTGGCCGCACCGCGCCCCGCTGCTCTCCAACGCCGTCGGGTTCCTGTCCCAGACCTACGACGCCACCGCCGGCCTGATCGGCAACACCCTGGTCGCCCTCGCCCGCGGGGCGTCCGCCGCGGCCCGGGCCGACATCGAGGCACTGGTGCGCGAGGTGGTCCGGTACGACGCCCCGATCCAGAACACCCGCCGCTTCGCCGCCGAACCCTTCGTCCACGCCGACTCGAAGGTGGAGCCCGGGGGGCAGGTGCTGGTCGTCCTCGCCGCCGCCAACCGGGACCCCGCCGTCAACCCGGACCCGCACGCGCTGCACCCCGGCCGGGTGAATCCGGCGGTCTTCACCTTCGGGGCGTCCGCCCACCGCTGCCCGGGCGAAGCGCTCGCCGTGGCCCTCGCCACCGCCGTCGTCACCGAACTCCTCGCGGCAGGCTTCTCCCCGTCCACCTTCCCCTCGACCCCGGCCTACCGCCCCCTGGCGAACGCCCGCATCCCGCTGATCTGAGCCCACCGGGCACCCGACCACCGGACCGCAACCCCCGTCACACCGCACCCCCGTCACAGAGCAATGGCCGGGGGCCTCCCACCCCCATGCCTCCCGATAGGACAAAACGTAAGATGTCGGACAGCACTCACCTCTGGATGCGGCACGAGGCCCGCCCCACCGAACGCCGCGCGCCCCTCACCCCCGCCGACGCCGGCCACCTCGTCGCCCAAGGCCTGCGCATCACCGTCGAAGCCAGCGACCAGCGCGTCTTCCCCCTCGCCGACTACACCGCCGCGGGCTGCGCGAGCGCCCCCACCGCCTCCTGGCACGAACAGGCCCCCGACGACGCCTACGTCCTGGGCCTGAAGGAACTCCCCGACGCCCGCACCCCGCTGCGCCACCGGCACGTCTACTTCGGCCACGCCTACAAGGGGCAGGCCGGCGCGGCCGACCTACTCTCCCGCTTCACCGCCGGCGGCGGCGCCCTCCTCGACATGGAGTACCTCACCGACGACCGCGGCCGCCGCGTCGCCGCCTTCGGCTACTGGGCCGGCTACGTCGGCGCGGCCCTCGCCGTCCTGCACCGCCGCGGGCGACTGGCCGCCCCCCTGCGCCCCACGGACCGCCCCGCCCTGGACGCCCTCCTCGCGGCCGCCGCCCCCGAGGACACGACCACCGCCCTCGTCATCGGCGCCCTCGGCCGCAGCGGCCGAGGCGCCTGCGACGCCCTGACCACGGCCGGCCTCACCCCCACCCGCTGGGACCTGGCCGAGACCCGCGCGCTCGACCGCGCGGCCCTCCTCGCCCACGACGTCCTCGTCAACACCGTGCTGACCACCGACCCCGTGCCGCCGTTCCTCACCAAGGCCGATCTCGACGACCCGGCCCGCCGGTTGTCCCTCGTCTCCGACGTCACCTGCGACGTCACCTCCGACCGCAACGTGCTGCCCGTCTACGACGAGACCACCACCTGGGACGAGCCCGTCCGCGCCCTGCGCGCCGACACCCCCCGCCTCGACCTCATCGCCATCGACAACCTGCCCTCGCTCCTCCCCGTCGAGGCCAGCACCGCCTTCTCCGCCGAACTCGCCCCGCACCTGGCGCGCCTGGCCGAGTGGGACGGCGTCTGGTCCCGAGCCCTGCACACCTTCGAGACGGCCGTCCAGGCCCAGGAGACCCACCATGTCCGATGACGCGACAGCCGCCTCCGGCACCGTCCACTGGATAGGCACCGGCCTGTCCACCGGCCGCTCCGGCCTCTCCCTCGTCTGCGACAGCGCCGCCCGCGTCGTCCTGTGGGACCGCACCACCGAGCGAGCCGCCGCCCGACTGGACGCGCTCGGCCTGACCGGACGCGCCGAAGTGCGCGCCCTCACCCCCTCCGCCCCGGCCGCCCTCGCGGCCGAGGCGGCCCCGGGCGACGTCATCGTCTCCATGCTCCCGGCCGCCGAACACGCCCCGCTGCTGCGCCTGGCCCTCGAACGCGGCGCCCACTTCGCCTGCACCAGCTACGTCTCCCCGGAGCTCGCCGAACTCGCCGCGGACGCGGCGAACACGACCCGTACGGTCGTACTCACCGAGGACGGACTCGATCCCGGCATCGACCACCTGCTGGCCCACGACCTGGTGGCGCGGGGCCGCCGGGCCGTCGGCGAAGCACCGGCGACCGCCCGGTTCACCTCCTACTGCGGAGGCGTCCCGGCGGTGCCCAACGCCTTCCGCTACCGCTTCAGCTGGGCCCCGTACGGGGTGCTCGCCGCCCTCGGGTCCCCGGCCCGGTACATCGAGGGCGGTGCGGAGGTGACCGTCCCCCGCCCCTGGGAGGCGACCCGCACCCGGACCCTCGCGGGGGAGGACTTCGAGGTCTACCCCAACCGCGACAGCGTCCCCTTCGTCGCGCAGTACGGCATCCCCGACCACTGGAAGCCCGAGACCTTCGTCCGCGGCACCCTGCGCAACGCGGGCTGGCGCACCGCCTGGAAGGAGGTCTTCGAGACCGTCGCCGCCGAAGACCCCGCCGCCGTCCGCGCCCTGGCCGCCGAACTCGCCGCCCGTCACCCCACCACCGCCGACGACCGGGACCGCGTGGTCCTCTCCGTCGCCCTGGACCTGCGCACCGCCGACGGCGCGCACTGGCAGGGCTCCCACCTCCTCGACGTCACCGGGACCGAGGCCGAGTCCGCGATGGCCCGCTGCGTCTCCCTGCCCGTCGCCCACGGAGTGACCCGCGTCCTGGCCGGCGCCCTGCCCGCGGGCCTGGTCCGCGCCGCCGAAGGACCCGCCGAGACCGACCGCCGGCTCTCCTTCCTCGCCGCCCGGGGCCTCGGCGGTACGTACGCGGAAAGCACCGCCCCGGCCGCAGGCACCGCCCCGGCCGCCGGGACCACCTCCGCCACCCCGTCAGGAGCCACGGCATGACCTCGCCACCCCACCCGAAGCATTCGTCCTCACCGACGCCTTCCGGGTTTTCACCTCGGTGACCGGCAAGGAGACCACCGAGTCCGGCGCGCAGACGTTCGTGGAACTCGCCCACTCCGTCCCCAACGCCCTCGTGTGGCCGCTGGTCGGGGCCTGCTCCCTGCTCGCGACCCTGGCCGGCCCCGTCGCCGTACGCGACCGCCGGACCCGGACCGCCTGAGCCGCACCGCCCGACCCGTACCGCTCGTACCGCCCGTACCGCGAGACCCCTTTCCCCCTCGCCATCCTTGACGATTTCGAACGAGAGGTTACGACCATGGGGCACGAGAGCTTCCCGCCCGACGCCGCGCACTTCCGCTGCTTGGGAGTGGGCGTGGGCCCGGCCAACCTCAGCCTGGCGTCACTGCTGCACCGTCGACCGGACCTACCCAATCTCTTCCTCGACCGCAAGGAGTCCTTCAGCTGGCACGACGGCCAGCAGATACCCGGCACCACCCTCCAGGTCTCCCAGTTCAAGGACCTGGTGAGCCTCGCCGACCCCGCCAGCCCCTTCTCCTTCCTCGCCTACCTGCACGAGAAGGGCCGGGTCTACCACTTCCTCAACGCCCGCTTCGACGACGTGCCGCGGCTGGAGTTCCGCAACTACCTGGCCTGGGCCAGCCGTCGCAACGAGAACATCGCCTTCGGGGAGGACGTCCGGGAAGTCGGCTTCGACGACCGGCTGGGCACCTACACCGTCCACACCGACCGCCGCACCGTCACCGCCGACAACATCGTGGTCGGCGTCGGCAGCCGCCCCTGGGTCCCGCCGCAGGGCGCCGGCCTGCTCGGCGCCACCCAGTTCCACGTCGCCGACTACCTGAACGCCGCCCACGACCTCGGCGGAAAACGCGTCGTCGTCATCGGCGGCGGCCAGTCCGGCGCGGAGGCCTTCCTCGACCTGATCTCCCGCCCCGGCCGGCAGTTGCCCCGCCGGGTCTCCTGGATCTCCCGCCGGCAGAACTACTTCCCGATCGACGACTCGCCGTTCACCAACGACTACTACATGCCCAGCCACGCCGACTACTTCTACGGACTGCCCCGCGAACGCCGTCAGTCGCTCAACTCCCGCAACATCCTCACCAGCGACGGCATCTCGGAATCCACCCTGCGCGATATTTACCAGCGCATCTACGTCCACCGCTTCGTGGAGGGCAACGAAGACCTGGTCGCCCTCCACCCGGGCCGTGAGGTGTTCGACGTCAGCCCCGCCCCCGTCACCGGCTGGGAAGTCGCCGCCCGACACACCGGCGAATCCGAATCGGCCGAGAAGTTCGACGCCGACGTCGTCGTCTGGGCCACCGGCTACCGGCCCGCCGCCATGGACTTCCTCGCCCCCGTGGCCCACCGCCTGGAGCGCGAGGGCGAGGAACTGCGCGTCGACGAGGACTACGCCGTCCGTTGGGACGGGCCCGAGGACCGCCGGATCTTCGTCCAGAACGGTGTGCGCGGCCAGCGCGGTCTCGCCGACCCCAACCTCAGCCTCAACGCCTGGCGCAGCCGGCGCATCGCCGACCGGCTGAGCGGCGTACGCGGCGACGAACAGCTGGCGTCCTTCATCGAGTGGTCCACCAAGGCCGCGCCGCAGGAACGTTGGAGCGCCTGATGAGCGCGTCCGCCCCCGCCGGGGCCCGATGCGACGTCACCGTGGTCGGCGCCGGGATACTCGGCGTCCTCGTCGCCCGGCAGATCCTCACCCGCGACCCGGCCGCCCGCGTCACCGTCCTGGACCGCGACATGATCGGCTCGGGCGCCACTCGCCGCTCCGCCGGACTGCACTTCCCGCGCGGCGCCGGCGAGACCGTGCGCACCCTGGCCGCCGAGAGCCAGGACTTCTACGCCGACCTCCACACCGCCCGCCCCGACCTGCCCATCCACCCCCTGCCGATGACGGTCCTCGCCCCCGAGGCCGCCGAGGAGCGGCTGCGCGAGGTCTACCTGCCCGAGGCGAAACTGCGCCGCGTCGGCGAACTCCCCCCGGCCATCACGGCGTTGCCCGCCCGGTTCGGGGCCTGGGTGGGCGACGGCTGCCAGTACGCGGACGTCCACACCCTCACCCAGCTGCTCGCCGCCGAACTGCGGCCCCGGGTCATCTTCCGCGAGGGCGTCGCCGTCACCGCCCTCGACTCCGGCCCGGACGGCGCCCACCTCACCCTGACCGGCGGCGCCACCCTGACCGCCGCCCGCGTGGTGCTCGCCCCCGGGCCATGGCTCGCCGAACCCGCCTGGCGCGAGCTCGTCGCCCCGCTCGGCGCCCGCGTCAAGAAGATCGTCGCCCTGCACGTCGACGTCCCCCCGCGCCCCGGGGACGGCGCGATCGTCTTCCAGGACGAGGACGCCTTCCTGCTGCCCTTCCACCACCGAGGCCACTGGCTGTTCAGCTACACCTGCCGCGAATGGGACGTCGACCCCGGCGCCGTCGACCCGGCCCTCACCGCCGACCACCTCGCCGAGGCCCGGGCCCTGCTCACCCGCTACGCCCCGGAGCTCGCCGACCACTGCCACGCGGGCCGCGTCTTCTGCGACGCCTACGGGCCGGACGGCCGCCCGCTGGTCACCCCGCTCGCCGAAGACGGCCGGATCGTCTTCGCGGGAGCCGCCGGCGGTTCCGGCTACCGCCTCGCCCCCGCCCTCGCCGCCCGCACCGCGGACCTCCTCTCCCTGCCCGCCTCACCCCGGAAGGCCACGAAATGATCATCGCCGACTATGACGCCGACGTCCTGGAACAGGCCTTCGGCATCGACATGAGCGGGGTCGACGGCCTGGGCACCGGAGCCGGCTGGGGCCGCGTCGCGCCGGGCCGCTCCGTCGACCGCCACCAGCACGACGAGACCGAACTGTTCGTCATCGTCTCCGGGCGCGGCGAGTTCGTCCTCGACGGCGGCGCCCGCCACGGCGCCGAGCCCGGCACCGTCGTCCTCTTCGAACCGTTCGAGACGCACGTCCTGGCCAACACAGGCGACGAGGACCTCGTCTTCTTCACCCAGTACTGGCGCGACGGCGAGCGGGCCGCGGCCTCCGCCGCGAACCCAGCCCGCAAGGGCTTCGGCGAGCGCCCCGTCTTCGTCTTCTCCACCCCGCCCACCCCCAACGGGGACCTGCACCTGGGCCACCTCTCGGGCCCCTACCTCGGCGCCGACGCCTTCACCCGCTTCCAGCGCATGACCGGCGCCGAGGCCTACCACCTCACCGGCAGCGACGACTACCAGAGCTACGTCGTCGGCGCCGCCCGCAAGGACGGCCGCACCCCCGCCGAGACCGCCGCGCACTACAGCGCCGAGATAGCCGAGACCCTGCGGCTGATGGACATCCCGCTCGACCAGTACACGGTCACCGACCAGGACGCCGACTACCGCGAAGGCCTCCAGGACTTCTTCAGCCGCGTCGTGGACTCCGGCCAGATCGCCGTCACCGCCCAGGACGCCCTCTACGACGCCGAGAGCGGCGCCTACCTCTACGAAGTCGACGTCAAGGGCGGCTGCCCCGGCTGCGGCGCCACCACCTCCGGCAACATCTGCGAGGAGTGCGGCGAGCCCAACACCGTCGCCGACCTCACCGACCCCGTCTCCGCCGGCTCCACCGCGGCCCCCCGCCGCGCCCCCGCCGCCCGCTGGACGCTCCCGCTGCACGCCTTCGCCGCCGACGTACGCGCACACCACCGGCTCGGCCGGGCCCCCGCCCGGCTGCGCGAACTCGCCGACCGGCTCTTTCGCCGCCCCGCCCTCGACATCCCCGTCACCCACCCCTCCACCTGGGGCGTCGAACCGCAGGAGAACGCCACCGAGGGCCAGGTCATCTGGGTGTGGCCGGAGATGAGCTACGGCTTCCTGCACGGCATCCAGTCACTGGGCTCCCGCCTGGGCCGCGGCTGGCGGGCCGCCGACCCCGCGCAGGACTGGAAGATCGTCCACTTCTTCGGCTACGACAACAGCTTCTACCACGCGGTCCTCTACCCCGTGCTCTACAAGCTGGCCTTCCCCGGCTGGGAACCCGACATCGACTACCACGTCAACGAGTTCTACCTGCTGGAAGGCAGCAAGTTCTCCACCAGCCGCCGGCACGCCATCTGGGGCAAGGAGATCCTGAGCCCCGACACCGTCGACTCGGTCCGCTACTTCCTCGCCGCCACCCGCCCCGAGGGCCTGCGCACCGACTTCCGGCGCGCCGCCTACGAGGCCACCCTCGACGACATCCTCATCGGCACCTGGCAGCAGTGGCTGAACGACCTCGGCGCCCGCGTCGCCAAGCACCACGGCGGGCACGCCCCCGACGCCGGGAACTGGACCCCCGAACACTCCGCCTTCCTCGCCCGGCTCGCCGCCCGCCTCACCGCCGTCACCGGGGCGCTCGGCAACGACGCGTTCTCCCTCAACCAGGCCGCCGCCGAACTCGACGGGATCGTCCGCGACACCGTCCGCTTCGCCCGCGGGGAGGCACTCCTCGCCGACACCGAGGCGTGGGCCGCCGAGAGCCGCACCGCCATCGCCCTGGAACTGGCCGCCGCCCGCCTCCTCGCGCACGCCGCGGCCCCCGTCATGCCCCGCTTCGCCGACAAGCTGGCCGCCGCCCTCGGCCTCGAAGCCCCGCGCACGTGGCCCCGTACCGTCGAACTCCTCACCCCCGGCGCCGCCGTCACCCTCGCCGACGCGGTGTTCTTCCGGCCCGCGGGCACCGACCCCGCCCCGGCCGCGGAGAACGCCCTCACGCCGTGGCTGACCGGGATCGTCCGTACCGCCCTGCGCCTGGCGGAGGGCGAGCGGATCGCCGGACGCACCCTCACCCAGCTCGCCGCCGGCTCGCTCCAGGCGGTCACCGTCCAGTACCAGATCCTCGACGCCCTCGACGTGGACCTGTCCATGGACGAACTCCTGCACGGCGGCACCCTGGACGAACTCGCCGCCGTCATCGCCGAGCGCGCCGACGACGACGCCGTCACCGCGCTCACCTCCACCTCCACCTCCACCTCCACCGCCGCCCTCGCCGAGGGAGGGACGCGATGAACCACCGCCGAATCCTGCGCGAGATGGCCGAACGCGGCCTGTGCGTCACCCTCGTCGACGGCGACCTGCGCCTCCAGGGCAACCGCGACCGGATGGACCCCGACTTCATCGCCCGGGTCAAAGCCGCCAAGCCCGCACTCGTCGCCCACCTCGCCGAGGAGGCCCGGCTCGGCCCCGGCTTCCCCCTCACCCCGCTCCAGCGCAGCTACTACATCGGCCGCAGCGGCGTCTTCGAGATCGGCGACGTGGCCAGCCACGTCTTCCACGAGATCGAGGGCGTCTGGGACCTCGACCGGCTGCAGAGCGCCCTCGACAGCGTCATCGGCGCCCACAGCGCCCTGCGCTCCCGCTTCCTCGCCGACGACCGCCAGGCCACCGAGTACGGCCCGCACAGCCAGCTGCCCATCGGCCGCCTCGACCTGCGCGACCGCACCCCCCGGCAACAGGAGGCCCTGCGCGCCGAACTGCGCGGGACGCGCTCCCACCAAGTGCTGCCGGCCGACCGGGCCCCGCTGCTCAGCGTCGACGTCATCGTCCTCGCCGACGACAAGATGGTGCTCCACGTCGGCCACGACGGGCTCGTGATGGACGGGATCAGCATGTTCCTGTTCTTCCGCGCCTGGTGGCGCGCCTACCGCAGCCACCCCCTCGAAGGCGACGAGGCGCCCGAGGAGTTCGCCTACGACGACTACCTCGCCGCCCTGGCCGCCGCCCGCGACAAGGCTCCCGCCCGGCGCTCCCGGCAGTACTGGACGGACCGGGTGGACGACCTCGCCCCCCACCCCGACCTGCCGCTGCGCACCAGCCCCGCCGCCCTGACCCGTTCCCGCTTCACCCAGCGGCGGGTCCGCGTCGACGGCGAGCGGTGGACGGCCGTCAAGGAACGGGCCGCCGCGGCCGGACTGACGCCCTCCGCGCTGCTGCTCACCGCGTACGCGGAGGCACTGGCCACCTGGGGCGCGGGGGAGAGGTTCACCCTCACCACCACCATCGCGCAACGGCCGCCCGTCCACCCCCGGGTCTTCGAGGCCATCGGCCAGTTCTCCGACACCCTCCTGGTCGAGGCGGAGGTCGACCGGTCCCTCACCTTCGTCGAGCGGGCGAAGGCACTACAGGCCCGGCTGCACGCCGACATCGACCACCGCCACTTCTCCGGCATCGAGGTCATGCAGGAACTGGCCCGCCGCCGCGGCGGGGTGGCCGGGGCGCGGATGCCGTTCACCTTCAACAGCGCCATCGGACACGTCAGCAGCGAGGTCGACGGCTCCGCCCTGGAACTGTTCGGGCCCGAGGTGTACTCGGTCAGCCAGACCCCCCAGGTGTGGCTGAACGCCTTCGCCATGGAGCAGCACGGAGCCGCCGTCATCCAACTCGACGGGCTGGACGAACTCTTCCCCGAAGGGCTGCTGGACGACCTCGCCTACGGATACGGGACGCTGCTCGACGCGCTCGCCGACGAGGAGGCCTGGCAACGCCACAGCTTCGACCTGCTGCCGCCCGCCCAGCGCGAACGCCGCCGCGCCGCCAACGACACGGCCGTCGCCCTGCCCGACGAGATGCTCGGCGACGCCATCGCCGCCCGCGCCGCCCACACCCCCGACGCTCCCGCGATCCTCACCTCCGACAGGGAGGTCGGCTACGGCGAACTGTTGCGCCGGGCCGGCGCGGCCGCGACCTGGCTGCGCGGACAGGGCGTGGGTCGGGGCGAACTCGTCGCCCTCGTCATGCGGCGCGGCCCCGAGCAGATCGTCGGCATCCTCGCCACCGTGCTCGCCGGAGCTGCCTACCTGCCCGTCGACGCCGCCCTGCCCGCCGCCCGACAGCGGTACATGCTGCGCGACGGCCGGGTGCGGTGCGTCCTGACCGACGGCGACCCCGTCGAGGCCTGCGCCTCCGGGGAGTTCGCCGTCCTCGACCTGAGCACCCTCCCGGACGGGCCCGAGCACCTCGCCGAGGTCCCCGCCCGGCTGCCCGGCTCCCACCCCGACGACCTCGCGTACGTCCTCTACACCTCCGGCACCACCGGCGCCCCCAAGGGCGTCATGGTCACCCACCGCAACGTCGCCAACGTCGTCGCCGACTGCCACACCCGCTTCCGGATCAGCCCGCGGGACCGCTTCTTCGCCATCAGCGCCTTCAACTTCGACCTCTCCGTCTGGGACGTCTTCGGCGCCCTCTCGGCCGGCGCGGCCCTGGTCATGCCCGACCGGGACAAGGCCGTCGACCCCGCCCACTGGCTCGACCTGTGCCGACGGCACCGGATCAGCGTGTGGAACTCCGTCCCCGCCATCGTCGGCCTGATGCACGACCAGGCCGCCGCCGACGGCGACGTACCGCCCGCCCTGCGCCTGGTCATGATGAGCGGCGACCGGCTCCCGCCCGCCCTGCCCGCCGCGCTGCGCACCCTCAAACCCGGCCTGGAGGTCGTCTCCCTCGGCGGCCCCACCGAGACCACCATCTGGAACATCCTGCACCCCGTCCGGGAGGACGAGGACGGCAGCGAGTCCATCCCGTACGGCCGGCCCAACGCCAACAACCGCGCCTACGTCCTGGACCGCGACGGCCTCGACGCCCCCGACTGGGTCACCGGCGAGATCGTCGCCGCCGGCGCCGGCCTGGCCCGCGGCTACTGGGGCGACGAGGAACGCACCGCCGAGCGGTTCCACGAGGACCCGGTGCGCGGGGAACGCCTCTACCGCACCGGCGACCTCGGCCGGTACCTGCCGGACGGCGACATCCAGATCCTGGGCCGCTCCGACTTCCAGATCAAGGTCAACGGCTACCGCATCGAGGCGGGCGAGGTCGAGACCCGCCTCGCCGCGCTGGACGCCGTCGCCCAGGCCGTCGTCGCCGCCCGCGGCGGCTCACTGATCGCCCACCTGGTCGCCGAGGGCCCGCAGCGCCCCGAACTCGCCGAGATCCGCCGGGCGTTGCGCGCCGACCTGCCCGACTACATGCTGCCCGCGGCGCTGGTCTGGCACGAGAGCCTGCCCCTGACCAAGAACGCCAAGGTGGACCGTACGAAGCTCGCGTCGATCGGCGCCGAGGACCCCGGGCCGGCCGCGTCCGCGACGGCGGAGGCCTCGGCGGCCGACGCCGTCCCGACCGGCGACACGGAAAAGCTGCTGGCCGACATCTGGGGCACCGTCCTGCGCCGCACCGACATCGGCGCCCTGGACAGCCTCGCCTCTCTCGGCGGCGACTCCATCGCCGCCGCCCGCATCCTCACCGCGACCCGCAAGCGCTTCGGCATCACCCTCACCCTCGACCAGTTCGCCGAGATCGACACCGTCCGCGCCATGGCCGCGGTCCTCACCCCGCAGGAGGCCCGATGACCGCCCGTACGGCGGCGCCGCACCCGGCGGACGCCGTGGTGGGCCGCCCCGCCGCAGCGGACCTCTCACCGCTCAACCGGCTCGTCCGGTCGGCCCCGACGGCCGGCGGCCTGCTCCACGCGGCCCGCCTCGACGGCACCCGCTCCGTACCCCTGCGCGAGCTGTACGTACGGGCCGGCCGCCTCGCCCACCACCTGCGCGGTCTCGGCATCGGCCCGGGCGACCGCATCGGCATCCTCGCCGCCAACAGCCTGGAATGGGTGCTGCTCGATCTGGCCGCGCTGCGCCTCAAGGCGCAGACGGCCGGCCTTGAGCCCGGCAAGTTCACGCCGTCCCGCGAACTCATGGACCGCTACGGCATCTCCCTGCTGTGCACGGACCGGCCCACCGACCTCCCCGGCACCCTGCGGACGGACGACGTCTGGGCCCTGACCGAACCGGGGGACGGCCCGGACGCGCCACTGCCACCGGTCACCTGGGCGGAGGGGGACGTCACCACCATCAAGTTCACCTCGGGCAGCACCGGAGTCCCCAAGGGCCTCGGAGCCACCGCGGGCAGCATCGAAAGCTCCCTGGACGCCGTCCAGGAGATCTTCGAACACACCCCGGACGACCACCTCTTCGTCTTCCTCCCGCTCTCCCTGCTCCAGCAGCGCTACTGGGTCTACTCGGCCCTGCTGCACGGCCACGACGTCACCCTCACCACCTACGAGGCGGCCTTCGCCACCCTGCGCCGGGTCCGCCCCACCGTGGTCATGGGCGTCCCCGCCTTCTACGAGACCGCCCGCCGGCAGATCGAGGCCAAGCGCAAACGCCCCGGCGCGGGCAGCACCCGCCAGGTGGCCGAGGCCCTGTTCGGCGAGCGCGTCCGCTACCTGTGGACCGGCTCCGCACCCGCCGCGCCCGCGATGGTCCGCTTCTTCACCGAGGAAGCCGGGCTGCCCCTCTTCGAGGGCTACGGCCTCAACGAGACCTGCATCGTCACCAAGAACCACCCCGGCGCCCACCGCGCGGGCAGCGTCGGCCGGGTCCTGCGCGGCAAGGAGGTTTTGATCGGCGAGGACGGAGTGATCAGCGTCCGCAGCACCCACCCCGTGAACGACCACTACGCGTACGCCGCCCCCGGCGACTCCGACAAGGTGTTCATGCCCGACGGCACCGTACGCACCGGCGACATCGGCCGGCTCGACGAGGACGGCTTCCTCTTCGTCCACGGCCGCGCCGACGACGTCATCGTCCTCGACAACGGCAAGAAGGTCGTCGTGCGGCCCGTCGAAGAACGGATGAAGGCCGATCCGGCGATAGCCGAGTGCGTGCTGTTCAGCCCGACCCAGACCGACCTCGTCGCCGTCGTCTCCCCGGCCGCCCCGCCCGCCGACGCCGACGCCGTCACCGACGCCGTCACCGCCCTGCTCGCCGCCGCGAACGCCGCCGGCACCCCCGACGAGCGGATCAGCCGGGTCATCGTCGCCGACGAACCCTTCAGCATCGCCAACGGCCTGCTGACCAGCCAGTACAAGCCCAAACGCCCCGCCATCCAGCGCGCGTACGCGCACCGGTTGCACAGCCAGGAGGCCGGAATCCATGCCTGACACCCTCACCCCCATCGAGTCGGCGGCCCGCGAGCAGCTCTCACTCGTCCTGATCCCCGAGGTCCCCGCCGAGTCGCTCGACCCCGACGCGGACCTGGCCGCCGCCTACGGCCTGACCTCCCTCAACAAGGTCCTCTTCCTCACCGAGTTGTGCGAGGACACCGGCGTCGACCTCGCCCACTTCACCGAACACGACCTCGCCGCCATGCGCACCCTGCGCGACGTCACCACCGCCCTCGCCCGCCACCACGACGCACCGACCGGAGCCTGAACCATGACCAGCACGAACGACTGGGCCGAGCACGCCGCCGCCACCCTGGAGAACGACCGCGTCCGGCTGACCCCGGTCACCGAGGCCGACCGAGAGGGCGTCCGCGCCGTCGCCATGGACCCCGACATCTGGCGCTACTTCGTCTCCGCCGTCGAGAGCGACGCCGACTTCGAGACCTTCTTCGGCGCCATGCTCACCGACCACGCCGCCGGGCGCCGCGCCGTCTACGTCATCTTCGACAAGGCGACCGGCCGGATCGCCGGCAGCATGAGTTTCGGCAACATGGCCGAAGCCGACCGGCGCCTGGAGATCGGCTGGTCCTGGCTCGGCCGCGACTTCCGCGGCAAGGGCATCAACCACTGGGCGAAGGCCCTGCTCCTGGAGCACGCCTTCGACGTCCTGGGGGCCGAGCGCGTCGAGTTCAAGACGGACGTCCTCAACCTCCAGGCCAGGCGCGGACTGCGCAACATCGGCGCCACCGAGGAAGGCACCCTGCGCAGCTTCAACTACATGCCCGGGGGCCGGCGCCGGGACGCCGTCTTCTACAGCGTCCTGCGCGCCGAGTGGCCCGAGGCGCGCGCCGCCCTCGCCCGCGGCCCGAAGACGGCCGTCCCCGCATGAGCGTCACCCACGTCGACGCCCCGGGCACCCCCCGGGAAACGGGCCGCGCGCACGGCGCGGCCCTCGCCGGCCCGCTGCGGGCCTTCCTCGACGACGGTGTGGCCCGCCTCGGCCACCTCACCGCCACCCCCCTTTCGCTGGACGGGCTCAGGCCGTCGATCGCCGCCTACCGGACGGCGGTCACGGCCGCCCTGCCGGACCTCGCCGAGGAGGTGGCCGGGCTCGCGGAAGGAGCCCGCATCACCGAGGACGAGGCCTGGCTGCTCCAACTGCGCCGCGAACTCATGGGCTACTCCAAGATCCGGACCGGCGGGGACTGCACCACGTACGCCCGCACCGGGCCCGCCCCGGTCCTCGCCCAGACGGTGGACCTGAACGGCAACCTCGACACCCACATCACCGTCCTGCGCACCCCGCGCTCCCTGGTCCTCAGCTTCGCGGGGCTGCTCGGCTACCTCGGCCTCAACCGCGCCGGCCTCGCCGTCGGGCTGAACCTGGTGCTCGGCGGCGCGTGGGGCCCGGGGGTGCCGCCGTACCTGGCCATCCGCCACCTCCTCGACAACGCCGGGAGCCTCGGGGAAGCCCTCGAACTCCTCGCCGACCTGCCGCTGGCCAGCTCGCGCTCCCTGATGCTGTGCGACCGCGAGCGCGCGCTGTACGTGGAACACCTGGGTGGCGAACTACGGGTGGGGGAGGGGCCCGACCCGGTGCACACCAACCATTTCCTGCACCCCGACTTCGCCCCGGCGGACGAACTGAACGTCTTCGCCCGCAACTCCTCGGTGCGGCGCCTGCGCGCGGCGACGGACGGCCTGGCCGGGTTGGCCCCGACCGCCTCGGCCGAGGACCACTTCGCCGTGCTGGCGCGCCCACCGATATGCGTCCCCGATCGCGGGGACATCCGGGCCGAACGCACTGTCGCGGCGGTGGTGCTCTTCCCGGACGCAGGCGAGTTGCACCTTCGCCCGGGCGATCCCTCGCTCGCCGCGACCCGGACCTTCACCCTCTGACGGAAGCACCCTCTGACCGAAAGGAGCGGAGGATGGACGCATGGCTGGTCGACCTCGACCGGGTCGTCCCCACCGACATCAGCGACTCGGCCGGACCTTCGGACGTGTTGGCCGGCCTCACCGAGGAGGAACTGCGGCGCGGAGCCGAGTTCGTCCACGCCCGGGCCGCCCACCGCTTCTACCGGGCCCGGCTCACCGTCCGCAGGCTGCTGGCCGACCGTCTCGGCCTCGATCCGCGCGACCTGCGCATCCACTACGACCCGGCGGGCAAGCCGTACCTGCCCGACCGGCCCGGCACGCACGTCAGCTGGTCCCGCTCCGACGGCCTGCTGTTGCTGGGCGTGACGGAGACCGGGCCGGTCGGGGTGGACGTGGAACTCGTCCGCCCGGACGCCGGCAGCATGGACGTCCTGTCCTTCGTCTACCCGGCGGCCCCCGCCACGGCCACGCCCCGCACCTTCTTCCACGCCTGGACCCTGCTCGAAGCCGCGGTCAAGGCCACCGGTCGGGGTCTGGCGCGGGGCGCGAAGGAGGTCGACCTCGACTTCGGTCCGGGCGGCGCGGTCGCCCTCCGCGGCATCACCGGTCACGGCCACCGGCCCTGGCACGGGCACACCTCCCTCCACCCGACCCGTCCGACCGCCCCCTCGGCCATGACCGCCTTCGTCTCCCACGACCTCCCGCCCTTCCGGGTCCGCCCCTGGCCGCCGCGCTGACCGGGCCGCCGTGCTGACCGGGCCGCCCGGGGCCCGATGCCCGGGGCCGTTACCGGGGTACGAAACGGTCGACCAGCAGGGCGAGCCGGTCGGCCACCCGGTCGCCGGGCAGGCGACCGGCGCGGGTGAGGGTGACCAGCCCGTGCAGCGCGGCCCAGAACGTCTCGACGTACAGCCCCGGCTCCTCGTCCGGGCGAGCGTGCCCGGCCAGCGGGTCCAAGAGGGCCTGGAACGCCTCGCGCAGGGGGGCGGGCGTGGCCTCGTCGGCGTAGGGAAGGCCGTTGTCCAGGCTGAACATGGCGTCGTAGAGGGCGGGGCTGCGCGTCGCGAAGTCGGTGTAGGCGCGGGCCAGCGCGGCAACGGCCCCGCGGCCCCCCGCCCCCTCCGGCACCGCCGCGCGCAGCGCGTTCGTCAGCTCGGCGAACCCCACCAGCGCCACCGCCCCCACGATCTCCCTCTTGCCGCGGAAGTGGCTGTAGAGCACGGGCTGGCTGTACTCGATCCGCTCCGCGAGCCGGCGCGTGGTGACGGCGTCCCAGCCCTGGGCCTCGGCGAGTTCGCGCGCGGTGGCGACGATCAGCCGGTGCCGGTCGGCCCGTTCGCGTTCCTTGCGTTCGTGTGTCGACATGCCTTCATCCTAGCGTCGCTAGACAATCGAGCATCGGCATGTCTAGCATTGCATCGAAAGCTAGCGCCGCTAGAAGCGTCGGAAACGCGGGTCGTCACCCTGGAGGGGTCATGCAGGACGTACTGGCTCAGGACGTACTGGCTGTCGTCACGGTCGTGGTGGTCGGACTGATGGTGGGAGTGGAGTTCGCGGTGGCCGTGTTCGTCAACCCGATCCTCGACCGGCTCCCCGACAACGGAGGCCTCGCCGCCCGCGGCGACGGCGCCCGCGTCCTGGGCCGCGTCATGCCCTTCTGGTACATCGGCTCCCTCATCCTCGGCGCCGTGTGGGCCTCGCTGTCCTGGGACGACGCGCCCGCCCCCTTCGTCGCCACCGGCGCGGCGCTCCTCGTGGTGAGCGTGGTGATGTCGATCCTGCTGCTCGTGCCGATCAACTCCCGCGTCGCGACCTGGTCGCGCGACGGCGTCCCCGCGGACTGGAAGCAGCAGGTGAACCGCTGGGACCGCTTCCACTACGCCCGCGTGGCAGTCATCGTCGCCGCCTTCACCCTCTTCACCGTCGCCCTCGTCTAGCCGTACGAAAGGGGCGGACGCGGGCGCGGATCGTTACGCCCGGTCCGCCGCCGCGGGCCAGGGGACGTCGGTCTCGACCGGCCGGTCATAGGCCACGCCGTCGACGCCCCAGCCGTAGAGCTCCCGAACCTGGCCCATGAACCAGTCCGCGCCGGCTCGGGCCGTTTCGAGACCGCGCTCGGGATTCGACCACAGCTCCCTGACGCGGTTCTGGACGTGCTCGTCAAGTTCCCAGCCGTCCAGCCGGATGCGGCCCCTCTCGTCCAGGGCCGGCGGGGTGCGGCCCTCCAACTGGTCCCACAGGTCCGCGGCCTGCTCGGCCATGGTCCTGAAGCCGGGCCCGCCGAGGACGGTGCGGAGGAAAGTGGTGTAGAGGGCGATGGACGGGATGGCGCTGGAGGCTTGGGTGACGGCGGCGCCGGCCACCACCGTGTACGCCCGGCCTTCCTTCTCCTTGAGCACGGGCGAGGTGTTCAGGTCGTGGGCGGTCTGCTCCAGGTGCTCCTTGGCCGCGCCGATGGTGCCCTGTCGGTAGACGGGGGCCGTCACCTCGGAGCCGACGTAGGTCAGGGCCGCGGTGGTGAACCGGTCCGCGAGGAGTCGGCGTTCGGCGAGGGCCCGGACCCACAGGGCCCAGTCGTCTCCGCCCATCACCGCGACCGTCGCCCGAGTCTCCTCATCGGTTCCTGGCTCGATGTGGGCACTTGAGACCTTCGGGTCGGCGCCGGAGAAGTCGAGCGCGGGCGCGTCGTAGGCGGCGCCGAGCGGCTTGATGACCGAGTGGTGGACCTCGCCGGTGGCCGGGTCGGTGCGCCGGGGTGCCGCGAGGCTGTAGATGAGGTGGTCGACCGGTCCGTAGTGCCGCTCCAGCAGGTCCAGGACGTGCGTCTTGGCGTCCGTGGAGAAGGCGTCCGCGTTGACGAAGCGGATGTCGTGGCCGTTGTCGGCGGCGAGCCGGGCGGCCGCCGCGGTGCGGTACCAACCCGCCGTCGCGGTGCGGCGCCCGTTGTCGGGCGTCTCGTAGGCGACGCCCACGCCGCGGACGCCGTGCCGGCGCATGCCCGCCAGGAGGGCGGCGAGTCCGTAGCCGGCCGAGTGGCCGAGGATGAGCGCGACCGGATTGCGGCCGTCCGTGCGGGGCTCGATCCCCTCCCACGTGCGGTGAACCGTCCGCGCGGCCCCGTCCGGGTGGGAGTTGACGATGAGGAGCCCGCGCTGCTTGGGCTCGATCTTGCGAAGGCTCACGGTGCGTCCGTTCCGCTCGGGGCGATGCCGGCGAGGAGCGTGCGCGGGCCGCGATCGAATGCGGGCGGCAGGTCTCCTCGTCCGGAGATGACGACGGACAACCGCTCTTCGAGGCGGCCCGCCGGCGCGACCGGGGCCGGGCTGACGACCCCCGAGTCCGGCTCCGGCTGTCAGTCATCAGTGATCGTAGCCACGGCTTCGGTCAGTGACTCCTGACAAGGTGTCACGCAGAACGCCGCCGGTCCTTGTGGTGTTCGGCATTGACACCGCCCACCTCCCCCGCCGGCCGGACCGCCCGGGTCTGCAGCGCGGCTACTTCACCCGGGACCGGCTCCCGACCGGGACCCGAAACGGTGTCGGTCCACCGCCGCGAGCCCGTCCCCGAGCGGGGTGCGCCGGTACAGCACCTGTCGGCCCTGGCGCGCCCGGGTGACCAACCCCGCGGCGTGCAACACCCGCAGGTGCTGGGACACCGCGCTCGGGGTGACCCGTAGTCGACGGGCCAGTTCCACCGTGGCCAGCGGTTCCGCCAACAGCCGCAGCAGCCGCGCCCTCGGCGCGCCGAGCAGCGGCACGAGGGCCGTCGCGGCCCGGACCCCGTCCGGTACGGGCCCCCACAAGGTCGCCACACCGCGACTCGGGTAGATCAGCGACGGCGCCTCCTCCGCGCTCACCGGGGGCGCGGGCTTGTGCGCGAAGACCGAGGGCACCAGGAGCAATCCCCGGCCGGACGCCTTGACGTGGTGCCGGCCGATCATCTTGTCGATGTGCAGGACGCCGTCCTGCCAGCGCAGGCTCGGATGCATGTCGGCGAACAGCAGACGCGCCCCGCCCATCGCCAGCCGCCGGGCGCGGTAGGTCATGTCGGCCTCCACCACGAGTCTCACCTGCGGCCACAACGGCTCGACGGCGATCTCCCAGTACCGCAGGAGGAGAGCGCAGACACGGTCACGCAGGTCGGCCACGGCCGCGTCGTCGCCGGTCTCGGCAGCGACCAGCGGCCCCGGCAACCGGCCCGGCGCGTGCGTGGCCAGCAGGTCGCGCCGGACCAGCGCGGGCGGTGTCCGGCGGGCGACCGCCAGCTCGTCCTCGAAGGAGGGGGCGAAGGCCGCCGGCCGCGGGGTCAGGAAGTCGGGCAGCGTGAGCCGCACCGCCACCAGGGACATCAACAGCCCCGTGTCCAGGGCGCCGAGCGCGCCGAGTACGGACCTGCGCCACGGCAGGTGGACGGCCGACAGGCCCGGATCGTGCAGCACCCGCAGGCTGAGCACCGTCTCGCTGAGCGGCGACACGGCGAACCGGGTGTCGGCGAGGTCCTCGACGCCGAGCTCGAAACTGATCATTAAGCCGAACGCTACATCGATTGGCGGTCCACACCCCGTGCCGTGAACTTTCCCCATGACCTTCCCCACCGTCGCCCCGCCGACGGGCCCCACGGGCGGCGGCCCCGGCATGAGCCGCCGACTGGTGGTCCTCCTCGCCCTCACCTGCGCCGTGGCCGTGGGCAACCTCTACTTCCCGCAGGCCGTCGGCCCGCTCATCGCCACCGGACTGGACATCCCCGCCGACCGCGCCGCCCTGATCGTCACCGCGACCCAACTGGGCTACACCGCCGGGATGGTCCTCCTCGTACCGCTCGGCGACCGGTTCCGCCACCGCACGCTCCTCGCCGTCCTGCTCGCGCTGAGCGGCCTCGCCCTGCTGGCCGCGGGCTGCGCCCCGGGCCTGCCGCCGCTGGCGGCGGCGAGCGCCCTGGTCGGGCTGACCACCGTGGCCGCGCAGATCATCAGCCCGATGGCGGCCGGCCTCGCGGCGCCCGACCGGCAGGGGGAGGTGCTCGGTACGCTGCTCAGCGGTTCGACCGCCGGCATGCTGCTGGCGCGTACGTTCAGCGGGACGCTCGGCGAGTGGCTGGGCTGGCGGGCCCCCTACCTGGTGGCCGCGGCCGCGGCCCTGGTCCTCGCGGCCGTCATGGCGTACGCCGTGCCGCCCACCACCCCGGCCGCCGGACGTTCCTACTTCGCGCTCCTCGCCGAACCACCGCGCCTGCTGCGCGCCGAGCCGGAACTGCGCCGCTCGTGCTTCTACCAGGCCGCGGTCTTCGGAGGGTTCTCCGCCGCGTGGACCTCCCTGGCGCTGCTGCTGACCGGGCCGGTCTACGGCTTCGGCGCCCAAGCCGTGGGCCTGCTCGCCCTGGTCGGCGCGGCCACCATGTCGTGCACACCGTTCGCCGGGCGGCTGGTGGACCGCCACGGTCCCGGACCCGTCAACCTGGTCTCCCTGCTCGGGGTCCTCGTCGCGGCCGCGGTCCTCGCGGCGGGCGGCTCGGGCGGCCGGCTCGGCCTGATCGCCCTCGCCGCGGGCAGCCTGCTGCTGGACATCGCCCTGCAGTCCGGCACGCTGGCCAACGTATCGCGGGTGTACGCCCTGCGCCCCGACGCCCGCGCCAGGCTCACCACCGCCTATATGACGTGCGCGTACCTGGGCGGCACCGCCGGGTCGTGGCTCGGAGTCCGCGCCTACACCGCCTTCGGCTGGCCGGCCGTGTGCGCCCTCATCGCCCTCCTCGCGTCAGCCGCACTCACCCGCCACCTGATCCCGCCCCGCGCCCGCTGACTCCCGCCGGGCGCCCGCCCGCCCCCGGCCGCCGCCCGGCCCGCCGCCGCCCGGACGGCCCGCCCTCCCCGGCGGTCAGTCCTCCCGGTACGCCTCCGCGAGAACACCCGTCAGCGCCCGGGTGACGGCCGCCCGAAGGCCGTCGTGCCGCGGCGCCCGAGGCAGTGCTCCGGGGCGGTGCGCTCTTGCCCGTAGCGCCACACCGGGCCACGCAGGAGGTGCGCCGGCTCCCACGCGTAGCGCGGGTGGACGTGGCCGTGCAGGTGGTGCCAGGAGTTGCCCAGCACCTCGTGGTTCAACCGGCGCAGGCCGGGGTCCCGTTCACGGCAGGCGATCTCGACGGCTTCGCCGAGGAGGGAGAGGTCGAGCAGGAAGCGGGCCCGCTCGCCCCGCGGCAGGTCGGTCAGGTGATCGGCGCGGCCCCCGTACAGCAGCAGGCAGTAGCCCGGAAGGTGCTGGGTGTCGCCGATCACGGCCCATCCGGTCCGCGTCCGCGCGAGCACCGTGGGGTTCTCGCCCCGCTCCGCGGCGGCGATCCGATCCTCTTGCCAGTGGCCCATGTCCCATGGATGGCAGGCGAGTCGCGGCGCCGGCGGCGTCGCGGAGCGCGGGCTCGGCCGGACCGCCTGGGACACCGGGACGGGAGCCGGTCGCAACGGACACCCCCGTGCCCCATTGCGACCGCCTCGGCCCGATGGCGTTCTCCAGTCAAGTAGATGCCCGTGCCCGGCGGCCCGTCTCCAGTTGACTAGATGACCCCGCTGAAACATACGCGGCGGCCGACCGCCCCTGTCAAGTCGGTTAGATTGTTGGCGGGTCGGCCCGTGCCGGCGTCCAGTCGAGTAGAGACGACACACGACACCGCGACAGTGACCGCTGAGTCGGTGAGTACCGGGGAGTGCCGCGATGGGTGAGAACAACAGCGCGGGCGAGCAGGGCCAGGGCCCCATCGCCCACCGGCTCGATCACCTGATCCGCACCCTGCATCCCAAGGACCGCGGCCCCTACACCTATCAGGAGATCGCCGACTCCATCCGCGAGCAGGCCGGCCCCGACGACCCGACCGTCTCCCACGGGACCATCCACAGCCTGCACAAGGGCAAGGTCACCAACCCGAGCGTCGACACCCTGCGCGCGCTCGGCAAGTTCTTCGGCGTGGGAGCCAAGTACTTCCTCGACGACGAGGTGGCCGCCCGCACCGATGCCCGCATCAGGGAACTGCGGGAAGGCGCCGACCGGGCCGAAGCCGGCCGTGAACTCGCCGACGCCCTGGAGGACAAGCAGGTCAAGGCCGTCGCCTTCCGGCTCAGAGGGCTGTCGGCCGCCGCGCTGCGCGGCATCACCTCCATCGTCGACGGCGCCCGGCAGGCCGAGGGCCTGCCCCGGGTCGACCGGACGTCCGACCGAACCCCCGACCGGATGCCCGCCGCGGGCCCCGACACGGCCTCCCGCGCCTAGCCGGCCGGCCACACGTGGGCAACGCGGAGTTCGACCATGTATACGACCGTTGTGACCGGATGCCGTTCAAGTGGCGCACGGCGCACGAAGTCAGCCCGCACGACACCCGGGCCGGAATGGAACGCGATATGAGATGGCGCAGGCGACCGGCCGATCCCTGTGTCGCGATAGCGGACCGACTGCACATACCGCAGCCCTTCGACCTGTCGTCCTTCTGCGCGCACATCGCCGAACAGCGCGGACGCCCCCTGCTCCTCCTTCCCCTCGACGGTCCGCCCCAGCCGGACCTCCCCTGCGGCATCTGGATCGGACTCGACACCGCCGACCTGGTCTTCTACGACCAGAGCGCCTCAGATCTCCTGCGCGTGCAGATCATCCTGCACGAGATCTCCCACATGCTCCTCGGCCACGTCGCCCCGCAGTTCGACGTCCCCCAGGACGCCACCGCCGAGGAACTCGCCGCGGCCGCGTCCCACTTCGAGCGGCTTTTGGACATGACCGTCCCCGCGGTCGAGGGTCTGGACGAACACAACATGGTGGCCCACCTCATGCGTGCCGAGGCCGAACGCCTCAGGGCCACCGCGGCCGCGCCCCGGCCCGGTGACGACGAACTCGAACTGTCCGGCAGCCGCATCCTGAGCCTCCTCGGCCGCACCAAATTCGACTCCGACCAGGAGAAGGACGCCGAAACCCTGGCCACCCTCGTACTGGAACGCATCAGTCGCGACGAGGACCGCTCGACCTCCGACGGAGCCGCCGACGTCATCCACCGTCTCCACGACGCCTTCGCCCACCCCGCACGCACCCACCGGAACCGATGAGTCTCCTCAAGATCACCATCATGGTCATGCTGTGGGCGGTCGCGCTGTGGCGCCTGCCGTCCGCGATCCGCGTCCCACGGCAGCGCTCGCTCTGGCTGGCCTTCACCGGCCTCGCTCTGGCGACCACCCTCGCCATGCCGCCCGTCAGCAGCCTCCTGGACACCTCCACCGGCATCAACAACATCTCCGTACCGGCCAAACACGCGGTCGGCATCGTGGCCTGCGGCGCCATCCTCGACTTCGTCTTCTCCATGGCCCGCCCCCAACTCGTCCACCGCACCCGGCTGCCGCACCTGGCCCTCGCGCTCGCCGTGATGCTCCTCATGGGCATCCTCTTCGCCCAGGTCGAACAGCCCACCCGCGTCGAGAACTTCTACGAGGCGTACGCCGGGACCCCCGCCGCCACCGCCTACCTGCTCACCTTCACCGCCTACCTCGGGCTGGCCATGGGCCTGTCCACCTGGCTCTTCCTCGCCTACGCCCGCCACGCCGGCGCCCGCTCCCTGCGCAACGGGCTGCGCATCCTGGGCATCGGCACCGCGGTCGGCGTCGTCTACGCCTGCATCCGCATCGCCGCCCTGCTCGCCCGGCTGGTCAGCGACGGGCCCCTCGCCGACGAGGAAACGATCCAGCGCACCGCCGACCTCGTCGAATACCTCGCCATCGGGCTGATCATCATCGGGAACTCCCTTCCGGCCGTGGGCGTCCTCGCGCGCACCGCGGGTGACTGGCGGGCCGGCCGGCGACTGCGACCCCTGTGGTCCTCGCTGACCGAAGCCGTCCCCGACATCACCCTCCCCACCCCCCACCGCCACGGCATCCGCGTGCACCTGCACCGCACTGTCATCGAGATACGCGACGCCAGCCTCAGCCTCATGCCGTACGTCTCCGCCTCCGTCCGGGACCGGGCCGACCGCGCCGCAGCGGAGGCCGGACTGCACGGCGAGGAACGCGAGGCCATGGCCGAAGCGCTGTGGCTGCGCGCCGCCCGCGCCGCGAAACTGCGCGGCGCCGCCCCGGTCGCGGACCCGGCCCGCGGCCACGGCTCCGCCCTGGAGGACGTGGACTTCCCCGCCGAAGTCCACCGCCTCCTCCTGATCAGCGCCGCCTACCACTCGCCCGTCGCAGCCACCTTCCTCGACACGCCCGCCCCGGAGTCCCGATGACCGGAGTCCCGATGACCGACACCGCACCCGCCCCGGAGCAGGAGGCGACCACCGAGTCCCGCGCCGCCCGCCTGATCACGGACGGCCTGGAACCCAAGAACTGGATCATCGCCGTCACCCTGCTGACGGGCTGGCACGCCGACCGTCTGGCGGGCGTCGGCTGGGGCCTGCTCGCCGCCCTGTTCTGCGGCGTCATCCCGATCCTCTTCATCAAGTGGGGCGAACGTCGCGGCCACTGGGGCGACCGCCACGTCCGCCGCCGCCAGGACCGCCTGCTGGTCATCCCCGGCATCATGGCGTCCGTCGCCGCCTGCGTCACCCTCATGGCGACCCTGGACGCGCCCCGCGAGATGATCGCCCTCATCGCCGCGATGCTCGTGACCCTGATCGCCATCCTGGCCATCACCACGGTGTGGAAGGTCTCCGTCCACACCGCGGTCTCCTCCGGCGCCCTGGCCATGCTCGCCCTCGCCTACGGCCCCTGGGCGCTCGCCGCCTACCCCCTCGTCGCCCTGGTCGGCTGGTCCCGCGTGGAACTGCGCGACCACACCCTCGCCCAGGTCCTCGTCGGCACCGCGCTCGGCGCCGCGACCGCCGCCCCGGTCTTCAGCCTCATCCGCTGAAACCCCGCGGGCCCGTCACATCCCGGCACGCCGGTCCGTCAGCTGGATCGACCCGAACCACGTGAGGAAGGTCTACGTCATGTCCGAAGAAGACCGTTTCATCCTGCTGGAGCCGGGTGCCGCCCGGCCGGGCCGCGTACCGCTGCCACCCGCCTTCGCCGTCAAGGCCGCCACGGCCGACACCGAGGGGCGGCTCTCGCTCCTCGAAGTGACGCTCGCGAAGGACATTCCGCGCCACGTCCACCACCGGGCCGACGAGTGCGTCTACGTCCTGGAGGGCGTCCTCGACATCGAGTTCGACGACCGGACGCACTCCGCGCCGCAGGGCACCTTCGCCCTGCTGCCCCGAGGCGTCCCGCACGCCCTGCGCCGCGCCTCGGACCCGCCCCCGCGCGTCCTTCAGATCTCCTCCCCGGGCGGCTGGGAGTGCTACGTCGAGGACCTGGTCGAGGCGGGCCCTGCCGTCCTGACCGGTGGGGAACTGGACCCTGCCAAGATCAACCCCATCGCCGCCCGACACCACATCCACTACGAGGAGAACGAGCGGCCCTGAGGAACCGGCCCGGCGCGAGCGACATGTCGGCTTGAGGAGCCGTTGTCAGCGCCCGGTCGCCGGCTTCGCGGACGCGGTCCGCCGTGTCGCCGTGGTCACGGACCCGAACAGCCCGGTCCGGCTCGACTGCTCCGCCCGGGGGCACGGTCCTCCTCCAGGCCGGCCGGGCTCCCGCGGCGCCGGGGCGCGGTGGCCCACCGGCCGGGCAGACCCCGGGCCATCGGGGCCGGACGGGCCTCCCCTCACCAGGCGGGACGGATCGGCCCCGGTGGCGTGAGCCGGGTCAGGTCGGCGACGAGTTCGCCGAAGCGCGCTTCGCCCAGTGCCTCTCGCCAGGGTGCGACGGCGGCCCTGGCCGCTTGGTCCGCCGCGCGAGTGGCGGCCCATCCGGCCTCCGTCAGCCCCAGCAGTCGGGCGCGGGCATCGTGCGGGTGCGGCAGCCGCACCACGTACCCCTTGCGGACCAGCTCCTCGACCAGCTGCGCGGCGGCCTGCTTGGTCACCCCCAAGTGCTCGGCCAGATCGGCCGTCGTGGCGCCCCCCAACGAGATCCGGGCGAAGGCGTAGCCGTGTGCGGGCCGTAGGTCCTCGAACCCCTGCTCGGCCACGCGAGCGTGGATCGTCTGCACCAACTGTCCGGAGAGTGCGAGCACGAGGGCGGAGAAGGCCAGAGCGTCATCCATGGGCTTGACTATAACTCGTCAAGCTGCTTGTCTTTATGGACAAGTAACTTGTCTATAAGGAGTCGGCATGCCCTTTATCCGCGGTGACGAGGCCGTCGAGTACGAGATCCACGGCGGTCGCTTCGTTTCCTACGTCCGCCCCGGGACCGGCGGCCGGGACCTCGCCGCCTGGCGCGCGGAGATCCCCGCCGGGATGGTGGGCCCCGCCCACGTGATCAGTCACGAGGAGACGTTCTACGTCCTGTCCGGCCGCCTCCGTCTCACCATCGACGGCGAGACGGCCGAACTCGGCGCCGGTGACGCGGCGGTGGCCCCCGCGGGCTCCGAGCTGGGGGTCGCCAACACCACCGACGGGCCCGCGCACATGTGGGTCACCACCCGTGCCGGGCTTACCGCCGAACTGGCCGACGGCAGCGTCATCGCACCGCCTTGGACCCACTAGGCGCTCTCGACGGACTCTGCGCCGTCCGGCGTGCCGGGCGGCGTCGTGGGGGTCCGGGCCGAGTGTCGAACCGCTTCGGAAAGCCCGTCCGCGGTCGCCGTCCTTGCCCTCTCGACGGCCTTCGGTGGGGGCGTGGGCGTACGCGCGCCCTCTTTCGAGGGTGGCAGGACCGGCCCCTCCCCAACGCCCCGTCAGGCGACCGTCAATGCCCTCCAATACCCGGTCTGACCTGCGCTTTTCCTTCCTCCGAGAGTAGACTTTCCCCTGACGAGAGGGGATCTGATGGACCGCGACATACGCACGGTCGAGGACGCGTTGAGGCTCCTGGACGACCTGTTCGCACCGGACGCCGACCGCTGGACGGCCGATGCGGCCCCGTGGTGGGACGGCTTCTACGCGGACCGCTCGCGCCCGGTGCCGTTCTTCGCGGCGAAGCCGGACGAGAACCTCGTCTCGTACCTCGACCGCGGTCTCGTCACCGCGGGCCGCGCCCTCGACCTGGGCTGCGGGCCGGGACGCAACGCGCTCCACCTCGCTTCCCTGGGCTTCGAGGTGGACGCCGTCGACTTGTCGCAGTCGGCCATAGCCTGGGCCGAGGACCGGGCTCGTGGCCTGGGGGCGGGCGTCCGGTTCCGCCGCGGTGACGCGTTCGATCTCGTGGGAACGGACCTGACCGGCCCGTACGACCTGATCTACGACTCCGGCTGCTTCCACCACCTGCCGCCGCACCGCCGCATCAGCTACCTCGGCCTCCTCGACCGGGCACTGGCGCCGGGCGGCCATTTCGCCCTCACCTGCTTCGCGGCCGGCGCGATGGGGTCCGAACTCCCCGACCGCGACTTCTACCGGGATGCCCGCCTCCACGGCGGTCTCGCCTACAGCCCCGAGGCGCTGCGCCGGATCTTCTGCGACCTGACGGAGATCGAACTGCGCCGTATGCGCGACGAGCCGCCCGAGTCCCCCCGCATGGGCGAGCCCTTTCTCTGGGCGGCCCTCTTCCGCCGTGACCGGCCGCCCGCCGGGAGCTGACACGATCCCCCGGCGCCCCTGAGGGTGTCCCGCCCCGCCCCGCCCCGCCCCGCCCCGCCCGGCACGGAGAGGGCCCGCACCCCTCGCAGGGGTGCGGGCCCGGACGCCATGGGGGCGGTCAGCGGCGGTCGTCCAAGTCGTCCTGGATGTCGTCGAAGGACCTCTGGCCGCTCTGCCGGGTCTCTTCGGCGCGCTGCCGGAGGCGTTCCTGCTCGGTCGTGCCCCGCTGGGAGGCTTCGTCCTGCTTGCCCTGCAGCTTCTGCTTGGCCTTCTGTGCCTTGTCCTGCATCTCGTCCTTGATGCCCATGAGGGGGGACTCCTCGTCGTGGGGGGTGGTTGATCCTCGACGAGCCTGGCACGGGCAGGGGTGGGACGCCGCTCGCGCTGCGCCGATCGGGTACCGCCGGCCCACTGCCTCCGGGGGGACCGTTGCACAAGGCGCGCGGAGGTTCGTCAAGAAGGTCTTCCGCGGGGCACCGGCCGGGAGCGCTTGAGCACCCCCTACTTCGGGTCGCTGTTGAACTTCGAGGTCGACCAGAAGTAGCCGAGCACCGTGAGGCCCACGCACCAGGCGACGGCGAGCCAGCCGTTGTTGCCGATCCCGGTGCCGAGCAGCAGGCCGCGCAGGGTCTCGATGGCGGGGGTGAACGGTTGGTACTGGGCGATCGGCTGGATCCAGCCGGGCATGGACTCGGTGGGGGTGAAGGCGCTCGAGAGGAGCGGCAGGAGGATCAGGGGCATGGCGTTGTTGCTGGCGGCTTCCGCGGTGGGGCTGACGAGGCCCATGCCGACCGCGATCCAGGTGAGTGCCAGGGCGAAGAGGACGAGCAGTCCGAACGCGGCCAGCCATTCCAGGACGGTGGCGTCGGTGGAACGGAAGCCGATGGCGACGGCGACGGCGCCGACGATGACCACGCTCGTGATCGACTGCACGACGCTGCCGACGACGTGCCCGACGAGCACCGAGGGGCGGTGGATGGCCATGGTGCGGAAGCGGGCGATGATGCCTTCGCTCATGTCGTTGGAGACGGACACCGCCGTCCCGATCACTGTGCTGCCGATGGTCATGAGGAGCAGGCCGGGGACGAGATAGGCGATGTACGCCGACCGGTCGGGGGTGCCGCCGGTGATGCCCGCGCTCATGGTGTCGCCGAAGATGTAGACGAAGAGCAGCAGCAGCATGACCGGGGTGAGCAGCAGGTTCAGGGTGAGGGAGGGGTAGCGCCGGGCGTGCAGGAGGTTGCGGCGCAGCATCGTGGACGAGTCGCGGACCGCGAGGGAGAGGGAGCTCATCGGACGGTCTCCTTGGTCTGGCTGGTCTGGCCGGTTCGGCCGGGCTGGTGGGGGACCTTGGCGCCGCCGGTGAGGGCGAAGAACACGTCGTCGAGGTCAGGGGTGTGCACGGTCAGCTCGTCTGCCTCGATGCCGGCCGCGTCGAGCCGGTCGATGATGGAGCGCAGTTCGCGCTGGCTGCCGTCGTTCGGAATCTGCAGGGCCAGGGCCTCGTCGTCCCGGCTTCCCTCGGGCAGAGCGGAGGCGGCGGACTGGTAGGCGACGGGGTCGGTGAAGCGGAGGCGGACGTGGCCGCCGGGGATGAGCCGCTTCAGCTCCTCGGCGCTCCCCTCCGCGGCGATCTTTCCGTCGTTCAGTACGGCGATGTGGTCGGCGAGTTCGTCGGCCTCCTCCAGGTACTGGGTGGTGAGGAAGACGGTGACGCCGCCCGTGACGAGTTCGCGGACGATCTGCCACATGTTGTGGCGGGAGCGGGGGTCGAGGCCGGTGGTCGGCTCGTCGAGGAAGATGATCCGCGGGCCGCCGACCAGGGTCATGGCGATGTCGAGGCGGCGCTTCATACCGCCCGAGTAGGTGGAGGCGGGCTTCTTCGCGGCGGCGACGAGGTCGAAGCGCTCCAGCAGTTCGGCGGTGACCCGTCGTCCCTCGCTCTTGGTCAGGTGGTGCAGGTCCGCCATGAGGAGCATGTTCTCCTCGCCCGTGATCAGCCCGTCGACGGCGGAGAACTGCCCGGTGACGCCGATCGCCCGGCGCACCGCCTGCGGGTCGGTGGCGAGGTGGTGGCCGCCGACGCGGATCTCGCCGGCATCCGCGGTGATGAGGGTGGAGAGGATCTTGACGGCGGTGGTCTTGCCGGCGCCGTTCGGGCCGAGCAGTGCGAAGACGGTGCCCGCGGGGACGGCCAGGTCGATGCCGTCGAGGACGGTCTTGTCGCCGTAGGACTTGCGCAGCCCGTTCGCCGCGATGGCCAGGTCTGTCATGAGGGGTGCTCCTTCAGGGACTGCGGCTCAGAGGCTGCGGTTCAGGAACTGCGGTTCAGAGGCTGCGGTTCAGGAACTGCGGTTCAGAGGCTGCGGTTCAAGGACTGCGGTTCAGAGGCTGCGGGCGGTGATGTCGCCGTGGGACGTGGTCGCGTGGATGTTCAGCTCGGCGGCGGCGCCGTCGCTGTTCTGCAGGGTGTTGTGAATCCGGCCGGAGGTGGTGCCGGCGTCCAGGGAGGCGGACGCCCCGCGCGCGGCGCCGACCGAGATCTCGCCGGCCTGCGTGCGCAGGGTCACCGTGCCGCGTACGGCCTCGGCGATGTGGAGATCGCCCTTCTGGGTGCTGATCTCGGCGGGACCGCCCAGCCTGCCGATCGAGATGTCACCGGCGAGGAGGGCGAGGCGCGCCCCCGTGGTCTCGTCGAGCTCCACAGAGCCCTGCGCGCCCTCGAAGGCGACGTCGCCGAGCCGCCCGACGCCCCGGAACTCGGCGGCGGCCACCTTCGCCTCGACGCGGGAACCCGCGGGCAGTTGGACCGTCACCTCAAGGGACCCGGTGGAGCCGATCAGCCGGTTCTTGGCCGCCGAGGTCTCGATGCGCAGCACGCCGTCCTCGTACGCGACCGAGGTCTGCTCGGCCGCCTTGACGTCGCGGCCCTTCGAGGCGTCCGCGGGCAGGACCTCGACCGCGGTGTCGGCCCGGTCGGCGGCGATGAGGCGGATGCGTCCCGCCGGGATGTCCAGGACGACCGAGACCGGGGCGGGGGTGTCGAACTTCTGCATGGTGCTCTCCTTCTGCATCGTGCGCTCCTTCCGGACCGCTGTTTCTCATGTTGGAAACGCTACGTTGCATTTACAGATCTGACAACTAGATCGTTGCGCGTGGTGGGCTAAATAGCAGGTGGAGGCGGGGAAATCGTTGCAATGATTCCGGATGTAACGCAACGACATCGGACCCGGTCATTGCAATGATCTGAGGGTGAACGCTATGTTTAGCCACCATGGACCGCGAAGGAGACCGCGATGGCGGGAGGTGGACCCGCGCAGCGGGAACGCGGGCAGGTCGCGCGGCGGCCGGCCGACGACATCGCCTACGCGGAGATCACCAGACGCGTCGACCGGCCGACCTCGACGATCACCCTCGAGGCGATGCGCAACGGCGGCCCCACCGCACACCGCGCCGAGCCGGCGCACCGCACCACCGAACACCGCGCCGACGGCCGCCGACAGGCCGAGCCCGCCCCTCACCGACGCCGGCAGCCTCACCGCGTCCGATCTCGCCCAGCCCCCGCTCCGCCGCCGACCTCGTCGGCATCGCCCGGCAAGGAGTCGCCGTCCTCGGCCCCGACGCCCCCGCCGCCGTCCGCCCGGAGAACGTCGCCCGCTTCCTCGACTTCGTCTCCCAGAGCATCGCCCGCACTGCGGAGCAGGCCCGCGACGTCCTCTACCCGGAACCCGGGCCCCCCTGACGAGACCGCCTGAGCGTGCGCCCCGGGGGAGTTCGGTCCGGGGCGCACGTGGGTGTGGGGTGTCGGTATGGGCCGGTCGGGCCACCGCTGGGCTCAGCGGATCAGTTCGTGCTCGCGCCCGGAGCGCGGGGCCGGGGCGTGGCCGCCGGCCGGGCCGCGACCCAGTTTCTCGCCCTCGACGTCCACGTTCGGCAGCATCCGGTCGAGCCAACGCGGCAGCCACCAGGCGGACTTGCCCAGCAGGGCGAACAGGGCGGGGACGACGGCCATGCGGACGACGAAGGCGTCGAAGAGCACGGCCGACGCGAGGGCGAAGCCGATCATCTTGATGAGGTCGTTCGACTCGGTGATGAAGCCGGAGAACACGCTGATCATGATGATCGCGGCGGCGCTGACCACGCGTCCGCCGTAGCGGAAGCCGGTGACGACGGCCGCGTCGGGGCGCGCCCCGTGGACGTAGGCCTCCCGCATCCGGCTGACCAGGAAGACCTCGTAGTCCATCGCGAGGCCGAACACCACGCCGATCATGAGGATCGGCACGGTGCTCATGACCGGTCCGGCCGACTTGACGCCGAAGACGTCGGCGAGCCAGCCCCACTGGAAGACCGCGACGACCGCGCCGAGCGCCGCGCCGACCGACAGCAGGAAGCCGAGGGCCGCCTTGAGCGGCACCAGGATCGAGCGGAAGACCAGCACCAGGAGGAGGAAGGCGAGGCCCACGACGAGCGCGAGGTACGGCACCAGGGCGTCGTCGAGGGTCTTGGAGAAGTCGATGAACACCGCGGTCTGACCGGTCACCAGGACCTCGGTCGCACCCGTGGAGGTCTCGATGCCGCCCGCGCCGGCGCGGATCGTGCGGACCAGTTCCTCGGTGGCGTGGTCGGTGGGTCCGGTGCTCGGTACGAGGTTCAGGATCGCGGTGTCGTTCGCCGCGTTGGGCGCCGCCGGCGAGACGGAGGCGACCCCGTCGAGCTTGGCCAACGCCTTGCCGACGCCACCGGCGGCGGTCGCCGCGTCCTTGGCGCTCACCGTGATCATCAGCGGTCCGTTGAAGCCGGGGCCGAAGGACTCCGACAGCATGTCGTACGCCTTGCGCTGGGTGGTGTCGGGGGCCATGGTGCCCTCGCCCGGCAGGCCCAGTTCCAAGCTGGCGGCGGGCAGGGCGATCGCGCCCAGTCCGAGGACGCCGACGAGCAGGACGGCCACCGGGTGGCGCAGCACGTAACCCGCCCAACGGGTCCCCAGGTTGGGCTTCGTCCGCGCGGCCTCCTTGGCGGCCTTGCGCTGTTGGCGAGCGGAGAGCGGCTTGCCGGTGATCGCCTTGCGGTCGATCCGGCGGAGCACCTTGACCGGGGCGAGGCCGAGCAGGGCGGGGACGAGGGTGATCGCGATGAGGACGGCGATCGCGACGGTGCCCGCGGCGGCCATGCCCATCCTGGTGAGCATGGGGATGTTCACCACGCTGAGGCCCGCCAGCGCGATGATGACGGTCAGTCCCGCGAAGACGACGGCCGATCCGGCGGTGCCGACGGCACGCCCGGCGGCCTCCGGACGCTCACGGCCCTCGGCGATCTCGGAGCGGTAGCGCGAGATGATGAACAGCGCGTAGTCGATGCCGACGGCGAGGCCGATCATCATGGCCAGCGTGGAGGTGTCCGAGGACAGACCGAGCGTGCTGCCGAGCGCGGTGATGGCGCTGATGCCGACGCCGATACCGATGACGGCGGTCAGCAGGGGCATGCCGGCGGCGATCATCGAGCCGAAGGTGATCAGCAGGACCAGGGCGGAGACCAGGACGCCGATGCCCTCGGCACCGCCCACCGCGGCGTCGACCTTGACCGCGTTGCCCCCGGCTTCGACGGTCAGGCCCGTGTCGCGGGCCTTGTCGAACGCCTGCGTGAGCGCGTCGTGTTCCTCGTCGGTCAGCTCGGTGGCGGTGACCTTGTAGGTCACGACCGCGTAAGCGGTCGTGGAGTCCTTGCTGACGGCTCCGGCGAGGTACGGGTCGGTGACCGCGACGACCCCCGGTGCCTTTTTCAGGGAGGAGACGAGAGCGGAGACCTCCGGCTTGCGCTCGGGACCGGAGATGTCCTGGCCCTTGGGCGTGCGGATGACCACCCGGGCACTGGCTCCCTCGGCACCGGCCGCCGGGAACTTCTCCTTGAGCAGGTCGAAGGCCTTCTGCGACTCGGTGCCGGGCATGGAGAAGGTGTCGGCGGGGGGAGCGGGGGCCGAGGAGGCAGCGAACACGGCGCCCAAGAGGACCAGCAACCACAGCAGTGCTGTCGTGCCACGCCTTCGGAACGCTAAACGGCCCAGCTTATGGAGGAACGTTGCCATGGTGGGGGAACTCCCGTCAGGATCAAATGGCACTAGACCCAGGGAGGCTAACAAACCGCACATGCGGTTTATTGTGTCTAGGACGCTTCTCCGCCACCCCTCAAAGCCTTCCTGAGGCACAACGGAATCAGGCACCACTCATCCGGGCCGCATGCGCCGATCCCCGGCCCGAGGTGCGCAACGTGGGGCCCGCACACCCCGGCCGACCGGAAAACCGGCACGTCCACACCCTTGCGTGACCCGCTTGGGCGTCGTTGGACTCCGGATGGACACCCGGGGGGGCCCACCCCTCAAGGCGCCGAGCCCGCCGACTGGGGCGCCACCAAATCTTGGCTCAAAGAAACCGCCGCACTGGTTTCTTATCATCGCATGCCCGTGGCCCCCGCTTACCCGGGGCAGCACCCATCCCCAACCGGTCCGGCCGGCCGCGTGGGCCGCCTCGACGCCCTCGTCGCTGTCCTCGTGCACGGTGCGGCGCGAGGGGCGGGCCCGAGCAGCTCGGCCGCGCGCAGGCAGATGTCCGGCGCCGGCTTTCCGCGTTCGACGTCGTCGCGGGTCACAAGGGCGTCGAAGTGGTCGCGGAACGGCTGGTGGCGCGAGGCCGCCTCGATGACGTGACGGGCTCGGCGCGCCTCGGGTCGCGCGGGATTTCCGACCGGGCCCCGCAACCCCGGTATTTCGGCGAACCGTCGGTAACCCGACCGTCCCCCGGTGATGAAAGGCGTACGGCGCCTCCGAGGGCCGCGCCCCGGTCGGTTCGGGGCCACCACCAGCACCACGCGCTGCCGCCGCCCGGTGCCCTCGCACAATGACCGGGAACGTGAACGTGTGAGAATGACGCCTGATCACCTCCCGTGGCAGGGCCGGCGAGTGCCCACGCCGGGGAACCGGGCGGTGTCGGGCCGGCACCTGCCGGGGGGCGAGCGGCAAGGTGGCGACAGAGCTTTGGGGGCGGAGTGCATCCGGTGAGCGGACCAGGGGCGGTCGGTCCCGGCCCAGGGGAGGCGGCCGCCCTCCTGCTGGACAAGATCCGTCAGGGCGACGACTACGCCCGCGGCAAGAAGAAACGGTTCGGCCGAAGTGCCTCCGTCACCAAGGTGGCGACGCTCGTACTGTCCGCCGGGTCCACCGTCATCCTGGGCCTCCAGAACCTCAACGCGTGGACCGGTCTCGCCTTGGCGTGTGTGGCGCTGGTGACGTTGCTGGGAGCCGTCGAACCGTTCTTCAACTGGCGCTCGCGGTGGGTGCTGATGGAGGAAGCGCAGTACCGGTTCCAGCGCCTCGCCGACGAGCTCGAATACCTCATGGCGACGACGGCCGCCGACGAGCTCACGTTCGATCAGCTGCGCGAGCTGTTCCGTCAGTACCAGACGATCTGGGACGACCTGAGCCGCACCTGGCTTGCCCACCGTAGGGAACCCGCGCCGCCGGGCAACGCCTGACCCGGTCCCCGTCCCCGCCCGCGCGGGCCGCCCCGCGAACCCGCGTGGGACCCGACCACGTGACGCTGTGGCGTCGGCGGCCACGCGGTCCTCCCGTTGGACCCCAACACCCCAACAGGTGTCCGACCGATGTACTTCCCTGGAAGGAGAACCCCGGATGCCCGCGGCACTGCCCCTGCCGATCGAATCCCGCTCGCCGGAGGGCCGGCTCCGGGCCCGGGTGTACCCGGCGCCCCAGGCATCGGCGCGCACGGTCCGCACCGTCGGCGCCGTGCGCCCGGACAACGGGGCGGGGGAGTAGCCGTGGGCCGCTTCACGGACAGGTGGACCGGAACCAGATACCCGCGCAACGGTGTCCCCGCGCGGTCGGCCCCGGAGGTCCGGGCCGCGCTCCTCGCGGTCAACGACCGAGGCGTCATGTTCGTCGTGCGCGAGGGACGCCCCGGGGAAGGCGCCCACCTGGTGGCGGAGTTCGAGCACCCGCCTATGGGGCTGACCCTCAAGACCCGGATGCGTCTGAACGCCGCGAAGCGCGAAGTCCGGGTCCTTGAGGAGTCGTGGAAGCCGGCGACCGACGTTGCCGGTAGACAGTACGGCCGCGGACCGGGGCACATGATCTACCGGCAGTGGGAGTACAAACGGGGAGCAGACGGACGCCGCCACAAGACCGAATCGTTCCGCTTCGCCACACAGGACATGAGGAGCCCTCTACAGCAAGCGGTCCTCGACGCGGGTTGGACCTGGCGCGGCGTGCTGTTCAAGCTCTGACGTCTTCCCGGCCGGGAGAGCGCATTCGAACGCGCGCGCCGCCGAATCCGGCCGGCGCGTCGCATTGCCGCCAATCCACGGCAATCCGGTCACAACGCTGCTGCCCTCCGGCTACACAAGAAGCCGGGGCCGGCGTCCGCGGCCCCGTAGGGGTTCCGGCGGGGGTGGGCGGTTGCTGACGATCGATGTGGCGGTTCTGTTGGCGGTCATCGTTGTTCTGCGGCTGCGGCGGCGTACACACGCTCGGAGCCGACGCGACGAGAAGACGACCGTGGTCATCGTTCTGGCGCTGGGGGTCATCCTCGCCCCCACCGAGGTGGGCCAGGGCATCGCCAACATCCTCGGGCAACTCGTCAGCGGCGTCTCCCAGGCGGGCCAGTGACCTTGACCGATCGCCTCCGGCCGCTGACGGTCCGGGACACCCACGCACACCGCCGCGCCGTCTTGCCTCCGGGGAAGGGCCGGTGAACGGGCGCCGTCGTCCGGTACGCCGTCGTCCGGTACGCCGTTACGGTCGGCGGCCCCGGCGGGGGAAGAACCGCGGCCTGGAGCCGGTGGTCCTCGCCGCCCTCGCGGCCACGGTCGTCATCAGCCTGGCGACCGCCGCCCTGCGATGGCTGGTCGCCCACCCCTGGACCGTGGCTGCCGTACTCGCGGCGGCTGCCGCAGGCGCCGGCGCCTGGGCCTGGCGGCGCAGGGAGGCCGCCCGGTGGGAACGGGTTCGCGCGAGCGGTTTGCGATACGCGCTCGGACAGCTCGATGTCCTCCATCATCGTGCGTTCGAGTTCGCGGTGCGGGACCTGATGCGCCGCGACGGCTGCGCGGACGCGCGACAGGTCGGCGGGCGCGGCGACAACGGAGCCGACGTCAAGGCCACCGACCCGTACGGACGCCGGTGGGTCATCCAGTGCAAACACCGGAAGGACGGCTGGACCGGGAAGGCCGTCGGTACCCCCGACCTCCACGTCCTCAACGGCACCGGCCGACAAGTCCACCAGGGCGACGTCCTGGTCATGCTCACCAACGGCCGCATCACCGCCAACGCAGCCGACTTCGCCAAGTCCCAGCGACTCCACCTGGTCGACCGCCACCTCCTCGCCGAATGGGCAGGCGGCTCCCGCCCCCTCTGGGATCTCTTGCGGGCGCTCCCCCCGAGGCGCAGCCGGGACACCCCCTGACAACCGAGGGGCGGTATGCCGCGTCCGGCGCGGTCGCAACCGGCCCGGACGGCTTCGCAACCCGACCGAGCCTGCCCGTCACGGGCGCTGCGCGCCCTTGAGCGCACCTGCGTTCGCCCCCCTGGACGCACCGGCACCATCCCGAGGCCACCGCTCCGCCGCACCGCCCCGGGTCCGTCGCCCTGGGAACGGTGATTGTCGAGCAACTCGCGTCGTAACGGGCGGACTTCGTGACACGTTCCGGGCCTATGCGCCCAGCTGCGGAAGCCGCTCACCCGGGAGGGCCGGGCGGCCTTCGGCCAGCCAGAACGTGTAGTCGCGTAGGTACCCGTGCAGGCCTTGGTTCAGATGGGCGAGGCAACCCCGCGCGCCGGCCGCGGCGTCCCGCGCTCGGACCAGTCGTGTTCCACGAGGTCGCCCCGCCACAGGGGGTGGGGCTCTCCCACCAGGGCGCGGGTGGTTGGTATCGGGTCCCAGTAGGTCATGGCCCGCAGGATGCCAGACGGCCAGACGGCCAGACGGCCAGACGGCCAGACGGCCAGACGGCCAGACGGCCAGACGGCCAGACGGCCAGACGGCCAGACGGCCGGACGGCCGGACGGCCGGTACCTGCTGAGTACGGTGCGGTGCCGCTCCCGTTGCCCGTGCCCGCTGCCGGGGGACTACACGTCGCCCGATCAGTGCGTAGCCCGGCCGGCTGCCGGGATGTAGGCGAGCCCGTGCGCCCCCGCCTCGCCCGGGCACTCGACGTGCAAGGTCGTCACCGCCTCCAGCCGCGTCAGGTCCACCACCGTCACCGTGCTGGAGGAGACCGCCGCGACATAGCCGTACCTGCCGTCGGGTGACGAGGTGATCGACAAGGGGAAGGCGCCGACCTCCACGTGGCCGTGTTCCGCGCCGTCCGTCCCGTACACGTGCAGCAGCCCCGGGGCCTGGGCGCCCAGTCCCGCCCCGCCTGCCCGCATCCGCAGCTCACCGGCGAGCACCAGATCGGTGGCGGTGACGTGGACGGGGAAGACGAAGCCGTCCGTGCGGTGCGTCCGGATCACGGCACCGGTGGCCGTGTCGATGACGCGCACCCCGGCGTCCGGCACCGGCCCGGCGATCCCGAAGTCGCCCTTGGGAGCCGCGGCGTAGACGAACCGTCCGTCGGGCGAGGCCGCGATGCCCTCGCTCCCGGGAACCGGGATACGGCCGACCGCTCCCGCCGAACCGGTGTCGACGACCGAGAGGAACGGGGCCTCCTTGTTCGCGCTGTAGGCACGGCCGCCGTCCGGCGTGAGCGTGAACCAGTGCGGTCCGGGCGCGGCGACCGGCACCCGGCGTACGGGCTTGAGGGAGTCCGCGTCGAGCGCGACCAAGGCCCCCTCCTCGTCGTCGTACGCCTCGACGCTCACCCACAGCAGGCGCCCTGACGGATCCAGGGCGATGCCGTGGGGCGCGCGTTCCGGTGAGAGGTCGACGACGTCCACGATCCGGCGCCGATCGGGGTCGATCACCACCAGCTCATGCGCGCGGTCGCTGTTGGCGTGGTAGTAGCCCGAGCGGTACGTGATGGTGGCGTAGAGCCGCCGCCGCACCGGGTCGAAGCACAGCTCGTGCGGCTCGTTCGGAACATCCAGCACGCCGAGCCGGCGGAAGTCCGCCGCGTCGAAGAAGGTGATCGTGGAGCCGCTCTGGCCGGCCACGGCGAGGACGTCTGCGTTCTTGGCGGTGTGTGTCATGCCCCCAGACTGGTAGGCCCTCCCGATTGACTCCAGTGCAGTTGTGGCAAAGTGTCATTGCGTCAGACGAAAAGACACTGGTCGCCCGCGCACCCGGCGGACCGGACTGTGAGGGGAGACACAGCGCGTGGACGGACTCGGCAGACAGATGGACCTGAACCTGCTGGTCGCCCTCGACGCACTGCTCGAAGAAGAGAGCGTCACCGCGGCAGCTGCCCGCCTGCACGTCTCCGCGCCTGCCATGAGCCGCACCCTCGGACGTATCCGTACGGCGCTGGCCGATCCCGTGCTCGTACGCGCCGGAAGGCAGCTCGTCCCCACGCCGCGCGCCGTCGAACTGCGACCGCGCGTCCGCGCCCTCGTCCGCCAAGCACATGACCTCCTGGTTCCCCAGCCGGTCACCGACCCCGCACGGCTGTCCCGCGATTTCACCGTCCAAGCCGGCGATATCGTGCTCGCGGGACTCGCCTCCCGGCTGGTCGGCGCCGTCGCAGGGCAGGCACCCGGCGTCACCCTGCGCTTCATGCCGGAGACCATGGAGGGCACACCCGCCCTGCGCGAGGGACGGCTCGACCTGGAGATCGGCGTCATCGGCCACCCCGACCCGGAAACCCGGATCGAACCCCTCGGCCGGACCCACTTCCTCGCCGCCGTGCGCACCGGCCATCCCCTGGCCGCCCGTACGACCGTGACCGCCCGGGCCTTCGCCGCAGCCGACCACATCGGTGTGTCCCGGCAGGGGCGGGTCCGTGGCCCCATCGACGACCGGCTGGCCGAGCTGGGGCTGCGCCGCCGGGTGGTCGCCGTCGTGCCGAGCTGGAGCGCCGCGCTCCACCTCTGCCGGGAAACGGACCTGGTCTGCCTGGTACCGGCCGACTCCGCGGCGTACCACCGGGAGGTGCTGGGCCTGAGCACGTTCGAGATTCCGCTGGAACTGCCGCCTTTGGACCTCGGCATGGCCTGGCACCCGCGCAACGACGCGGACCCGGAGCACATCTGGCTCCGCGACCTCGTTCGCGACAGCCTGCGGGCCGGCGGTACCGGTCACGGGCCTTGAACATGCCCGGCGGTTCGGCGGGCTGCGGCACCCGCAAGCCTCACACCGCCCACGGGGTCAATCCGCCGTCTCCCCGGCGAGGCGCCCGTCGACGTACGCGCGCAGGCCGGACCAGGCGATGTGCAGCGGCAGCTCCACGGGACCCGACAAGGGCCCGTTCAGGTCGTCGAGCGACACGGGCAGCCGACCGGCGTACCGCTCGTGCAGCACGTGGCCCACCGACGCCGCGGAGAAGGACTGGGACACCTGAGCCATACGCCCAGTGTCGCGTCCCGCGCCCCTCTCACGCACAGCAGACGTGCCTTCCCGCTCCTCCAGCTCCTCCCGCTCCTCCCGCTCTCCAAGTTCCCGACGCACCTGTGCCATGTCCGCACCCGGGAGGCCGGCGACGCCCTCGGCCTCCGAGGACGGCCGACGCGGAATCCCGTCAAGCAGTCGATGTCCGATCGATCTCGATTCGAGGAGTTCTCCCTTTCGCCGTGACAGCGTCGGGGCTCCAGGCTCCTCTGGGGACGAAAGGACATGGGAAATGACCAAGTCAGGGCGCAGGTTCGGAATCGCCGCCGCGGTGGCCGCGTTCGTGGCCGTGATGATCGCCGTCGTGGGACCGCAGGGAGCCAGCGCGCAGGATCAGGCGCGCCGCGGCTGGGACCACTTCGGTTTCGGGGTGCCGTGGGAGGAGTCCTACGGGTACTCGCAGGCCATCAGAGCCGGGGACACGATCTACATCTCGGGGCAGCTGTCGCATGACGCGGCCGGGAACCTGGTGGGCGTCGGCGACTTCGAGAAGCAGGTGCGCACCTCGTTCGAGAACATGGACAAGGTTCTCGCGCACTACCGCATCCCGCGCAGCCAGATCATCAGCATGAAGATCTACACCAAGGACCTGCGCAAGAACTTCGACACGGCCGCCAGGCTCCACAAGGAGTACGTCGGCAACCACCGTACGACCGACACCATCATCGGTGTCACCGACCTGGCGTTCCCCGACCAGCTGGTGGAGATCGAGGCCACCGCGCTGGTGTCGCCGCGCTCCTGACCGAGCGGGCCGCGCGGTGACCACCGCGCGGCCGCTCAGCGCATCACGGCGGTGACCGCCGCCGGCCGCCTGATGCCCCGCTTGCGGCGGGCCCGTCCCCGCTTGCGGCCGGGCCCCCTCGGTATCAACCGCGCCGTCGCTCTGCGGCTACTCACCTCGCCCCTCCACCCCTGCCCATGGCCCCGGGCCCCGGCCGCGATGTGGGCGCTTCCCGCGAGGTGAGCATGACGTCGGCGCGGACGCACCATCGCGTCAGGCATCGCCGCCGACGGGCGCCGAGCTTGAGGCTCGCGTTGACGTACCGCACGCCGGTGACGCTCCTCTCGGACGGCTATCTCGCCCATGGGTCCGAGCCGTGGCGGTTCCCGGAGCGGGCGGAGCTGCCCGACCTGCGGGTCCGGCTCGCCTGCGGCCCCAATCACACGCTGAGGCCGGGACCGAGGTGTTCTGGCCGTACAAGCGTGACCCGCAGACCCTGCGCCGCCCCTGGCCGGTCCCTGGCGGAGGTCGACGACCCGCACGGCGCGCGGATACCGGTCCCGGGCTGGGACTCCCCCTACGGGCCCATCACGGCGGCGGTACGGCGGCCGCGGGCGGCCGGTGGGCTCATCGCGCAGGCTCGTCCACGGCATCCGAACCCCTTCCCGCGCAGTCTCGCAAGCGTGCTGAAGCGTTACGACAAGGTGGTGATCCCCGAGAGGAACCTCGGCCGGCTCGCCGCTCTGCTCGCCGGCGGCGACACCTGGACCGTCATCGGCTGACGTGCCCCCTGACACCCGGCGCCGCACACCTGCGCGGCGCCGGGTTCGCACTCTCGCTCTCCACTCTCACAAGGAGGAACCCGCCATGCCTTCGAACGGTGTCGCCGACGAGGAATGGGCCGTCCGGGCGGTACGGGAGGCGGTTCCGCGCCGTCTGCTGATGTGCCGTCCGCAGTACTTCGACGTCACGTACAGCATCAATCCGTGGATGGACCCGCGGAAACCGACGGACACCGCGGCCTCGCTGCGGCAGTGGGATGAGCTGCGGGGACTGTACGTGTCGCTCGGACACACCGTCGAGGTGATCGAGCCGATCGAGGGTCTGCCGGACATGGTGTTCGCGGCCAACGGCGCCACCGTGGTCGACGGCAAGGTGCTGGGCGCGCGGTTCCGGCACCGGGAGCGGACCGCGGAGGGGCCGGCCTATCTGGACTGGTTCGAGCGGAACGGGTATCGCGAGACCCTGTGGCCGGAGTACGTCAACGAGGGCGAGGGCGACTACCTGCGGGTGGGGCGGCGAATCCTCGCCGGGACCGGGTTCCGCACCGACCCGCGTTCGCACGCCGAGGCGCAGGAGTTCTTCGGACTTCCGGTGACCGGCCTGACGCTGGTCAACCCGAACTTCTACCACCTGGACACCGCCCTCGCGGTGCTCTCGCCGACCGAGATCATGTACTATCCGGCGGCGTTCACGCCGGGCAGCCGGGCGGTCCTGCGGGAGATGTTCCCCGACGCGCTCCTGGCCAAGGACGAGGACGCGGCGGTGTTCGGCCTCAACGCCTTCTCCGACGGGCTCAACGTGCTGCTGCCCCAGGCGGCCACCGGGCTGATCGAGCAGCTGAAGGACCGTGGCTTCCACCCGATCGGCGTGGAGCTGGGCGAGCTGCTCAAGGCGGGCGGCAGCGTCAAGTGCTGCACCCTCGTCCTGTAGGACGACATCGGCCACTGAACACTTGAGGATGATTTGAATTAAGCGCAAGTCGAGCCTCGAACACTGTCCTCACCGAGTTCTGACCCCTTGGAGTGCCCCGCCCCGGGGCACGGACGAAGGCGGAGGCCGAGATCATGACCGTCGAGCTGGTGGGCACCGCCGAACGCACCCCGCAGAGACGGGAGTTCGCCGACCTGTACGCGCAGGTGCAGCAGTTCTACGCGCACCAGATGCAGATCCTCGACGCGCACGACACCGAGCGCTGGGCGGGTACCTTCACCGAGGAAGCCGTCTTCGAGCTGCCTTCACTACCCGGGCCGGTGCGTGCGCGCGACGGGCTCGCCGGCTACGTGCGCATCGGCGCGGCACGGCAGCGGCGGGTCGGCGGCCGCCTCGACCACTGGGTCGGCATGCTCGCCGTACAGCCCCAGGCGGACGGGTCGCTGCACACCCGCTGCTCGGCCCTGGTGTATCTCACGCCGAGCGGTGGCAGCTCCAAGGTCCTTTACGCGTACGTCATGGAGGACGTGCTGGTCCGTACCCACGCCACCTGGCGCACCGCGCACCGCCGGGTGACCCGGGACGATCTGGCCTGAGCGCGGGCGATCCCGGGGCGACCGGGCGGCGTCGGCGAGAGGGTCGGCCACCGGGTGCGCCGCGGGAGTGGTCCACCTCCGGCCGTTCCTCGCCCGACATCACGGCAGGTTCGTGAACGCGGCGTAGAGGTCGTCGAGTGCGTTGGTGTGCACGGTCAGTGACTCGGCCGTGATCGCCGCCGCGTCGAGGACCGCGAGCACGGCCCGGAGGGTCTCGATGCCGGCGTCACCGGGGATCTGGAGGGTGAGCGTCGCGAGGTCGCTCGACGCGTTGCCGAGGCCCGGACCCGATACTGCGTCGAAGGCCGCGCCGGCACGGCCGAGCGTGATCGCATCGGCGAACCGCAAGCGGATGAGAGCGTCCGGCGGACCGTTCCGGGGCGTCTGCCGGGACTCGGCGTCACCGGGCTCCGCGTCCCCGCAACCGGCATCGCCGTATTCGGGATCGCCCGACGGTAAGTCCGGCACGGGCTCCTCGGGCGTCGGCAGGATGCCCGGGCCGGAGCGAGGCCAGGTCACCGTGCGCTCGGGTGGTGACGCCTCGGTATCGGCCGGGGCGCTCACCAACACGAGCCGGGCGCGGGAGGAGCACGGGGTGTCTGTCATGGGCACTGCCCTCGCCTTCGCTGAAGTGTCGTCGTCGGGGTACCGGTGAGACGCGATCGCCCGGCGCGAGGCCGGGCCGAGCCGATGGTTTGCCGTGGCCGTGGCCGTGGCCGTGGCCGTAGCCATGACCGTGACCGTCGTCGCCGCTCGTTCACGCCGCTGTGACCTCCGCCTCGTCCGGGTCCGGCACGATCACGGTGCCGACGCCGTCCTCGGTGAACATCTCGACGAGGACCGAGTGCGGGACCCGCCCGTCGATCACCCGGGCCGCGCCCACGCCGCTCCGTACGGCGTGCAGGCAGCCGGTCATCTTTGGCACCATGCCGTCGCTCAGCTCCGGCAGGAGCTTCTCCAACTCGCCGGCCGTCAGCCGCCGGATGACCTCCTCGCCGTGCGGCCGGCCCGCGTACAGACCCGCGACGTCCGTCAGGATGACGAGCGCCTCGGCGTCCAGCGCGGTCGCGAGCGCCGCCGCCGCGGTGTCGGCGTTGACGTTGTAGACGCCACGGTCCTCGGCGCTGCGGGCGACAGGGGAGATCACCGGGATCAGGCCGGCCTCCAGCAGGGTCCGCAGGGTCGAGGTGTCCACCCGGGAAATGCCGCCGACCCGCCCGACATCGACCGCCTCCCCGTCGATCCACGGCATCAGCCGGGTGGCGGTGAGGGTATCCGCGTCCTCGCCGGTCATTCCGACGGCCAGCGGGCCGTGACTGTTGATCAAGCCGACCAGTTCGCGCTGGACCTGTCCGGTCAGCACCATCCGGACGATGTCCATCGCGAACGGCGAGGTGACTCTCAGCCCGGCCTTGAACTCCCTCTGTACGCCCCGACGTTCCAGTTCCCGGTCGATCTGCGGGCCGCCGCCGTGGACGACCACGGGCCGCAGGCCGGCGTAGCGCAGGAAGGCGATGTCACCGGCGAAGGCCGCGGTCAGTTCCGCATTGACCATGGCATGGCCACCCAGCTTGATGACGACCGTTCGGCCCTGGTGGCGGGCCAGCCACGGCAGTGCCTCGCTGATGGACCGGGCCTTGGAGAGCGCGGAATGCGAACTGGGCGTCATGAGACACCTCACAATCGTCGGCCGTGGTAAATGCGCGGCCGGGCTGTAGTTTCCGGTCCATCATTGCGAGCCGGCCGGTCCGGGCGGAAGCGCTGTCGCCGATTACCCGCAGAAGTGGTCGAGTTCAGGTCGACGTCACCCGGATGTCCGGTCGACAGGACAGTTGTGACGGGCTCCGGGCCGCGCCGGCAGGTGATACGGGGAGTCGTCGACTCCGGATCGCTCATTGGATGATGGTGCATTTCCGCACCGCCGTGCGGGATGTCGGCCGTTATATCCGCCGGAAATTATCCGGTGACGGGCAAGACGGCCGTTCGGGCATTGCTCGGAGAACTCTTTGACGTCAGCATGAGGAGCGAGGAAAGATCGCGCCAGAGCCGCTCGAGCAGGACTCGCGGACGGCGTTCGTCGTCCGAGCGACCGGACGGCGCTCTTGAGTCGAACCACTGAGAGGGTGCATCCCGGATGTTCGTCCCGAGCTTCTATCGTGAACCGGACAGTTCATGGAAAATCGATCTGATCCGAGAGAACCCGCTGGCTCTCGCGGTGTCCAACGGCGGTCCTGGAGGCGTCCCGTTCGCCACCCATCTGCCGGTGATCTGTGACCCGGCGCAGGACGCCACCGAGCTTGCGGACGACCTGTCCGGGCTTGCTTTGCTGGCGCACATGAACCGGGCCAATCCGCACTGGAAGGCGCTCGAGGACGGCGATGCGGTCCTGCTGACCTTCACCGGCCCGCACTCGTACGTCTCGCCGACCGTGTACCAGGTGACCCCGGCGGCTCCGACCTGGAACTTCACCTCGGTCCACGTGCGTGGCGTGGTGGAGAAGTTCGACTCCCTGGACGGCGCCATGGACGTGGTGCAGGCCACCGTGCGGGCTTACGAGCGCGACTTCGGCACCGGCTGGGACATGAGCGAGTCGCTCGGCTACTTCCACAAGATCGGACCGGCGGTGGGCGCCTTCCGGGTGCGGGTGACCGGGACCGACGGGATGTTCAAGCTCAGCCAAGAGCAGCCGGGCGAGGTCCGGGAGCGGGTGCGGGAGTCCTTCGCCGGCAGCGCCTGCACCCACAAGCGCGCGACGGCCGAACTCATAGGCCGGCTGCCGTGACGCCCGGGCCCTGAGAGGTCAGGTCCCGGCAAAGCACACCGGAGGCCGCGTGCTCAGGCGCTGACGGCGGCCGGGCGCTCGGCTTCGGGCAGGCCGCCGATGCCCTTGAGTCCACGCACTTCGGGCAGGTCCTTGAGGTCACCCAGGACGCGGGCGGCCGCACGGTCGAGGCTCGCCATCACCCACTGGTCGAAGTCGACGCCCAGCTGCTCGGCGGCCTGGTGCCACGACCGGATCCGGCCGCCGGGGAGTTCGAGCCGGCGGACCGGCTCGAGGGGGGTACCGGTCTGTCCGACCGGCTCGCGGGAGGCACGAATGGCGCGGCGCAGCTGCTTGGTGGTCCAACGGTTCTGCTCCGCGCGGTCGAGCCACATCTCCTGCTGGTCCAACGGCAGCGAGGCAAGCTCCGCATGGTGCTGGAAGGTCAGCGCGGGGCGCCGCCGGTCGAACTCGAACCGCCGGGAGACCCAGGCGTAGTTGCGCAGGGTCTGGTATTGCAGCCCGACGGCCTGGATGCCGTGCTGATAGCGGTCCACGTAGTGGTCCTTGCCGAACACCAGCCAGTCGCCGAGCCACCAGGACGAGGAGTCGATGATGCCGGACAGCTGGCGGCCGGCCTGTTCCCATTCGTCGAAGGACGCCCCGGCGGGCATCCGCAGGCCGACCTTCGTGGTCATCACCCGACCGCGGCGCGGCGGCTCCCCGGGCAGCCTTCGCTGCTGTGGCACCGCGGTCGGCTCCGGTTCGGTCTGTCCGTTTCCCGAGCGTTCGACGTTGCCGGCGTGAATCACCATCAGGCCTCCATGTAACGCGTGTGAACAGGTGGGAGCCTGACACGCCGTCCTGGAGTGCCCCATGAATTCCGCCTTGTTTCTGCGGCGCCGACATCCGTGCGTGCGGACCTCCGCGACCCCCGCCGACGGACATATCAGCTTCCGACGCAGGCAGCTGCCGTTCTCGTGCGGATGAGCCTTCCCCCGGGTAGGGCCTGACTCCACAGCGGATGTCGAACCGATTCCGGCTCGCTCTGCACCGCTCCTCGACGCTCGGTCATCCCGGTCCGTGGGCTCCAGTGCCATGCGTTCCGTGCTCCAGTTGGCGCCAGCAAAGTCTTCGACGCGCACAGGCGTGCTCATCTGCGCGCCGTCCGGCGAGCGGTTCACCAAGGCCGGCCGTAAACCACCACAGGGGAGACACCATGAAGCTCATGATCCGCGCCGCCGCCGGCCTGCTCGCCGCCGGCGTGCTGCTGGCGCTGACGGGAGCCGTACCCGCCACTGCCGCGGCCAGAACCGGCACCGGTCATCCGGACTCACGTTCCCGGGTTCAGGACGTGCTGAACCGCGCGGTGTCCGAGGGCGGTCTGCCCGGGGCCACCGTGCAGATCGTCGATCGCAATGGCAGCTGGTTCGGCCGGGCCGGGGCGGCCGACCTCGACACGGGGGCCCGGCAGCAGCCGCAGAACCGGTTTCGGATCGGCGGCACCACCCAGACCTTCGTGGCCACGGTGATGCTGCAGCTGGTCGCCGAGCACAAGGTGAGCCTGGACGACTCGGTGGAGCGGTGGCTGCCCGGTCTGGTCGACGGCAACGGCTACGACGGCAGTAAGATCACCGTCCGCCAACTGCTCAACCAAACCAGCGGGATCTACAATTACGTGCTCTCCAGCACCATCTTGAGCTACGTCATCGGCACCGCCTTCCTGGAGCACCGCTTCGACAGCATGACCCCCGAGCAGCTGGTCGGCCTCGCCGTCGCCTATCCGCCGGCCTTCGCCCCCGGCACCGGCTGGGGCAACTCCGACACCAACTACGTACTGGCCGGCCTGATCATCGAGAAGGCCACCGGGCGGAGCCTGGCCGAGGAGATCGACGACCGGATCGCCCGCCCGCTCCACCTGACCGGAACCTACGAGCCGGCCGCCGGTGACAGCGGGATCGACGGCCCGCACGGCCGCGCGTACTCCCACCTCAACCAGTCCGGCTCCGACATCCCGTCCTACGACGTCACCGAGCTGAACCCCGGCCTGGTCTTCGCCACCGGCGACATGATCTCCACCACCGGGGACCTCGACACCTTCTTCGGCGCGCTGCTGCGCGGCCGCCTGCTGCCGCCGGCCCAGCAGCAGGAGATGTTCACCATGTCCCAGACCGCCAACTGGATCCCGGGCATGAACTACGGGTACGGCATCGCCTCGACCACGCTGTCCTGCGGCACCACGGTGTACGGCATGTTCGGCGGCACCGAGGGCTCCTGGACCTACACCTACGGCACCCGGGACGGCCGGCACCTGCTCTCCACCAACGTCAACGGCGACTGGCTCTACGGCACGGGTTGGTCCATGCAGGCGCCGATCGGCGTCTTCGACGCCGAGCTGGAAGCGGAGTTCTGCGGCAAGTAGCCCGACCGGCCAGGACACCGCCCCGGCGGTCGAACGGGACACCCGATGTCCCCCGTTCGACCGTCGGGGCGTCGACGCGTCTCACGCGAGCGGCCCGCCGCACCGGCCTACGGCCCACCCGGACGCGTCCGTGAGGGGCCGGCCCGGTCGGTCGAGAGAGCGGCTTCGGCCAATGCGTCCATCAGGAATTCCTTTGCCCTTGCCGTCGGCGCGAACGGTCGCTGCTGTGCGACGGTGTTCCGCTCGGAGTGGGAATTGGCTGAACCGGAATTCGAGCGGTCCTCCAATGGACCACTGCTCGGTCACAGCGGCGCGGCCCCGGTGCGGTACGGGTTCGGGCGGACGAACAGCCGGCAAGGATTCTTCCGGCCTTGTGGTGCTGGCGTTCGCGTCCTAAGTTCGTCAACATTCTTGGGGTGCGGGAGCATGCCGGGTGTCCTGTCGACAGGACGACGACGGCGTCGGCGAACCCGACCCGGCCCGGCCCGGCCCCGAAAGCTTCTCCTGACGAATTCCAATCCCGAGTCATCTCGGCGATTAAGGACGGTGGCAGTTGAGTACCAACCCCTTCGATGATCAGGACAGCCGCTTCTACGTCGTGGTCAACGACGAGGAGCAGCACTCCCTGTGGCCCGCGTTCGCCGAGGTGCCCGCGGGCTGGCGGGTCGTCTTCGGCGAGGCGGCCAGGTCAGAGTGCCTGGAGTACGTCGAGCAGAACTGGACCGACATGCGGCCCAAGAGCCTGCGGGAGGCCATGGAGGTCGACTGACATCCGCTCGAATTTCGCGGGAGAAAAGCTGGTTGGGAGATGAAGGTTGTGGGGGACATCCTGTGAGAACCGCTAGCAGTTACAAACCGAGACCGATGGCCACCAGCGGTGAGCCCGCGCAGCGCGACGTGGTCCTCTCCTTCGTGGGGCAGCAGGCGACGGTGCAGAAGTCGGGGATGATCCTCCCGAAGGACCTGTCGGAGCGGTCCTGGGAGCGGATCGGGGCCGGGCTGCGCGAGCTGACGAACTCCTCGGCGTGGTGGCTCGCCGACTGGCTGATCTACGGGGAGGCCACCTACGGGTGGCGGCGGTACAAGGAGGCGATCGAGCGCACGGGGCTCGACTACCAGACCTTGCGCAACTACGCGTGGGTCGCCCGGCGGTTCGAGCACCACCGCAGGCGGGACAGCCTCAGCTTCGCCCACCACGCGGAGGTGACCCGTCTGTCGCCACCGGAGCAGGACTACTGGCTGCGCAAGGCCGAACAGCAGAAGTGGTCGCGCAACGAACTGCGCAGGGCGGTACGCGCCAGCCTGGCCGATCAGAGCCGCGACAGCGAGATCCCCGCGAACAGCGCTGACGAGAAGCAAGAGGTGCCCCGGCTCGCCGAGTCGGCGGGCGCCGAAAAGCGTCTGCGGAAGGCCGCCACGCTCACCATCGAGCTGTCGGCCGACCAACTGGACTACTACTCGAAATTGGCCGCCGCGCACGGTCTGCCCGTCGAAGAGTGGGTGACCCAGGTGCTCGACGCCACCGATCGGCTCACCGCCTGAGGCATATCGCCCACAAACGCGCCGCCCATGGGTGCACGCCCGGAGGTGGGCGCCCGGAGGTGGGCGCCAAGCCCGTTCCCCGTGGTGCGCCGGTGGCCCGCCTGATCGGAACCTGTCACATCGGAGTCAGTTGATGATCCTTCAGGGAAAGCGGAGCCCCCTGCCCCCGGTGCCCGTGGCCCACAAGCAGTTCGAGGCGCACGCGGAGAGCACCCCCGACGCCATCGCCGTCGTCTGTGCCGGACAGCAGGTGACGTACGCGGAACTGGACGCCAAGGCCAACCGGTTCGCGCACTTCCTCGCCACGTGCGGACACGGCCGAGGCGCGAAGGTCGGCGTGTGCCTCGACTACTCGGTCGACATGCTCGTCGCCATCCTCGGCACGCTGAAGGCGGGCGCGGCCTACGTGCCGTTCGATCCGGCCTACCCGTCGGCCAGGCTCCGGCTGCTGCTGGGCCAGGTGCCCGATCTCGCACTGATCGTGGCCTCGCCGGCGACGGCCGGGCTGGTCGAGTCGGCGGCCGTCGAGGTCATCGATCTCGGGCGGCTGGCCGACTACCTGGCGGGTCTGCCGGCGACCGCTCCGGCCGTCTCCGTCACCGGGGACGATGTGTGCTATGCCGTCTTCACGTCCGGCTCGACGGGCACGCCGAAGCTGACCGCGGTGCGGCACGAGGGCTGGTTCAACCTGATGAACTGGCTGAAGCTGGAGTACGGCCTGCACCAGGGGTCGAACAACCTCGTCGTCAGCGCGTTCGGCTTCGACCTCTCCCAGCGGGCCCTGATGACCCCGTTGTTCTGCGGCGCCACCCAGTACCTGATGGCGAGCCGCAACTTCGACGCCATGTTGGCCTACCGCATGCTGACCGAGCACGACGTACGCGTGATCCACTGCGCCTCCAGCACGCTGTACCTGCTGGTGGACTGGGAGACCGCCCGGGGCGCAGACGCGCTCGCCCGGCTCGACTACATGCTCTTCGGCGGGGAGCCGCTGAAGTTCGAGCGCATCGCCGAGTGGGCCCGGCGCGAGGGCAACACCTGCACCCTCCTGCACCAGTACGGCGTCGCCGAGTGCACCGACGTCGCGACCTCGTACGACCTCGCCGGACACCGCCTCGGCGGACAGGTCGCACCGGTCGGCAGGCCGGCCTACAACACCGACATCCACCTCCTGGACGCGCGGCTGCGCGGGGTCGCGCCGGGGGAGCAGGGCGAGATCTGCATAGCCGGGTCCAGCGTCGGCGCGGGTTACCTCAACGCGGGTCCGGAGAACGAGAAGTTCACGACGATCGAGGTGGACGGACAGACGCGCAGGGTGTACCGCACGGGCGACCGCGGCTACGTCACCGAGGCCGGAGAACTCATCGTCCTCGGCAGGATCGACGCCCAGGTGAAGGTGCGGGGCATGCGCATCGACCCCACTGACATCGAGCGTGCGCTCGCCGGGTTGGCCGGGGTCAGGGAGGCCGCCGTGGCGGTCGGGTACACCGGTGCCGGCGAGGCCGAGCTGACCGCGTTCATCGTCCCGGCGGGGGAGGAGCTCGTGGAGACCGACGTCCGCACCCGTCTCCTCGAGACCTTGCCGCGGAACATGGTTCCGGCCGCATTCGTCACCGTCCCGCGGCTCCCGTTGAGTCCGCACGGAAAGGTGGACCGCGTGGCGCTGCTCGACGCGTACACGAACCAGCGTGCCGGTGGCGCCACCGCTGCATAGCCGACGGCCCGTGATGACAATCGAGAGGAATGTGGTGATGATTGCCGACGGAGTGCGCACCATCTGGTGCCGGGAACTCAAGCTCGATGACATATCGGACGACGACGACTTCTTCGCCATGGGGGGCCAGTCGGTGATCATGGCCAGGATCCAGGGCGTCTACATCGAGGAGCTGGGCGTCGAGGTGCCGATGGACCAGATGTACCTCAACCCGACCGTGGCGACGATTTCCGCGTACATCGCGTCCCTGGATACGGCGAAAACCCGATAGCGTCGGGATTCTTCGGGCCGTGTCGTGTCTCGCCGGCGAGACACGACACGGCCCGAGGTGTTTTTGGTGCCGGCCTGTTTCCATATGTATTTCCCCGGCCGGGTAGGACGGCTAATATCGAATTCGTGCTCGTTTGGCGGATATTCCGTTCGCTGCGTCGATAGCGCGCTTGAGAAACGCTAAATTTCCGGCTGAGATCGCTTCGCGGTCAAAAAACAATTTGGTAGGAGTGGCGCTATGTACGACGTGATTGTCATAGGTGCCCGTTGCGCGGGCTCGCCCACGGCCATGTTGTTCGCTCGGCAGGGATACCGAGTCCTGCTGCTGGAGAAAGCGCGCTTCCCGCAGGACACGCTGTCCTCGCACTACATCCACCAAGAGGGCGTGGCACTGCTCCAACGCTGGGGGCTGCTCGACAAGCTCCGCGAGGCGGGCTGCCGGCCCATCACCCACCAGAGCTACGAGGGGCCCGGGGTTCGCATCGAGGGCTTCTCCCTGCCGATCGACGGCCTGCGGGTCACGTACGCGCCGAGGCGGTACGTGCTCGACCCGATCCTCGCGGACGGTGCCGTCGCTGCCGGTGTGGAGTTCCGGGAGTCCTGCGCGGTCAACGACCTGGTGTTCGAGGGCGATCGGGTCGTCGGGGTGCGGTACACCACTCCCGGCGGCGTCCAGGCGACGGACCGGGCACGCCTCGTCGTCGGCGCGGACGGCATGCGCTCCCTGGTGGCCCGCAAGGCCGGCGCACCGAACGTCATCGAGCACCCGCGGCTGACCTGCACCTACTACAGCTACTGGGCCGGGGTTCCGGCGCACTTCGAGCTGTACGAGCGGCCGGGGCGCTGGGTCGGTGTCATCCCCACCAACGACGACCTCACGTTGCTCATGACCTACTTCCCGCAGGACGAGTACAACGACGTCCGCAAGGGAGTGGAGCCGTTCTACCTGGAGACCTTCCGTTCGACGGCGCCCGAACTGTACGACCGGATGCGGTCCGGCGAGCGCGTGGAGCAGCTGTACGGGACAGGGCACCAGGAGAACTACTTCCGGCAGGCATTCGGCCCCGGGTGGGTGCTGGTCGGTGACGCCGTGAACCACAAGGACTCCATCACCGCCCGCGGTATCACCGAAGCCTTCGTCCAAGCCCAGACGCTCACCGATTACATCGGGGAGCAGTTGCACGATGACGCCGCGCTCACGGCGGCGCTGAGCCGCTACGAGGACAACCTGGGCGACGACGCCTTCAGCCACTACCAGGGCGCGCTCAACGTGGCCGGACTCAAGCCCGAGGGACGGGTCGAGATGCTGCGGAAGCTGGTCGGACACCAGGAGCTGATCGACCGGTACTTCTCGACGCTGTCGGGGGCGTGCTCCATCGACAACTTCTACAACGACGAACTGCTGACCTTGCTCGACCAGAGCTGAGTGACGGCTCGCTCCCTGGTTCTGCCGATTTTGGAGACTCAATGATCCCGTTGTCGTTCGCTCAGCGTCGGCTGTGGTTCGTGGACCGGTTCGAAGGCCCTTCACCGACCTACAACGGCTCCTTCGCCCTGCGGCTGACCGGCGAGCTGAACGTGGAGGCGCTTCAGGCGGCACTCCGCGACGTCATCGACAGGCACGAGGTCCTCCGAACGGTGATCGTCGAGGGCGACGACGGCGTACCGCACCAGCAGGTGCTGGCGTCCGGGGAGAAACGGTTCGACCTGCCGGTCGTGGAGGCCCCGGAGGAGGGGCGGGCGGCGGCGGTCGAGGCGGTGGCCACCGAGACCTTCGACCTGGCCGCCGACATACCGATCCGCGCCACGCTGGTGCGGTGCGGACCGCGCGAGCACATCCTCGTCGTCGTGGCACACCACATAGCCGTGGACGGCGAGTCTTTCGGGCCGTTGTTCCGCGATCTCACCACCGCCTACGCGGCCCGCCGGGAGGGCAGGGCGCCGGCGTGGGAGCCGCTGCCGGTGCAGTACGCGGACTACACGCTGTGGCAGCGAGACGTCCTGGGGGACGAGTCCGACCCGGACAGCCTGGCAGCCAGGCAACTGGACTACTGGCGCGAGGCATTGGCCGACCTGCCGCAGCCGCTGGCCATGCCGACCGACCGCCCGCGGCCGAGGGTGATGAGCCCCGACGGCGACCGGGTCCGGTTTTCGATCGACCCCGACCTGCTCGGGGCCGTGGAGAAGCTGGCCGCGGAAACGGACACCACGGTCTCTATGGTCATGCACTCGGCACTGGCGGTGCTCCTGCACCACCTCGGGTGCGGTGACGACCTGCCCATCGGCGCGCCGATCACCGACCGAACCGACGAGGAACTGCGGGACCTCGTCGGGTTCTTCGTCAACACCTGGGTGCTGCGCGTCGACCTCTCCGGGAGCCCGACCTTCCGCCGGCTGCTCCAGCGGGTGCGGGACCGGTCGCTGGCCGCGTACGACAACCAGGACCTGCCGTTCGAGCGGCTGGTGGAACTGCTCAACCCGGACCGGTCCACCGCCTACAACCCGTTCTTCCAGGTCATGCTCTCCTGGCAGCCGCCCGTGCCGGATCTGGAACTCCCCGGCCTCGGCGTGCGGACCGAGAGGCTGGAGACCGGCACCGCCAAGTTCGACCTGTTCTTCGACCTGCTCCCGAACAACTCGGGCGGGGCGGAATGCCGTCTGGAGTACGCCACCAGCCTGTTCGACCGGGAGACGGCCGAGGGCATCGCGCACCGGTTCGTGCGCGTACTGGGCCGGCTCGTGGCCGACTCGGAGCGGACGATCGGCGCCGTCGACGTACTCGACGCCGCCGAGCGCGACCGGCTGCTCACCCGGTTCAACGAGACCGCCACCGACCTGCCCGAGCTGACGGTCCCGGAGCTGTTCGAACGTCAGGTGGCCGGCACGCCCGACGCCCCGGCGATCGTGTGCGACGGCCGGACGTTGACCTACCGGGAGCTCGACGACCGCGCCAACGCCGTCGCCTGGGAGCTGGTGCGACGCGGTGCCGGGCCGGAGGACCTGGTGGTCCTCTCGCTGCCGCGCACCGAGGACCTGGTGGTCGGCCTGCTCGGAATCCTCAAGTCCGGCGCCGGTTACGTGCCGATGGACCCGCAGTACCTCAGTGGGCGGGTGGAGACCGTGCTGTCCGAGGCCCGCCCGCAGTTCGCGGTCACCGATACCGCGACCTGGCAGGACCTGCCGGACAACGACATCTCGACCGTCAACCTCGACCAGCGCTCGCAGTGGGACGTCCCCGCGGGGGCGCCCGACAACGCGGGCCGGGTCTCCCCGCTCGGCCCGGACAATCTGGCGTACGTGATGTACACGTCCGGTTCCACGGGCAAGCCGAAGGGGGCGGCGATCACCCACCGCAACGTCGTCAACGGCGTGCGCGAGCTGGTACGGGTCCTCGACGCGCCGGCCGGCTGGCGGATGCTGGCCGGCACCTCGGTGAACTTCGACGTCTCGGTCTTCGAGCTGCTGACCACCCTGTCCACCGGCGGCACGGCCGAGGTGGTGCCGAACGCGCTGGCGCTCGGCGAGCGGGACGGCTGGGACGGCCATGTGATCAGCGCGGTCCCCTCGGTGCTCGGCGAACTGGTCGGCCACCTGGACAGGACGACGGACGTGCGCACGGTCATCCTCGCGGGCGACGTGCTCCCGGCCCGGCTGGTGCGACAGGTGCGCGAGGCGCTGCCCGGCGTGCAGGTCGTGAACTCCTACGGGCAGAGCGAGAGTTTCTACGCCACCACCTTCTCCCTCGCGGCCGGCGAGGAGTGGGCGGAGGGCGATGTCGCGCCCATCGGCACCCCACTGGGCAATATGCGCGCCTACGTACTGGGCCCGGGACTCGCCCCGGTGCCGCAGGGCGTGATCGGTGAGCTGTACGTGGCCGGGACCTGCCTGGGCCGCGGCTACCACGGCCACCCGGCCCTGACCGCCGAACGCTACCTGGCCTGCCCGTTCGGCCCGGCCGGCGAGCGGATGTACCGCACGGGCGACCTGGCCCGCTGGAACGCTCAGGGCCGGCTGGAGTGCGTCGGCCGCAGCGACGGCCAGGTGAAGGTGCGCGGCTTCCGCATCGAGACGGCCGAGGTCGAGGCCGCGCTCACCGCGCACCCGGGCATCAGCGAGGCCGTGGTGATCAGCCGGGAGGTGCCCTCGGGCGGCCGGCGGCTCGTCGCGTACGTGGTGCACACCGGCGAGGGAGCCGTCGGTGACGACGGCGCCGGCGGCATCGGCGACGTGGATGTGCAGGCCGGTGCCTCGGCCGCCGAGTTGCGCAAGTTCGTCGCGGCACGGCTGCCCGACTACATGGTGCCGTCGGCCTTCGTGACCCTCGGCCGGCTGCCGCTCGGCCCCACCGGCAAGCTGGACCGCTCGGCGCTGCCCGAACCGGAGTTCCTGGGCGAGGCCTACCGGGAGCCGCGCACCGAGGCGGAGACGATCATCACCGCGGCGTACGCGGACGTGCTCGGTGTGGAGCGGATCGGTGTCGACGACGACTTCTTCGCTGTGGGCGGGGACAGCCTGCGGTCCATCCAGGTGGTGGCACGGGCCCGGGCCCGGGGCCTGACCCTCACCACGCGGGAGATATTCGAGTGCCGCACGGCGGCCCGGCTCGCCGAGGTGGCCTCTGCCCGCCGGGACCAAGTGCCGGCGCTCGCGGAGTTCGAGGGCGGCGGCGTCGGCCCGATGCCGCTCCAGCCGGTGGCCAGGCACGTCTTCGAGCACGGCGCCGGGATGAACCGGTTCGCCATGTCGATCGTGCTGGAGTTGCCCGCGGGCATCGACGAGAGCGGACTGGCCGCGACGCTGGACGCCGTACTCGACCGGCACGACCTGCTGCGCGCACGACTGGTGCGCGGCGACGAACTCTCCCTCGTCGCGCGTCCGCGAGGCGCCGTGCGGGCGGCGGACCTGATCCGCCGGGTTCCCTGCGACGGCCGGTGGGACGAGCCGGCCCTGCTCGATCTGGCCAAGGCGGAGCTGGACGAGGCGACCGGGCGACTCGACCCGGAAGCCGGGACCATGGCGGACTTCGTCTGGTTCGCCGCCGAGTCGGGCGAGGGCCGGCTGCTGGTGGTGCTGCACCACCTGGTGGTGGACGGTGTCTCCTGGCGCATCCTCATGTCGGACTTCGCCGAGGCGTGGCAGCAGGTCCGCTCCGGCAAGACGCCCGAACTGCCCGCGGTCGGCACGTCGGCCCGCCGCTGGACCTCGGCGCTGGAGGACGAGGCGCTCTCCCAGGAGCGGGAGGACGAGCTGGATTATTGGCGCGACACGCTCGAGTCGCCCAACCCGCCCTTGGGCACACGGGCTTTCGACCCGGCGGTGGACGTGTTCTCCACGCTCGACACCGTGCGCGTCGAGCTGCCCGCCGAGGTCACCGAGGCAGTGCTGACCAGGCTTCCCGCCGCGTTCAAGGGCACCGGCACCGACGTGCTGCTCGCCGCGCTCGCCCTGGCGGTCAACCGCTGGCGCGGTGACGACAGCTCGACCCTGGTCCGGCTGGAAGGACACGGCCGCGAGGAGGACGTCGTCCCCGGCGCCGACCTCTCCCGCACCGTCGGATGGTTCACCAGCATGTACCCGGCCCGGGTGGACGTGCGGGGCATCGACCTCGCCGACGTGCTGGCCGGCGGCCCCGCCGCCGGCCGGGCGGTCAAGCTGGTCAAGGAACAGCTGCGCGGGGTGCCGGACAAGGGCGTGGGGTACGGACTCCTGCGCTGGCTGAACCCGGAGACCGCTTCGCAACTGGAGGAGTACGCGGCACCGCAGATCGGCTTCAACTACCTCGGCCGGATCTCCGACGCCGACGTGCCCGAGCATCTGCGCGCCCAGGGATGGGTGCCGGCCGACTGGTCCTCCGAGCTGATCGCGATGCCCGACCCGGACCTGCCCGCGCTGTCCGCGCTGGAGGTCAACTCGGTCGTCACGGACACCACCGACGGCACCCGGTTGCGGGCCGCCTTCATGTTCCCCACCGGCGTGCTGTCCCGTGAGCGGACCGCCGAACTGGCCGAGCTGTGGGTCCGGGTGCTGTACGGCATGGCCGTGCACGCCGCACGCCCGGAGACCGGCGGCCTCACGCCCTCGGACGCCCCGCTGGTCTCGGTGCGCCAAGACGAGATCGACGGCTGGGAGCAGCGCTACGGCCGGTTGGCCGAGGTGTGGCCCCAGGCACCGGGACAGTTGGGCATCCAGTTCCAGGCCGCGTTCGCCGACGGCGCCTTCGACGTCTACCACATGCAGTTCCTGCTGCACCTGTCCGGACACGTGGACCCGGCGCGCATGCGGGCGGCCGGGCAGGCGCTCCTCGAGCGGTACCCGAACCTGCGCTCCGCGTTCGTCGCCGGAGCCGACGGCGAACCGGTCCAGGTCGTCGCGGAGCACGTCGCCATACCCTGGCGGCACATCGATCTGACCGGCCTCGGTGAGGCCGAGCAGGTCACGGCGGTCGACAAGGCCCTCTCCGATGACCGTGCCGAACAGCTCGACCCCTCCCGGCCGCCGCTCATCCGCCTGGCTCTGCTCACCTGCGGGCCGCAGCGGGCGAAGCTCATCCTCACCGCGCACCACACCCTGTTCGACGGCTGGTCGTCGCCGCTGGTCATCAAGGACCTGGTCCGGCTGTACGCGGGCACCGAGGAGCCGGCTCCGGTGCGCAGCTACGGCGACTACCTGGGCTGGCTGTCCAAGCAGGACCGGGACGCCTCGGCCGCTCGGTGGAAGGAGGAACTGGCCGGCTTCGACCAGCCGACCCTGGTGGCCGCGGACCTGCCCGCCCGGGGGGAGGCGAAGGCTCTCGGGCGCGTCGAGGTTCCGCTGTCGATCGACAAGGGGCGCGAACTCGCCCGGCGCGCCGCGGAACTCGGCGTCACGCTGAACACCCTCCTCCAGGGCGCGTGGGCGGTCCTGCTCTCGAAGCTGACCGGGCAGCACGACGTGGTGTTCGGCGCCGCCGTCAACGGCCGTCCGGCGGACCTGGTCGGTTCGGACGAGATGGTCGGCCTGTTCATCAACACCCTGCCGACCAGGGTGCGCTGCCGGCCGGACGACAGCGTGGGCGAGGTCATCACCGATCTGCAGAACCGCCAGATCTCCCTGCTCGACCACCACTACTACGGGCTGGCCGACATCCAGCGCGCCGTCGGGGTGCCCTCGCTGTTCGACACGATCGTCGTCTTCGAGAACTACCCCATCGACCGCGAGGGCATCGTCGAGGCGAACGAGTCGGCGGGCTTCACGATCGACGCCATCCGGCCCTTCGCGGGCTCGCACTACCCGCTCACGCTGAACTCCTCCGACCCCTACCTGCGGCTCTCCCTCGACTACCAGACCACCCTCTTCGACCGCGACGCGGCCGAGGTGATCGCCGCCCGGCTCGTCCGGGTGCTGGACCAGTTGCTCGACGACCCCAAGACGCCGGTCGGCGCGATGGAGGTGCTGTCGGCGCAGGAGCGGGACTGGCTGGTGCGGCAGGTCAACGACACGGCACATCCGGTGGCCGCCGACACTCTTCCGGGTGCGTTCGAGGCACAGGTGGAGCGTGACCCCGACCGGGTGGCCCTGATCGGTGAGCAGGAGACGCTGACCTACGGGGAGTTCAACCGGCGCGCCAACCGGCTGGCGCACTGGCTGGTCGAGCAGGGCGCGGGCCCCGAGCGGCTGGTCGCCGTGCGCATCCCGCGCTCGGTCGATCTGATGGTGGCGATCTACGCGGTGGTCAAGGCCGGTGCGGCCTACCTGCCGGTGGACCCCGAGCTGCCCGAGGACCGGGTGCGGCACGTGCTGGAAAGCGCCCGGCCGCTGCTGGTCCTCGACGCGGACCTGCCGGACGTCTCCGGGTACCCGGAGACCAACCCCCGGCGCGCACTGTCGCCGGACAACGCCGCGTACGTCATCTACACCTCCGGCTCCACCGGCGGCCCCAAGGGCGTGCAGGTGGCACACCGCGCCATCATGAACCGGCTGAAGTGGGGTCTGGCGCACTTCGAGGTCGAAGCCGAGGACCGGGTGCTGCTGAGCACGACGGCGAGCTTCGACGTGTCGGTGCCCGAGCTGTTCGCGCCGCTGCAGATCGGCGCCGCCGTGGTCATCGCGCGTCCGGACGGGCGCCGGGATCCGGCCTACCTCGCCGACCTGATCCGGCGGGAGCGGGTGACCGGCGCGGACTTCGTGCCCTCCCTGCTGGAGGCGTTCGTCACCGAGCCCTCGGCCAAGGAGTGCGGCAGCCTGCGCTGGATCGAGGTCGCGGGCGAGGCGTTCCCGGCCGCGCTGGCCAACAAGACCGTCGGCCTGCTGCCCGGCTGCGGCGTGCACAACCTGTACGGCCCCACCGAGGCGGCGGTCGAGGTCACCGCGTGGCAGCACGTGCCGGGTGCGGACCGGGTGCCGATCGGCGCACCCATCTGGAACACCCAGGTGTACGTGCTGGACGCGGCGCTGCGCCCGGTCCCGCCGGGGATCGCGGGCGAGCTGTACCTCGCGGGCACCGGGCTCGCGCGGGGCTACCTCGGGCAGAGCGCGCTGACCGCCGGCCGGTTCGTCGCCTGCCCGCACGGTGCGCCGGGTACCCGGATGTACCGCACCGGCGATGTCGTGCGGTGGAACCAGGACGGCCAGGTCGAGTACATCGGGCGGTCCGACTTCCAGGTCAAGGTGCGCGGGTTCCGCATCGAGCTGGGCGAGGTGGCGTCGGCACTGACCGCGCACCCGGACATCGACAACGCGGTGGTCGTGGTGCGGGAGGACCGCGCCGGTGACCAGCGGCTGGTCGCCTACGTGGTGCCGGACGGCAGGACGGACCCGGCCGGGCTGGATGTCGAGGCACTCACGGACCTGGTCCGGCAGAACCTGCCCGAGTACATGGTCCCCTCGGCGATCGTGCCGCTCGCCGAGTTCCCCACCACCCCGAGCGGCAAGCTCGACCGCGGGGCGCTCCCCGCGCCCGACCACACCGAAGCCGCGGCGGGACGAGGGCCGCGCAACCACAACGAGGAAGTCCTCTGCCGGCTGTTCGCAGAGCTGCTCGACGTGGAGGAGGCCGGCATCGACGTCGACTTCTTCAAGTACGGCGGGCATTCGCTGCTCGCCACCCGGCTGATCGGCCGAATCCGCAACGAGCTCGACGTCGACGTGAAAGTCACGACGGTGTTCCGCAATCCGACCGTCGCCCAGCTGGCGGACCGGATCCAGGAGCTGGCCACGTCGAACCGCCCCCAGCTTCGCAAGATGACCGTGTAGGAGACGCGTCGATGATCCCGTTGTCCTTCGCCCAACGCCGGCTGTGGTTCCTCCACCGTCTGGAAGGCCCGACCGCGACCTACAACATCCCGTTCGTGCTGCGCTTGGACGGGCCGCTCGACACGGCGGCCCTGGCCGCGGCGGTGATGGACGTCGCCACCCGGCACGAGACCCTGCGCACCCGGGTCGTCGAGAACGCGGACGGCACGCCGGAGCAGCGCGTCCTGCCCGCCGAGGAGGCGGCCATCCCGTTCCGGGTGGTCGACGTGGCCCCGGACGCGCTGGACGCCGCGCTGCACGAGACGCTGAGCCAGGGGTTCGACCTGGACGCCGAACTCCCCCTGCGGACCACCGTCTTCCGCGTCTCCCCCGAGGAGCACGTGCTGGTGTTCGTGTTCCACCACATCGCGGCGGACGGGTCGTCGATGGGGCCGTTCGTCCGGGACCTTGTGTCGGCGTACACGGCCCGCCATGGCGGGAAGGCGCCGGAGTGGACGCCGCTGCCCGTCCAGTACAAGGACTACACGCTGTGGCAGCGGCAGCTGCTGGGCGAGGAAGGCGACCCCGAGAGCGTCGCCGCGAGCCAGCTGGCCTACTGGCGGCAGGAACTGACCGGCGTACCGCAGCCGGTGCGGTTGCCGCTGGACCGGCCGCGGCCGACCCTGGCGGACCACCGCGGCGGCCACGTCGAGTTCATGCTCCGGCCCGACCTGGTCGCCGGGCTCGGGAAGCTGGCCGCGGACCGCGGGGCCACGGTACCGATGGTGGCCCAAGCCGCGCTGGCGGTGCTGCTGAACAAGCTGGGCGGCGGGGAGGACCTGACGATCGGCAGCCCGATCGAAGGGCGCACCGACGAGGCCCTGGCCGATCTGATCGGTTTCTTCGTCAACACCTGGGTGCTGCGCGCCGACCTGTCGCGCAACCCCTCGTTCGGCGAGCTGGTGGAGCAGTCGCGGGACAGGGCGCTGGCCGCGTACGACAACCAGGACGTTCCCTTCGAGTGGCTGGTGGAGCTGCTCAATCCGGACCGTTCCACCTCGTACCAGCCGCTGTTCCAGGTGATGCTGGCCTGGCAGTTCGTCTGGTCGGAACTGGAAATGCCGGGTCTGCGGGTGACCCCCGTCCCGGTGGGCACCGACACCGCGAAGTTCGACCTGTTCTTCAACGTCGTCCCGGACGCGACCGGGCGCGCGCACGGCCGGCTCGAATACGCGGCGGAACTCTTCGACCACGCCACGGCCGTCGAGATCGTCGACCGGTTCGTGCGCATCCTGGAGCAGGTCGTCGCCGATCCGGGGGTGCGTCTCGGAGATGTCGGCGTGCTCGGGGCGGACGAGCAGAAGTGGTTGCTGGGCACGGCGAACGACACCGTCGAGCCGACGCTGGAGCCGGGTCTGGTGGAGACGGTGGCCCGGCGCGCACAGGCCACGCCGGAAGCCCTCGCCGTCATCGGCGAAGGGGAGTCGCTGACCTACGCGGAGCTGGAGGCGCGGTCGAACCGGCTGGCGCACTGGCTCGTCGACCGTGGCGTGCGCGAGGAGTCGCCGGTCGCGATCTGCCTGCCCCGGTCGGTCGATCTGGTGGTCGCGTTGTTGGCGGTGCAGAAGGCCGGTGGCGCCTACGTTCCGATCGACCCGGACCACCCGCGTTCGCGGATAGACCACATCCTTCAGGACGCGGCTCCGGTGCTGGTCCTCGATGCCGAAATGCCGGCCGGCGCGGAGCTGTCCGCGTATCCGGCCTCGGCGCCGGCCGTGGCCGTCCGGCCGGAGAACACCGCGTACGTCATCTACACCTCGGGTTCCACGGGCAAGCCGAAGGGCGTGGCGGTCCCGCACGGGGCGCTGGCGAACTTCCTGGCCACGATGGGCCGCCGGGTGCAGCTGTCGCCCTCGGACCGCTGGCTCGCGGTGACGACGGTCTCGTTCGACATCGCGGGTCTGGAGCTGTACCTGCCGCTGGTCTCCGGCGCGGCCGTCGTCCTCGCGGGCAAGGACACCGTCACCGATCCGTCGGCCCTGGTGGCCGCTATGCGCCGCCACCGGATCACCGTCGCGCAGGCCACCCCCGCGTTCTGGCAGATGCTGCTCATGCACGAGCCGAACGCCGCCAAGGGGCTGCGGGTCCTGGTCGGCGGCGAGGCGCTGCCCGCCAGGCTGGCCGAGACGCTGGCCGACCAGGCCGTCGAGGTGTCCAACATGTACGGCCCGACGGAGACGACGATCTGGTCGACCATGGCGCCCGTCGCGACCGGCGAGAGCGTGGCGATCGGATCGCCGATCGGCAACACCCGGGTGTACGTCCTGGACTCGCGGCTGAGCCCGGTCCCGCGCGGGGTACAGGGCGAGCTGTACCTCGCCGGCGACGGACTGGCCCGGGGCTACTTGGGCCGGTCCGGGCTGACCTCGGAGCGGTTCGTGGCCTGCCCGTTCGGTCCGACGGGTGCGCGGATGTACCGCACCGGGGACCTGGTGCGCTGGGGCCGGGACGGCCGCCTGGAGTACGTCGGGCGGACCGACTTCCAGGTCAAGGTCCGCGGTTTCCGCATCGAGCTGGGCGAGATCGAGCACGTACTGGCCTCCCACTCCGGTGTGGCGCAGGCCGTCGTCGTGGTGCGCGAGGACGAACAGGACGACAAGCGCATCGTCGGCTACGTGGTGCCCGAGCCGGACGCCGCGGTCTCCGACGCCGACGCCCAGGTGGACGAGTGGCGCCAGGTCTACGACGACAGCTACATCGAGTCCGAGGACGAGGCCCTGGGCGAGGACTTCGAGCTGTGGAAGTCCTCGTACGACGGCGAGCCCATACCGCTCGAACAGATGCGGGAGTGGCGAGACGCGGCGGTGGCGACGGCGCTGGAGACCTCGCCCCGGCGGGTGCTGGAGATCGGTGTCGGCTCGGGTCTGCTGATGGCGAAGATCGTCGGCGAGGTGGAGGAGTTCTGGGGCACCGACCTGTCCGCCCCGGTCGTGGACCGTGTCCGGGCCCAGGCCGAGCAGGCCGGCTTCGGCGACCGGGTCCACCTCAGCGCCCAGCCGGCCGACGACATCACCGGACTGCCCAAGGCCGCCTTCGACGTCGTGCTGATCAACTCGGTGATCCAGTACTTCCCGGGCGTGGACTACCTGGACCGGGTGCTGAGCCAGGCCCTGGAACTCGTCGCACCCGGCGGCCGGCTCATCGTCGGCGACGTCCGCAACGCCGCCACCGTGCGGATGCTGCTCACCGCGATGCAGCGGGCGGCGCATCCCCACGCGTCGTACGACGAACTGCGCACCCTGGTGGAAAAGGCGCTGCTCGCCGAGCGCGAACTGGTGGTCGCCCCCGAGTGGTTCACCGAATGGGCGGCGGACCGTCCCGTGGGCGTCGACATCCGCATCAAGGCGGCGCAGGCCCACAACGAGCTGAGCCGGCACCGCTACGAGGTCGTCCTGCACAAGGAGCCGGCCGACGTGCTCGACCTGGCCGCAGTGCCCACCGTGCCGTGGAGCGGGCAGGTCTCCGACCTCCTCGAACTGGGCCGTCACGTGGACCGGGCGGGCCCCACCCGGGTGACCGGGATGCCGAACGCTCGGCTGGTCGAGGAGGCCGCCCTGGCCGTCACGACCGGTGTCCTCGACCCGGCACCCCTGGCGGCCAGGCCGGCCGACCCCGAGGAACTGCGGCGGCTTGCGCTCGAGCACGGCTGGGAAGCGGTCATCACCTGGTCCGGTGAGGACGCGCGCTGCTTCGAACTGGTCCTGCTGCCCCGGCACCGGGCCGGGCGTCGGATCGTCACCGGCGGGTTCGTGCCCAGCGGTGCGGGCGGGCGGATCCGGGCGAACAACCCCGGCCTCGCCAAGGCCATCGGTCCGCTGCTCGCCGCACTGCCCGAGTACCTGAGCGGGCGGCTGCCGGACTACATGGTGCCCACCGCGATCGTGCCGCTCTCGGAGATCCCGCTGACCCCGAACGGGAAGCTCAACCGGCGGGTGCTGCCGCCGCCGGACTACGCGCAGGTGTCAACCGGCCGGGCCCCGCGCAACCAGCGCGAGCAGATGTTCTGCGAGCTGTTCGCCGAGGTGCTCGGCCTGACGAGTGTCGGCACCGACGACGACTACTTCGCCCTGGGCGGCGACAGCATCCGTTCGATCCAGGTCGTCGCCCGGGCCAAGACCCGCGGCGAAGAGGTCAGCGTCCGGGAGATCTTCGAGTACCGCACGGTCGCTCGGCTCGCCGAGCTGCTGGACGAGCGGGACGAGGAGACTTCGGCCCTGGCCGAGCTGCCCGGTGGCGGCACCGGCTGGGCCCCGCTGCCCCCGACGGCGGCACACGTCCTCGCGCTCGGCGGCGAACTCGACAGGTCCTGCACCTCCAGGGTGCTCACCCTGCCCGCGGGCATCGACCGTTCGGAGCTGGTCGCGGCGGTGCGGGCGGTGCTGGATCAGCACGACGCGCTGCGTGCCCGGCTCGACCGGGCGGAGCGGGGCCTGTGGATCGAGCCGTCCGACAGCGTGGACGCCGAGGCGCTGCTGCGCGAGGTCCGCCGCGCCGAGGCCGGCGACGACCCCGTGCGCGGCGAACTCGACGCCGCCGCCGGCCGCCTGGACCCGGAGGCGGGTGTCATGGCGCAGTTCGTGTGGCTCACCTCGGACTCGGATGCCGACCGGTTGCTGATCGTCGCGCACCGCCTGGTCATGGACCGCGTGTCATGGCGGATCCTGCTCCCGGACCTCGTCCGCGCCTGGCAGCAGGTACGGGACGGCAAGAACCCGGTGCCGGCCCGGGTGGGCACCTCGTTGCGCCGGTGGGCGCACGCCCTGGCCGACGAGGCGGCCGCTCCGCAGCGGACGGCCGAACTGCCCGTGTGGCAGCGGGCCCTGCGCGACGGCGAGCCCGGACTCGGAGCGCCGGAGCCGGAGGGGACGGGCGATGTCGCCGCCCCCGCGGACACAGTGCGGGTCCAAGTGCCGGCCGACGTCGCCCGGACCCTGCTCCACGCGCTGCCCGCGCTGTTCCGCGCCGGTGTCGACGACGCCCTGCTCACCGGACTGGCGCTGGCACTGGCCCGCCGGCGCGAGGTGCGCGGCCTGCCGGCGTCCTCGGCGCTGGTCCGGCTGGAGGCACAGGACCGGGACGAGCACGTGGTGCCCGGTGCCGACCTGTCCCGCACGATCGGCTCCCTCACCGCGGTCTTCCCGGCCCGGCTGGACCTGGCCGGCGTCGACCTGGCGGACGCGTTCGGCGGCGGAGCGGCCGCCGGCCTGGCACTCAAGGCCGTCAAGGAGCAGCTGCGGGCGGTGCCGGACAACGGCATCGGCTACGGCCTGCTGCGCCACCTCAACCCGGAGACCGCCGCCGAGCTCGCCGCCGACCGGGAACCACGGATCGGGTTCATCTACCACGGCGAGCCCCTTGGCGCGGACCTCCCCGAGGACCTGCGCGGCCTGGGATGGGAACTGGACGCGGAACACCGGGAACCGCTCTGCGGCCCGCACCGGCACCTGCCGGTGCGGGCCGGGCTGGAGATCGACGCGATCACCACCGTCACCCCGGACGGCGACGAGCTGGAAGCCGGCTTCCGCTTCCCGGCCGGTGTCCTGTCCCGCGACGAGGTGAGCGAACTGGCCGAGCTCTGGGTCCAGGCGCTGACCGGCCTGGCCCGGCACGCCGCGGCCCCCGGCGCCGGCGGCCTCACCCCGTCCGACGCGCCGCTGGTCGCGGTGCGCCAGGACGAGATCGACGGCTGGCAGGCCCGCTTCGGGCGGCTGGCCGAGGTGTGGCCGGTGACCCCGGCGCAGTCCGGGCTGCTGTTCCACGCGATGCTGGCCGGCACGGAGTTCGACGTCTACCACATGCAGTTGGTGTTCCACCTCGCCGGCGAGACCGACCCGGAGCGGATGCGCCGGGCCGGGCAGGCGCTGCTCGGCCGCTACACCAACCTGCGCGCGGCGTTCGTCAACTCGGCGGACGGCGACGTGGTGTCGGTGGTGCCGGAGGCGGTGGCGCTGCCGTGGCGGCACCTGGACCTGACCGCGCTCGACGAGGCGGAACGGGTGGAGACGTTCGAGCGGTTCCTCGTCGAGGACCGGGCCACCCACTTCGACGTGGGCACGCCGCCCCTGATCCGGCTGGCGCTGGTCGAGCTGGAGCCGGACCGCGCCGAACTGGTGCTGACCGCCCATCACGTGCTGTTCGACGGCTGGTCCACGCCCCTGCTGATGCGGGATCTGCTGCTGCTGTACGCGTCCGACGGGGACGCGTCCGGTATGCCCCCGGCCCGTGACTTCGGCGAGTTCCTGACCTGGCGCGCCCGTCACGATCACGAGGAGTCAGCCCGTGCCTGGGCGGCCGAGCTGGAAGGTGTGGAGGAACCCACCCTGCTCGTACCGCGTGCCACCACCCAGCACGACTCCGGTGGCGTCGGGAACCTCGACGTGGCGATAGGGGACATGAACGGGCTGCTGCGGCGGGCCGCGGAACTCGGCGTCACGGTGAACACCCTCGTGCAAGGTGCCTGGGGCGTGATGCTCGCGAACCTCACCGGGCGATCCGACATCGTGTTCGGCGCCACCGTGGCCGGTCGTCCGGCCGCCTTCATCGACGCCGACGACATGGTCGGCCTGTTCATCAACACCATTCCCGTCCGGGTGCGGTGCGAGTGGCGTAGCACCTTCGCCGAACTGCTCGCCGAGCTGCAGAACCGGCAGGTCGCGCTGCTGGATCACCACCACCACAGCCTGGTGGAGATCCAGCAGGCCACCGGCCTGAGCACCCTGTTCGACACCCTCGTGCTGTTCGAGTCCTTCCCGGTCGACCGGGAAGCCATCGTCGAGGCCAACTCCGAGGCCGGAGTGGCCATCACCGGGCTGCGCCCGTTCGCCGGCTCGCACTACCCGATCACGCTGGCCGCCGCCTCCGAACCGGAGGTGCAGTTCGCCCTCCAGTACCAGCAGGACCTGCTGGACGAGGACGCGGCCGTCGAGATCGTCGGCCGGTTCGTGCGCATCCTGGAGCAGGTGGTTGCCGATCCCGGTGTGCGGGTCGGAGACCTCGACGTGCTCGGGGCGGACGAGCAGAAGTGGTTGCTGGGCACGGCGAACGACACCCTCGAGCCGACGCTGGAGCCGGGTCTGGTCGAGACGGTGGCCCGGCAGGCACAGGCGACCCCGGAAGCCCTCGCCGTCATCGGCGAGGAGGAGTCGCTGACCTACGCGGAGCTGGAGGCGCGGGCCAACCGGCTGGCGCACTGGCTGGCCGACCGCGGTGTGCGGCCGGAGTCCGTTGTCGCCGTCTGCCTGCCCCGGTCGGTCGACCTGGTCGTCGCGCTGCTGGCGGTGCAGAAGGCCGGCGCCGCCTACATCCCGATCGACCCGGACCATCCCCGTTCGCGGATCGACTACATCCTTCAGGACGCGGCTCCGGTGCTGGTGCTGGACGCCGACGCGCTGGCCGGTGCTGACTGCTCCGCGTACCCGGACTCGGCGCCGACGCCGGCCGTGTCGCCGGAGAACACCGCGTACGTCATCTACACCTCCGGGTCGACCGGGAATCCGAAGGGCGTGGCCGTCCCGCGCGGCGCGCTGGCGAACTTCCTGGCGACCATGGGCCGCCGGGTGCCGCTGTCGCCCGCCGACCGGTGGCTCGCGGTGACGACGGTCTCGTTCGACATCGCGGGGCTGGAGCTGTACCTGCCGCTGGTCTCCGGCGCGGCCGTCGTCCTCGCGGGCAAGGACACCGTCGCCCAGCCGTCGGCCGTCATGGCCGCGATGCGCCGCCACCAGGTGACCGTCGTCCAGGCAACCCCCGCGTTCTGGCAGATGCTGCTCATGGACGAGCCCAACGGCGCGAAGGGTCTGCGGGTCCTGGTCGGTGGCGAGGCGCTGCCCGCGCAGCTGGCCGAAGCCCTGGCCGGCCAGGCCGCCGAAGTGTTCAACATGTACGGCCCGACCGAGACGACCATCTGGTCGACCACCGCGCCCGTCGAGCCCGGAGCCGGCCTCCCGCCGATCGGGTCGCCGATCGGCAACACCCGGGTGTACGTATTGGACTCGCGGCTGAGCCCGGTGCCGCGCGGGGTTCAGGGCGAGTTGTACATCGCCGGCGACGGACTGGCCCGGGGCTACTTCGGCCGGTCCGGGCTGACCTCGGAGCGGTTCGTGGCCTGCCCGTTCGGTCCGACGGGTGCGCGGATGTACCGCACCGGGGACCTGGTGCGCTGGGGCCGGGACGGCCGCCTGGAGTACGTCGGGCGGACCGACTTCCAGGTCAAGGTCCGCGGTTTCCGCATCGAGCTGGGCGAGATCGAACACGTACTCGCCTCGCACTCCGGTGTGGCGCAGGCCGTCGTCGTGGTGCGCGAGGACCAGCAGGACGACAAGCGCATCGTCGGCTACGTGGTGCCCGAGCCGGATGTCGCGCCGGCCGAAGCCGATGCCCAGGTCGACGAGTGGCAGCAGGTCTACGACGACAGCTACACGGAGTCCAAGGACCAGGCGTGGGGTGAGGACTTCCAGCTGTGGAGGTCGACCTACGACGGGGTACCCATCCCGCTGGAGCAGATGCGGGAGTGGCGCGACACGGCGGTGGCGCTGGCGCTGGAGACCTCGCCCCGGCGGGTGCTGGAGATCGGTGTCGGCTCGGGTCTGCTGATGGCGAAGATCGTCGGCGAGGTGGAGGAGTTCTGGGGCACCGACCTGTCCGCCCCGGTCGTGGACCGTGTCCGGGCCCAGGCCGAGCAGGCCGGCTTCGGCGACCGGGTCCACCTCGGCGCCCAGCCGGCCGACGACATCACCGGACTGCCCAAGGCCGCCTTCGACGTCGTGCTGATCAACTCGGTGATCCAGTACTTCCCGGGTGTGGACTACCTGGACCGGGTGCTGAGCCAGGCCCTGGAGCTCGTCGCACCCGGCGGCCGGCTGATCGTCGGTGACGTCCGTAACGCCACGACGCTGCGGGTGCTGCTGACCGCGGTGCAGCGCACCGCGCAGCCGGGCGCGTCGCCCGAGGAACTGCGCACCCTGGTGGAGAAGGCGCTGCTCGCCGAGCGCGAACTGGTGGTCGCCCCCGAGTGGTTCACCGAATGGGCGGCGGACCAGCCCGTCGGCGTCGACGTCCGGCTGAAGCCCGGGACCGCGCACAACGAGCTGAGCCGGCACCGCTACGAGGTCGTCCTGCACAAGGAGCCGGCCGACGTGCTCGACCTGGCCGCGGTGCCGGCGGTCGCATGGGGCCGTGAGGTCGCCGACCTCGCCGACCTGCGCCGCCGCCTCGACCGCGCCGGCGACAGCCCGCTGCGGCTGACCGGGATACCCAACGCCCGGCTGGTCGACGAGGTCACCGCCGCCACCACGGCGGGCGTGCTGAGTTCGGCCGTCCCGTCGGGCAGGCCCGTCGACCCGGAGGAACTGCTGCTCTGGGCGAAGCGCCAAGGCCGTGAAGTGGTCCTCACCCTGTCGGGCGAGGTCGTCCACGCCTTCGACGCGGTGGTGCTGCCCGAGCGGCGGACCGTCATCGGCGCGTTCGTGCCCAGCGGCGCGGCCGGACGGACCCGGGCCAACAACCCCGGCCTGTCCCGGACGATCGGCCCGCTGCTCGCCGAGCTGCCCGAGTACCTGCGCGGGCGGCTGCCCGAGTACATGGTGCCGGCGACGGTGGTCCCGCTCTCGGAGATCCCGCTGACCCCGAACGGCAAGCTCAACCGGCGGGTGTTGCCGCCGCCCGACTACGCGCAGGTGTCGACCGGCCGGGCCCCGCGCAACCCGCGTGAGGAGACCTTCTGCGCGCTGTTCGCGGAGGTGCTCGGCCTTCAAAAGGTCGGCATCGACGACGACTTCTTCGCCTTCGGCGGGCATTCGCTGCTGGCCACCCGGCTGATCAGCCGAGCCCGCGCGGAGCTGGGCATCGAAGTACCTGTCAGAAAGATCTTCGACTTGCCGACACCGGCCGCGCTCGCGGCGTGGTCGCAGGAATCGGCCGCCCCACGCCGTCCTGGTCTGCGCAAGATGATCGTAGAGGAGCAAGAAGCATGATCCCGCTGTCATTTGCGCAACGCCGTATGTGGCTCCTGCAGCAGCTGGAGGAGGCGCCCGAGACCTACAACATGACGGCGGCGTTCCGGCTGACCGGGTCCCTGGACATCGACGCCCTCCAGGCGGCGCTCGGCGACGTGATCGAGCGTCACGAGATCCTGCGCACCGTCTACCTGACGGACGCCGAGGGCGAGCCGTTTCAGAAGATCCTGAAGGCGGCGGACGCGGCACCCGGGCTGCCGGTGATCGATGTGGCGCCCGACGCGGTGTCCGGCGCGATCGACGAGGCCATCTCGCACGGGTTCGACCTGGCGGCCGAGATCCCGCTGCGAGCGACCATCTTCCGTTGCTCGCCCCAGGAACACGTACTGGCCTTGGTCATCCACCACATCGCCATGGACGGCAGTTCGGGCGCGCCGCTGGCGCGGGACCTGGCCGACGCCTACACCGCCCGCCTGGGCGGCCGGGCGCCGCGGTGGGAGCCGCTGCCCGTCCAGTACAAGGACTACACGCTGTGGCAGCGCGAAGTGCTCGGGGAGCCGACGGACCCGGGTAGCCTCGCCGCCGGGCAGGTCGAGTACTGGCGCTCCGAGCTGGCCGGGGTGCCGCAGCCGCTGAGCCTGCCGCTGGACCGCCCGAGGCCCGCGGAGGCGGACCCGCACGGCGACACGGTCGACCTCGTCGTGGAACCGGGGGTGGCGGCCAGGCTGGAAAAACTGGCCACCTCGCGCGGTATGACCATGTCGATGGTCCTGCAGGCCGCGCTCGCGGTGCTGCTGCGCAAGCTCGGCGGCGGGGACGACGTGACGATCGGCAGCCCGATCGCCGGCCGGACCGACGAGGCGCTCAACGACCTGGTCGGCTTCTTCGTCAATACTCTGGTGCTGCGGGTCGACCTGGCCGGCGACCCGTCGTTCACCGACCTGCTCGCGCAGGTCCGCAACAAGGCGCTGGCGGCCTACGAGCACCAGGACGTGCCGTTCGAGCTGCTGGTCGAGGCGCTGAACCCCGAACGCTCCACGGCCTACCAGCCACTGTTCCAGGTGATGTTCGCCTGGCAGAACTACGAGAAGCGGGACCTCGCACTCCCCGGCCTCGACGTGAAGTTCGAGCAGGCCATCACCGAGACCGTGAAGTTCGACCTGTTCTTCAGCATCGCCACCGACGACACGGGCGCGCTGCGCGGCGACATCCAATACTCGACCCAGTTGTTCGACCGGGACACGGCCGAGGCCATCGCCGCCCGGTTCGTACGGGTCTTGGAGCAGGTGGTCGCCGACCCGGGCGTCTGCGTCGGGGACGTCGACGTGGTGGGTGCCGGGGAGCGCGACCGGCTGCTGGGCGATCTGAACGACACCGCCGAGCCGGTCCAGGACGCGGGGGTCGTGCAGGCGGTCGCCCGGCACGCCGAGGCCACCCCGGCGGCCCTCGCCGTGGTGTGCGGCGACGAGTCGCTGACGTACGCGGAGCTGGAGGCGCGGTCGAACCGGCTGGCGCACTGGCTCGTCGACCGTGGCGTGCGCGAGGAGTCGCTGGTCGCCGTGCGCCTGCCCCGGTCGGTGGACCTGGTGGTCGCGTTGTTGGCGGTGCAGAAGGCCGGTGGCGCCTACGTTCCGATCGACCCGGACCACCCGCGTTCGCGGATAGACCACATCCTTCAGGACGCGGCTCCGGTGCTGGTCCTCGATGCCGAAATGCCGGCCGGCGCGGAGCTGTCCGCGTATCCGGCTTCGCCGCCGGCCGTGGCCGTCCGGCCGGAGAACACCGCGTACGTCATCTACACCTCGGGTTCCACGGGCAAGCCGAAGGGCGTGGCGGTCCCGCACGGGGCGCTGGCGAACTTCCTGGCCACGATGGGCCGCCGGTTCCCGCTGTCGGCCGCCGACCGGCTGCTCGCGGTGACGACGGTCTCGTTCGACATCGCGGGTCTGGAGCTGTACCTGCCGCTGATCTCCGGTGCGTCCGTGGTCCTGGCGGGCAAGGACGTCGTATCCGAGCCGTCGGCCGTTGTCGAGGTGCTGCGCCGCCACGAGGTAACCGCGGTGCAGGCCACGCCCGCGTTCTGGCAGATGTTGGTGATGCACGAGCCGAACGCCGCCAAGGGGCTGCGGGTCCTGGTCGGCGGCGAGGCGCTGCCCGTCAGGCTGGCCGAGACGCTGGCCGACCAGGCCGTCGAGGTGTCCAACATGTACGGCCCGACCGAGACGACCATCTGGTCGACCATGGCGCCCGTGAAGGTGGGCGAGGGCGTGCCGCCGATCGGGTCGCCGATCGGCAACACCCGGGTGTACGTACTGGACTCGCGGCTGAGCCCGGTGCCGCGCGGGGTTCAGGGCGAGTTGTACATCGCCGGCGACGGACTGGCCCGGGGGTACCAGGGGCGGTCCGGGCTGACCTCGGAGCGGTTCGTGGCCTGCCCGTTCGGTCCGACGGGTGCGCGGATGTACCGCACCGGGGACCTGGTGCGCTGGGGCCGGGACGGTGGGCTGGAGTACGTCGGCCGGTCCGACTTCCAGGTCAAGGTCCGCGGTTTCCGCATCGAGCTGGGCGAGATCGAGCACGTACTGGCCTCCCACTCCGGTGTGGCGCAGGCGGTGGTCGTGGTGCGCGAGGACCAGCAGGACAAGCGCATCGTCGGCTACGTGGTGCCCGAGCCGCACGCCGCGGCGGCCGACGCGGGCGCCCAGGTGGACGAGTGGCGCCAGGTCTACGACGACAGCTACATCGAGTCCGAGGACGCGGCGCTCGGCGAGGACTTCGAGCTGTGGAGGTCGACCTACGACGGTGAGCCGATCCCGCTGGAGCAGATGCGGGAGTGGCAGGACGCGGCGGTGGCGCAGGTGCTGCGGCACTCCCCCCGGCGGGTGCTGGAGATCGGTGTCGGCTCGGGTCTGCTGATGGCGAAGATCGTCGGCGAGGTGGAGGAGTTCTGGGGCACCGACCTGTCCGCCCCGGTCGTGGACCGCGTCCGAGCCCAGGCCGAGCAGGCCGGCTTCGGCGACCGGGTCCACCTCAGCGCCCAGCCGGCCGACGACATCACCGGACTGCCCAAGGGCGCCTTCGACACCGTTCTGCTGAACTCGGTGATCCAGTACTTCCCGGGTGTGGACTACCTGGACCGGGTGCTGAGCCAGGCCCTGGAGCTCGTCGCACCCGGCGGCCGGCTGATCGTCGGTGACGTCCGCAACGCCACGACGCTGCGGGTGCTGCTGACCGCGGTGCAGCGCACCGCGCAGCCGGGCGCGTCGCCCGAGGAACTGCGCACCCTGGTGGAGAAGGCGCTGCTCGCCGAGCGCGAACTGGTGGTCGCCCCCGAGTGGTTCACCGACTGGGCGCGCGAGCACACCGGCGGTGCGGTGGACATCCGGCTCAAGACCGGGACCGCGCACAACGAGCTGACCCGGCACCGCTACGAGGTCGTCCTGCACAAGGAGCCGGCAGACGTGTTCGACCTGGCCGCAGCGCCGGCGGTCGCATGGGGCCGTGAGGTCGCCGACCTCGCCGACCTCCAGCGCCACGTCGAGCGGGCGGGCGGCCCGGTGCGGGTGACCGGGATACCCAACGCCCGGCTGGCCGAGGAGGCCGCCGCAGCCGTCGCCGCGGACCTGCTTCCCCAGGCGTCCCTGGCCGGCAGGCCGGTCGACCCGCGGGAAGTGCTCCAGTGGGCGGCCGAGCACGGCAGGGAGGCGGTCCTCACCCTGTCGGGTGAGGTCGTCCACGCCTTCGAGGCGGTGGTGCTGCCCGAGCGGCGGACCGTCATCGGCGCGTTCGTGCCCAGCGGCGTGGCCGGGCGGACCCGGGCCAACAACCCCGGCCTGTCCCGGACGATCGGCCCGCTGCTAGCCGAGCTGACCGAGTACCTGCGCGGGCGGCTGCCGGACTACATGGTGCCCAACGCGGTGGTCCCGCTCTCGGAGATCCCGCTGACCCCGAACGGCAAGCTCAACCGGCGGGCGCTGCCATCCGACCACGCGAGCACCACGGGCAGCCGGGAACCGCGCAACCCCCACGAGCAGGCGCTGTGCGCCATCTTCGCCGAGCTGCTCGGCCTGTCGAGCGTCGGTATCGATGACGACTTCTTCGCGCTCGGCGGCCACTCGCTGCTGGCCACCCGGCTCAGCGCCCGCATCCGCGGCCACTTCGACATCGACGTGCCGCTCCGGACGATCATCCAGTACCCCACCGTGGGCCAGCTGGCCGCGCTGATGCTCGCCAACAGCATTCCCGAGGAGCACGCCGACCCGTTCGCGGTCGTGCTGCCGCTGAACAGCGGGACGGGCAAGCCGCCGCTCTGGTTCTTCCACACGGGGGGCGGGCTGAGCTGGGCGTACTTCAGCTTCCTGCCGTTCCTGGAGGACTGGGCGGTCTACGCCCTGCAAGCCCGGGGCTGCGGCGGCTCGGGGGCGCTGCCGGCGTCCATGGAGGAGATGGTCGACGACTACATCGACGAGATGCTCAAGACCCAGCCGGAGGGGCCCTTCTACCTGATCGGCTGGTCCTACGGCGGCACTCTCGGGCACGCCGTCGCGGCGGGGCTCGAACAGCGCGGTCGCGAGGTCGCCTTCCTGGCGATCCTGGACTCCGAGCCGGCGAACGAGTTCAAGATCCTGGCCGGTCGGAGCCGGTCGGACTACCGGGTGGAGCTGGAGGAGTTCTTCAGCCAGTACATGAACACCGGCAACCAGGAGCAGTTCCTCGACTCCATGGCGCGGGTGCTGGCCAACAACATGACCCTCATGTCGCAGTACGAGTCGCCGGTCTTCGGCGGCGACGTGCTCTATTTCAACGCGGAGTTGAAGCCCGAGGGGTCGTGGTCGCACCTGTGGCGGCCGTACGTGCGTGGTGTCATCGAGGTGCACGACATCCGTGCCACTCACTACGACATGTACATGCCTGAGCCGGCTGCCGAAGTCTTCGAGGTCATCAACCGCAAGCTGGCGAAGTACCTGAAAGAGGTGTAGGCATGGCTGCTTCCGAACCATCCGTCTACGACGTGGTGGGCATAGGTTTCGGGCCCTCGAACCTGTCCCTGGCCATCGCGCTGGAGGAACTGGGCGGCGCGGGGACCGATCCGCTGACCGCGCGGTTCTTCGAGAGCCAGCCGGCGTTCGGCTGGCACCGCAACATGTTGCTGCCGACGGCGAAGATGCAGGTCTCGTTCCTGAAGGACCTGGTGACGTTCCGCAATCCCACCTCGCGGTACAGCTTCGTGTCGTTCCTGCACGCGGTCGACCGCCTGCCGCAGTTCGTCAACAACTCCGACTTCTTCCCGACGCGGGCGGAGTTCCACCAGTACCTGGAGTGGGTGGCGGCGAACTTCGCCGATCAGGTGTCCTACGGCACCAAGGTCACCGCGATCACCCCGCTGCGGGGGTCGGACCCGGCCGGCCCGATCGACCGCTTCCGGATCCAGGTGTCCTGCGAGGCCACCGGAACGACGTTCGTGGAGGCACGCAACGTCGTCCTGGCGACCGGCCTGGCGCCGAAGATGCCGGAGGACTTCGTCCGGGACGAGCACGTGTGGCACAGCTCGGAGTTCCTGGAGAAGTTCCGGCGCTGCGACACCGCGAAACTGGGCAGCGTGGTGGTGGTCGGGGCCGGGCAGAGCGCCGCGGAGATCGCCCGCCACTGCTACGACTACGCTCCGAACGCGACGGTCACCGCCGTGATCCCGTCGTACGGCTACAGCAGCGCCGACAACACGCCGTTCGCGAACCGGGTGTTCGACCCGAACGCCGTCGACGACTACTACTTCGCCGAGCAGATCGCGAAGGACAAGGTCTGGCGGTACCACAAGAACACCAACTACTCCGTCGTCGACGACGAGGTGATCCGCAGCCTCTACCAGCGCCAGTACGACGACGAGGTGCGGGGCACCCCGCGGCTCCGGTTCGCCGAGTTGTCGCGGGTCACCCATGTGAAGCGCAGCGGTGACGACACGCGGATCACGATCCACTCGCTGGCGGCTGACCAGTACTACGACATGGACGTCGATGTCGTCGTGTGTGCCACCGGGTACGAGGCGATGGCCGTCGCAGGGGCGCTCGGCGACCTCGACGGATACTGCACCCGCGACGACCGGGGTCGCCATCGCGTCGAGCGGGACTACCGGCTGGTCACGACCGAGGACCTGAGTGCCGGGATCTACCTACAGGGCGGCACCGAGCACACGCACGGGCTGTCGTCCTCGCTGCTGTCGAACATGGCGACCCGCAGCGGAGAGATCGTGCGGTCGATATCCCAGAACCGGTTCAACGAACCATCGAATGGATGATTGGGGTTGGTCGGCGTGAAGCCACCCGGCATGTCCGAGGCAGACCAGGACCGGACCACGCTGCTGTGCGTGCCGTTCGCGGGAGCGGGTCCTTCCTTCTTCCACCCGTGGCGGGAGCTGTCCGCCGGCCGGTGGCGCGTGACCTCCGTCGAGCTGCCCGGCAGGGAGCGGCGGATTCTTCAGACGCCGTACCGCAATGTCGTCGAAGCGGCCAGGAACTCGGTCGACGAGATCGTCGCGGACCTCGGCGAAGGGGCGCGGACCGTGTTGTTCGGGCACAGTCTGGGCGCGGTGCTCGCCTACGAGCTGGTGCATCTGCTGAGCGCGCGTGACGTCCATGTCGAGCGGCTGGTCGTCAGTGGCTCGCCGGGGCCGTGGACCCAGCGGGAGCGGCGGGCGGCGGGGCTCCCGGACGAGGAGTTCCTCGCGCGGGTCGAGGAGTTCGCGGGTTTCCGGCACGAGGCCCTCGACCATCCGGAGATGCGCGAACTGATCCTGCCCGCGCTACAGGCCGACTGTGAGATGCACGAGAGCTACGTGCCGAGCACCGACGATCCGGTGTCGGTGCCGATCCTCTCGCTGCGGGGCGACCGCGACGGTCTGGTCACCGGGGATGAGGCCCGGCAGTGGCAGAAGGCGACCACGGCCGAGTTCGGCTATACGGAGTTCCCGGGCGATCACATGTACCTGGTCGACAGCGGCCGCGAGGTGCTGGACGCGATCGAGGCGCGAGCAGGCCGCTAGTCGCCAGACGTCGTATGGACGCTGAGCGGCCCCCTGGCCTGGGGCGAGGAGACGCGGAAAGCCGTGTCAGTGGCCGTGACAGGGCGGTGTCAGGCAGTTGTCCGGTCCGGTAGGAATGGTGGAGGCATGAAGAGTTCGGTGATTGCAGTCTCGGGGCTGCGCAAGACATACGGCGACAAGATCGTGCTCGACGGCATCGACTTCGATGTCGCCGCGGGATCGGTCTTCTCGATGCTCGGTCCGAACGGGGCGGGCAAGACGACGACGGTGAACGTCCTGACGACCTTGCAGAAGGCCGACGCCGGGACGGTGCGGATCGCCGGGCACGACGTGCTGACCGCGACCAAGGACGTGCGCAAGGTCATCGGTGTGACCGGTCAGTTCGCCGCGGTGGACGAGCTGCTGACGGGCCGGGAGAACCTGCAGTTGATGGCGGACCTGAAGCGGGTGCGCGATCCCCAAGTGGTCACCCGGCTTCTGGAGCGGTTCGACCTGGTCGACGCCGCGCAGAAGATGGCGGCGACCTACTCCGGCGGTATGCGCCGCAAGCTGGACCTGGCGATGACGCTGGTCGGCAACCCGCGGATCATCTTCCTGGACGAGCCGACGACGGGGCTGGACCCGCGCAGCCGGCGCACCATGTGGGGGATCGTCCGCGAGTTGGTGGCGGACGGCACCACCATCTTCCTCACCACCCAGTACCTGGAGGAAGCCGACCAGCTCGCCGACCAGATCGCGGTGCTCGACCAGGGCCGCATCGTCGCCCACGGCACCCCCGAGGAACTGAAGCGCCAGGTCCCCGGCACCCACGTCCGGCTTCGGTTCGCCGACCACTTCGAACTCGACGCGGCGGCGCGAATCCTGGCCGACTCCAGCCGGGACGTGCAGGAACTGATCCTGCGGGTGCCCAGCGACGGTGGGTCGAGGTCGCTGCGGGCCCTGCTGGACCGGCTCGACGAACACATGATCAACGCCGAGGAGTTCTCCGTGCACACGCCGGACCTCGACGACGTCTTCTTTGCCCTGACCGGTCACGCCAGCACGGAGGCGATCGCCAAATGAGCACCATCTCGACGTCCCTCGGCGACTCGGCGATCATGCTGCGTCGCAACTTCAAGCACCAGGGCCGGAACCCCTCCGCGGTGTTCCAGGCGGTCCTGCTGCCCATCGTGATCATGTGCATGTTCGTCCTGGTGTTCGGTGGCGCCTTCGACGTCGGTGGCGGCAGCTACATCAACTACGCGGTGCCCGGCCTGATCGTCATGTCCATCACCTACGGGCTGGCGCCGACCGCGGTGGCCGTCAACGGCGACATGACCAAGGGAATCATCAACCGGTTCAAGGTCATGGACGTCTCTCGCGGCGCCGTGCTGACCGGTCATGTCGTCGCCACGACGGTGCGCTGCATGCTGGCCTGTGCGGCCATCGTCGGCGTCGGCTTCGCGATGGGGTTCCGCACGCACGCGAGCTTCGCCGACTGGCTCGGCGCGATCGGCGTGATGCTGCTGATCGGCTTCGCGGCCAGCTGGCTCACGGTCGCCATGGGCTTGTCCGCGAAGACCCCGGAGTCGGCGGGCATGGGCTCCGTGCCGCTGAACATCCTGCCCTTCCTCAGCAGCGCCTTCGTGCCCGCCGACTCGATGGGGCCGGGCGTCAAGCAGTTCGCCGAGTACCAGCCCTTCACCCCGATGACCGAGACACTGCGTGCACTGATGACCGGTCACACGCCCTCGACCGGGCACGTGGTCGGCGCCTTCGCCTGGAGCATCGGGCTCAGTGTTCTCGGATACGTGTGGGCGGTGTCCTCCTTCAAGAAGCGAGCGTGACCGCGACCAGTTGGGACCAGTCCGCTCCGGCCCCCTCCCGCTCCGCCTCGGCGAACCTCGCGTCGCCGAGGCGGAGCCGCGCCGTTTCCTCGATCCGGGCCGCGTCCGGGTGAGAGCGGTCCCGCAGCCCGCGCACGGCCGTGCTCGCCGCGAGCAGCCGGGCGGCCTGCTCGTACTGGTCGCGGCGCGACGCCAGGTCCGCGACCCCGACGAGCGTCTGCGCGATCAGCGGCGCGTGCCCCGCCTCGGCCGCCGCCTCACAAGCCGCCGCCCGGAAGGCGCGGGCCTCGTCGAGATCCTCGGCGAGGTAGCCCAGCAGGTCGTGCGTCACCGCGCGGATGTTCGCCTGTTCCGCCTCGTCACCCAACATGGCCGTGGCCGCTTCGAGCTGCCTGCGCGCCTCCTCGAAGTCGTTGTTCCACCGGGCCAGCTCAGCCTTCGAGAGGGCCAGTTCGGCCAGTGCGTCCGGCCAGGCGACCCGCTCGGCGTACCGCTGCGCCTCGGCGATCGCGGCCCTGCCGGCGTCCCGGTCGCCCAGCAGCCAGTACAGCTGGGCCTGCTTCGACCGCATCCGGATGACGTCCTCGGCGGCGCCCAGCTCGGTGACGACCCCGATCGCCTGCTCGTAGTGCTCGCACGCGCCGGCGAACTCTCCGCGCACCGCTATCCGGTCCGCCAGCTCGGTCTGGGCGAATGAGATCCCGAACCGCTCGCCGAGCGCCCGGAACTCGGCGAGAGCCAGTTCCAGGTGCGTGTCCGCGTCCCGCCCTTCCTGGCCGAGCACGATCCGCATCTTGCCCAGGTGCAACCGGGCCAGCGCGCGCACCCAGGGGTCCTCGCTGTCCAGCAGCGGTGCGAACGCGGACAGGATCGCCCCCGGCTCCCGCAGCATGCGTTCCAGCGGGCCGACCAGCTCCAGCGCCGGGTGGCGGTGGTGACTGCGCCGGCTGAACCGGTAGGCCTTGTGGATCCACTCGGCGGCCTGGCGCTCGTCGCCCCGCCCGGAGGTCACGAACATCACGACGAGGCCGTAGACCGTGGCCCGGATGTCGTCGGGCACATCACAGGGCCGCTCGGTGGCCGCGGTGATCAGCTCCATGCCCTCGGCCCGGTGCCCACCGAGCCACCAGTACCAGCCCGCACCCGCGGCGAGCCGCATCGCCGCCCGATCCTCGCCGGCCGCGAGCGCCCCACGCATCGCGGAGCCGATGTTGTCGTGCTCGGCCTCCAGGGTGGCCAGCCACTCTAGCTGCCCGGCGCGGCGAAGACGCGGCTCGGCGGTCTCGGCCAGCTCGGTGAAGTAGGCCAGATGCGCCCGGCGCGCCAGGTCCGATTCCCCCGCCTCCACCAGCCGGAGCCCGGCGTACTCCTTGATCGTGCCGATCATCCGGTAGCGCGGGGCGGCGTTGTCCGCCGTGCGCAGCAGCGACTTCTCCGCCAGCGAGGTGAGTAGCTCCAGCACCTGCTCCCGCTCGACGCCGTCGCCGGCGCACACCCGTTCGGCGGCCTCCAGACTTGCGCCGCCCGAGAACACCGAGAGCCTGCACAACACCATCCGCTCGGCGTCGGTGAGCAGCTCCCAGCTCCAGTCGACCACCGCGCGCAGCGTCTTGTGGCGTGGCAACGCCGTCCGGGAGCCACTGGTCAGCAGGTGGAACCGGTCGTCGAGCCGGTGGGCGAGCTGGTCCATGGACATCGTCCGCAGCCTGGCCGCGGCCAGTTCGATCGCCAGCGGCATCCCGTCCAGCGCCCGGCAGACGCGCACCATCGTCGACAACGTCGGGGCGTCGATCACCAGGTCCCGGCGCACCGCCCCGGCCCGGTCGCGCAACAACTGGACGGCCGGCGAGGACTCCATCTCGGCGCGGCTGGGGTAGGCGGCCGGCAGGGCCAGCGGCTCGACCGGCCACAGGGCCTCACCGGTGATGCCGAGCGGTTCCCTGCTCGTCGCCAGAATCCGCAGCCGCCGGCACTCCCCGAGCAGTCGGTGGGCGAACGCCGCCGCCGACTCGATCACGTGCTCGCAGTTGTCCAGGATCAGCAGCGCCTCGCGCCGGCGGATCGCGGCGATGAGCCGGTCCGCCGGCTCCGCGTTCGGTGTCCCGCCCAGCAGCGTGTCCCGCAGGCCCAACCCGGCGAGCGTCGACAGCGCCACGTCGTCGTCGGGGCCGATGCCCGCCAGCTCCACCAGCCAGACCCCGTCCGGCAGACCGTCGAGCAGCGTGCGCGCGGTCTCCGTGGCCAGCCTGGTCTTGCCGGAGCCGCCCGGCCCGATCAGGGTGGTGAGCCGGTGTCCGGCCATGAGTTCCCGGATGGTGGCCACGTCGTCGGCCTTGCCGACGAAGCTGGTCAGCTCGGCGCGCAGGTTGGTCTTGCGGGCCTCCTCGCGCTGCCCCAACTCGCCCCGTAACAGCGCGACATGAAGATCGGACAACTCCGGCGACGGGTCGACGCCCAGCGCGTCGGCCAGGGCCTCCCTCGTGCGCTGGAACACCTGCAACGCCTCGCTGCCGCGGCCGGCCGCGACGAGGGCGCGCATCAGTACGGCGGCGAGCCGCTCGCGCAGCGGATGCGCTGCCACCAGGTCGGTCAGTTCGGTGACCTGCTCCGCACCGTTGCCGAGGCCGACCTCCGCGTCCAGCCGATCCTCCATGGCGGTCAGGTGCAGCCCTTCGAGCCGGGCGAGGGCCGCGTCGAACGCCGCGCTGTTGTGCAGGCCGACATCCTGCATGGCGGGACCGCGCCACAACCCGACAGCCTCGCGCAGCAGTTGCACCCGCCGTGGATCGTCCGCGGCGCGGACCCGGCCCGCGGACAGGAGGCGTTCGAAGCGCACGGCGTCGACGTCGTCCGGCTGCACCCGCAGCCTGTAGCCGTCCGTCTGTCCCTCGACCACCCCGTCCGGCAGCACCTTCCGCAGCCGGGAAGCCAGGCGCTGCAGGGCGTTTGTCGCATCGGCTGGCGGTAGGCCACCCCAGATCCAGTCGATCAGTGTCGCCTTCGGGACCACCTTGCCCGGCTTGAGCGCGAGGGCGATCAACAGCCCGCGCAGCCGCGCGCCCGGCACGTCGGCAATGGCGCCGCCGATCGTGCGAACCTCGAACGGACCAAGCATTCCTATCTGCACCCACAGATCTTGTCATGCGTGGTCGGCGGGCATCCAGCGACAGACGCGTACCGGGGCCGCCACCGGCAGGAACGCGGTTCCGCTCGGGAAAATATTGAATTCCACTTTAGTGCCGATCGAGCCGACCGCCGGACATGACCGCAGTGCCTGCGAAGGCATTAGCATGCCGACTCATTGGTCCATTCTCAATTCCGCCTGGCCTGCGAGCACCGGGCATCGCCAACACGAGGTAAGCGGACGAGAATCACGGGACACTCGTTACGGCCGTTCAAGGAATCTGTCTCGCCGGCGGGACAGCTGACACCCCAGTTCAGCGGAGGAAGGAAGCTGGCAATGGCATCGTTGCCGCAGGTTCACCAGCGAGGTGGACAGAATGAGGCGTCAGAAGGACAAGCCGCGCCTTCGAGTGCGCCGGTGTCGCTCGTTCAGGAAATCTCGGCTCTCTGGGCCGAGTGCCTCGGAGGTCGCGAGGTCGGGGCGGAAGACGACTTCTTCACGCTCGGCGGTAATTCGCTGGTCGGAATCGACATCATCGAACGGGTATTGCAGGATTACGGTGTCAAGCTTTCCGTGCGCGATTTCTATCTCGCCGGGACCCCGACGCGGGTGGCCGTGCTGATAGAACAGGGGAGGGCCGGGACGTGAGGCTGACGCCCGGTCCCGCGCGCGACATCGACCTGGCCGGCGTCGACCTGTTCGACCTGGACCTCTACACCTCGGGCGATCCGCACCCGATCTGGGACGTGATGCGGGCGAAGGCTCCTCTGCACCACCAGGTCCTCCCGGACGGACGGGAATTCTGGTCGGTGACCCGCCACGAGGACGTCTGTCGCGTGCTCGGCGACCACAAGGAGTTCACCTCCGAGCGCGGTACGGTGCCCACCCACCTCGGGACGGACGACGCGGCGGCGGGCGTGCTGATGACGTCCACCGACCCGCCGCGGCACACCGAGGTCCGCCGCCCCCTCGGCTCTAAGCTCACCGCGCGGGCGGTCGGGTCGTGGGAGGACAAGATCCGCGAGACGGTCGTGCGCTTCCTCGAGCCGATGCTCGACGGTGAGACCTTCGACCTGGCCGAGCGGGCGCTGCTCCTCCCGGCGATGGTCACGGGCCCGCTGCTCGGGATCCCGGAGAAGGACTGGGCCGAACTCGTCCAGCTGACCGCGATGGTGACGGCACCCTCGGACCCGCACTTCCTGGTGGGCAGCGAAGCCGCCACCTTGGCCATCTCCCACCACGAGCTGGTCACCTACGTCAGGGAGTGGGTGAGGAAGCGGCGGGCGACGGGTGATCAGGACGACAGCCTGCTCCACCACCTCACGAGCGTCCGCCCGGGCGGCGCGTCGCTGACCGACGAGGAGATCGCCCTCGACGGCTACAGCATTCTGCTGGGCGCCAACGTGACGACACCGCACACCGTCGCGGGCACGGTGCAGGCGCTCATCGAGCGGCCCGAGCAGTTCGAGAAGGCGCAGGCCGACCCGTCGCTGATCCCGAACCTGGTCGAGGAGGGCCTGCGCTGGTCATCGGGCGCGTGCAACTTCATGCGGTACGCGGTGGACGACGTCCGGATCGGCGGGGGCACGATCCCGGCCCGGGGGGCGGTCGTGGCGTGGATCGGGTCGGCCAACCGGGACGCGTCACAGTTCCCCGATCCGCACACGTTCGACATCACGCGCGCCAACGCCAAACGCCACGTCGCCTTCGGGTTCGGGCCGCACTTCTGCATCGGCGCACCGCTGGCCCGGCTGACCCTGCGCGTCTTCTTCGAGGAACTGCTCCAGCGATTCGCATCGATCGAACTTGCCGGCGAACCGCAGCACCTGCGGTCGTACTTCATCGCCGGGATGACCCACCTCCCCGTCGTCGCCCAGAAACGAAAGACGTCATGACATCGGGCTCCACCACCGCCATGTCACCCTGGTTCGTCCGGCCGCCGTCCACCGATCACCCCGCCCGGATCTTCTGCTTCCCCTTTGCCGGGTCCGGGGCGTCGGCGTTCAGCGCCTGGCCGGCCGCGCTCGACGGCATCGAGGTCTGCCCGGTGCAGTTCCCGGGCCGCGAGAACCGGCTCGGCCATCCCCACTACGGCACCTACGAGGACCTCGCCGCCGCCCTGGCCGAACCCCTGGCACCGCTGCTCGACCGGCCGTTCGCGTTCTTCGCGCACTGCGCCGGCGCGCTGGCGGCGTACGAGACCGTGCTCAGGCTCGCCGAACTCGGCCTGCCCACGCCGGACTGCCTGTTCGTGTCGGGCCAGCCGGCACCGCACGAGGCGTCCCGCGACCGGATGCTCACCATGACCGAGCCCGAACTGCGTGCGGAGGTGGAGGCGTTCGTCCGCGGCCGGGGGATGGAGCCGCGCCCGGACATGGTCGACATGGGCCTCATGGTGCTGCTGCGGGATCACGCGGCCGCGGGCGCGTACCGGCGGGTCGAGCCGGCGGCGGTGGACTGCCCCGTCGTCGTACTGCGCTGGCGCGACGACCCCGACGTGAGCCTCGACGACCTGCAGGGCTGGCGCCGGTACGCGGATTCGGTCGAGTTCCGGGTGGTCGACGGCGGCCACTACGACTTCATGGACGCGCCGGACGAGCTGCTGAAGTTGCTGACCCGTTGGTCGTGAGCGCGGCGCGGCCGCCCGAACCATCCGTACACCGAGGGAACCGGAGGGAACGCGTATGAGTGGCGCAGCCACCGATATTGCTGTCGTCGGGATGTCGTGCCGCCTTCCCGGTGTGCACAACCCGGCCGAGTTCTGGCGTCTGCTGCTCGACGGGAAGTCCACCGTCACGACGTTTCCCGAGCGGCGGGCGGCCGACGCGAACTTCCACCCCGCGTCCCACCCGGACGGCGCCACCTTGAACTCGGGCTCGTTCCTCGACTCCGTCGACGGGTTCGACGCCGCGTTCTTCGCGGCGGGCCCGGCGGAAGCGGCCGCCATGGACCCCGTGCAGCGGCTGGGCCTCGAGCTGGCCTGGGAAGCCGTCGAGGACGCCCGCATCCCGGCGAGCGCGCTCGCGGGCCGCGAGATCGATGTCGTGGTCGGTGCCGCGCCCTCCGGGTACGAACTGTTGCGCAAGCTGTCCGGCAGCGACCAGGACGACCACTTCGCCGCGCTCGGCTCCAGCGGTGCACTGATCGCCAACCGGATCTCCAGCCTCTTCGACGTGCGCGGCATGAGTTTCTGCGCGGACTCGGGCCAGTCCTCCTCTCTCGTGTCGCTGGCGCTGACGTGCGAACGGATACGCGCCGGCGCGGTCGACATGGCGATCGCGGGCGGCGTGCACCTGATCGTCGACCCGGCGGCCGGAGCCGCCCTGGCGAATCTGGGCGCCCTGTCGCCCGACGGCCGCTGCTTCCCCTTCGACGAGCGGGCCAACGGTTTCATGCGGGGAGAGGGCGGGGCGTTCGTCCTGCTGAAGCGGCTCGACCTGGCCGTCGCCGACGGCGATCACGTCTACGCGGTGGTGCGCGGCTGGGGCGTCAGCAGCGGTGGCGCGTCCTCCCGGATGCCGGACCCCAGCGCCACCGGGCAGGCGGCAGCCGTGCTGTCCGCCCTCAAGCGGGCGGCCGTTGCGTTCGACGGCCTCGACTACGTCGAGGCCCACGGCACCGGTACCCGGCTCGGCGATCCGACCGAGCTGTCGGGTCTGCGCGAGGTGCTGCGGCGAACCGGCCGCAGCCGCCCCCTGGCGGTCGGCTCCGTGAAGGCGAACGTCGGGCACCTGGAGCCGGCCGCGGGGATCGTCGGCTTCGTGAAGGCCGCGCTCTGCCTGGACCGCGCTCACCTGGTCCCCAATCCGAACTTCCGCTCCCCGAACCCCGCCGTCCCGGACTTCGAGCAGGACTTCGAAGTGCTCCGGGCCGCGCGGCCCTGGCCGAACGAGCCGGGCCGGCCCAGGCGGGCGGGGGTGTCCTCGATCGGCATGGGCGGCACCAACGCGCACGTGATCCTCGAACAGGCCCCCCCGGCGCGGACTGAACCCCCCGCCACCGATGGGGACTCGGGCGCCGCCGGTGCGTTCGGCGTGGTGCCGTGGGTGCTGTCGGCGCGCTCGGAGCCGGCTCTGCGGGAGCAGGCGGCGCGGCTGCGGGACCTCATGGGCGCGGACGCGTCGCTGTCGGCGACCGACGTGGCGCACTCGCTGGTGTCGACGCGGTCCTTGTTCGAGCACCGGGTGGTGGTGCTGGGCGGTGATCGTGCGGAGTCGCTGGCCGGTCTGGACACGGTGGCGGCGGGCGGCACCTCGGCGCGGACGGTTCGCGGAGTGACCGCGGGGCCGGTGGGCCCGGTCGCCTTCGTCTTCCCGGGCCAGGGATCCCAGTGGATCGGCATGGGCAGGCAGTTGTACGCGGAGTCGGACGCTTTCGCCCGCTCGATCGACGAGTGCGCGCGGGCGCTGGAGCCGTGGGTGCCCTGGTCGCTGGTCGACACCGTGTGCGGCGGGCCGGGCGCCGCGGACCTGGACCGGGTCGAGGTCGTCCAGCCGGTGCTGTTCGCGGTGATGGTGTCGCTGGCGGCGGTGTGGCGTTCGCTGGGGGTGACACCGGATGTGGTGATCGGTCACTCCCAGGGCGAGATCGCCGCGGCCTGTGCCGCGGGCATACTGACCCTGGAGGACGGGGCAAAGATCGTGGCCCTGCGCTCCCGCATGCTGGCCACGGTCGCCGGGCAGGGCAGCATGGCCGGGATCCTGTTGCCCGAGGCGCGGGTGCGGGAGCTGCTGGCGCGGTGGGGGCAGCGGGTCGTCATCGCCGCGGTCAACGGACCGAACTCGACGACGGTCTCGGGCGAGGCCACGGCGGTGCGGGAGCTGGTCGCGGTCTGTGAAGCCGAGGGCGCCCGCGCGCGGCTGATCCCGTCCAGCGTGCCCGGCCACTCGCCGCTGATGGACCGGTTCGAGACCCGGCTTGCCGAGGAGCTCGGCCGGATCACCCCCGTGCCCTCGCCGGTCGCGCTCTACTCGACGGTCACCGGGCGGCGGATCGACGCCGCCGAGCTGGACACCGCCTACTGGTTCCGCAACCTGCGGGAACCGGTCCGGTTCCAGACCGCCATGAGGCGCATGGTCGAAGACCTGATGCGTGAGCGCGGTGGCGTGTTCGTGGAAGTCAGCCCGCATCCGCTGCTCGCGGTGGCGATCGAGGAGATCGCCGACGCGTCGGCGGCCTCGTCGGTGGTGGTGGGCACCCTGCGCAAGGAGGACGGGAGCGCGGGCAAGGTCCTGGCGTCACTGGCCGAACTGCACGTGCGGGGTGTCCCGGTGGACTGGGCGGCCACGTTCGCCGCGGACCGCCCGCGCCGGATCGGCCTGCCGTCCTACGCCTTCCAGCGGCAGCGGTACTGGCTGACGGCACCCGACGACACCGGCACCGCGACCACGGGCTCCGCGCGTGAGGGCGGACCGTGCCCTCACCGGCTCGCCGGCGCGGCGGACCTGGGTTCGCCGTCCTCGGTCCTCGACCTCGTGTGCGCCGAGGCGGCAGCGGTGCTGAGCATGAAGGACCCGGATCTGACGGGGGTCGATCTCGTGGCGAGGTCGACCGAGACCTTCAAGGCGCTGGGCTTCGACTCCTCGATGGCCGTGGCGCTCCGCAACCGGCTCGCCGCGGCGGTCGGAGTGCGGCTTCCGGCCACCGTCGCGTTCAGCTACCCCACTGCGCACACGCTCGCCCTCCACCTGTTCTCCCTCCTTGGGATACAGGCGCCCGACGCCCCGGAAACGGCGGAGGAAACGAGGCCGGACATCGGCAGTGATGACGATTTGTACGAATTGATCGACCGTGGATACGTCTAGTGCCGCGACCGGAAGGTTTGCCGTACCGGGCGTCAGGAGCCGGTGAACCATTCCGGTCACCGCACCGACCGCACCTGTTCATCAAGTAACCGTTGGGGGAGGCCCTGGTGGAGGATGTCGACAAGCTCCGCTCCTACTTGCGACGCGCCGTCGGCGACGCGCGGGAGCTGCGCGAGCGGGTGCGCGAGCTGGAGGAGTCAGCGCGCGAGCCCATCGCGGTCGTGGGTGTGGGGTGTCGCTTCCCGGGTGGGGTGACGTCCCCCGAAGGGCTGTGGGAAGTCGTGATCGACGGCGTGGACGCCATGAGCGACTTTCCGGCGGACCGTGGATGGGACCTGGAGGCGCTGTACGACCCGGATCCCGAGGCGCACGGGAAGACGTACACGCGCTCGGGCGGGTTCCTGACCGATCTCGCGGAGTTCGACGCGGCGTTCTTCGGCATCAGCCCGCGCGAGGCGCTGGCGATGGATCCGCAGCAGCGGCTGATGCTGGAGACGTCGTGGGAGGCGCTGGAACGGGCCGGAATCGACCCGGCCGGGCTGCGCGGTTCGGCGACCGGGGTGTTCACCGGGATCTATGCCGTCGATTACGGTCCGCGGCTGGGCGGCGGGGCAGCCGGCGAGGTCGAGGGTCACTCGCTCGTGGGGACGTACACGAGCGTGGCCTCGGGCCGGGTGGCGTACACGCTCGGTCTGCACGGGCCGGCCGTGTCGATCGACACCGCCTGCTCGTCCTCGCTCGTCGCCGTCCACCAGGCCGTACGGTCCCTGCGTTCGGGGGAGTGCACGCTGGCGTTGGCCGGCGGGGTGTCGACGCTGCCGAGCCCGGGGCTGCTCGTCGACTTCGCCCGGCAGCGGGGGCTGTCGGCCGACGGGCGGTGCAAGGCGTTCGCGGAGGCGGCGGACGGCACCGGCTTCTCCGAGGGCGCGGGCGTGCTGGTCCTGGAGCGGCTCTCGGACGCGCTGCGCAACGGGCGTCGCGTCTGGGCGGTGATCCGCGGCTCGGCGATCAACCAGGACGGGGCGTCCAACGGACTGACCGCGCCGAACGAACTCGCGCAGCGCCGGGTCATCCGGGCGGCCCTGGCCGACGGCGGGCTGCGGGCGGCCGAGGTGGACGTGGTGGAGGCGCACGGGACCGGTACGACGCTGGGCGACCCGATGGAGGCGGAAGCCCTGCTCGCCACCTACGGACAGGACCGGGACCCGGGCAGCCCGCTGTGGCTGGGGTCGCTGAAGTCCAACATCGGCCACACCCAGGCGGCCGCGGGCGTCGCCGGGATGATCAAGATGATCATGGCGGTGCGGCACGGCGTGCTGCCCAGGACGCTGCACGTGGACCGGCCCTCCACGCACGTCGACTGGTCGGCCGGGACGGTCGAGCTGCTGACCGAGGCCAGGGAGTGGGCCGGCGCCCCGCGGCGGCCCCGGCGGGCGGGCGTGTCCGCCTTCGGGATCAGCGGCACCAACGCCCACCTGATCCTGGAGCAGGCCCCCGTGGACTCCAGCACCGACCCGGTGCCCACCGGCGTCCCCGGGGCGGTGCCGTGGGTGCTGTCGGCCCGGTCGCCGGAGGCGCTGCGGGAGCAGGCCCTGCGGCTTCGGGACAGCGTGGCCGAGGCCGCGGACCTGCCGGTCGCGGGCGTGGGCCATTCGCTGGTGACGACGCGATCGCTGTTCGAGCACCGCCAGGTGGTGATCGGCGCGGACCGCGACGAACTGCTCGCCGGTCTGGCCGCCGTGGCCGGCGGCGACGGGAGCGGCCGCGCAAGTGTGGTGTCCGGAGTCGCGAAGCCGCCGGGCAAGCCGGTGTTCGTGTTCCCGGGCCAGGGGTCGCAATGGGTCGAGATGGGACGGGAACTGTGCGAGTCGTCCCCGGTGTTCGCGGCGCGGATGCGGGAATGCGCCGACGCGCTGTCGTCGTACGTGGACTGGTCGCTCCTCGACGTGCTCGGGGACGCCGAGGCGCTGGAGCGGGTGGACGTCGTCCAGCCCGTGCTGTGGGCCGTGATGGTGTCGCTGGCCGAGGTGTGGCGCTCCTACGGTGTACGGCCGGCGGCCGTCGTGGGCCACTCGCAGGGGGAGATCGCCGCCGCGTGCGTCGCCGGCGCCCTGTCGGTCGAGGACGCCGCGAAGGTGGTCGCGCTCCGGTCGAAGGCCATCCTGGCGCTGTCGGGGCGCGGGGGCATGGTGTCGGTCGCGCTGCCGGTGGAGGACGCGCGCGCACGGCTGACGGACGGGCTGTCGGTCGCGGCGGTCAACGGACCCGCGTCCGTCGTGGTGTCGGGCGATGTGGCCGAACTGGACGCGTTGCTGGCCGCCTGTGAGGCGGACGAGGTACGGGCCCGCCGGGTGCCGGTGGACTACGCCTCGCACTCCCGGCATGTGGAGGCCGTCCGCGAGGAACTGGGCCGGCTGTTGGCGGGACTCGAACCGCGCACGGCCGAGGTGCCGTTCTTCTCCACGGTGACGGCCGACTGGCTGGACACGACGGCACTGGACGCCGAGTACTGGTACGCGAACCTGCGCCGAACGGTCCGCTTCGAGGAGGCGACCCGGGCGCTGGCCGAGCAGGGCTTCCGGTTCTTCATCGAGGCGTCGGCCCACCCGGTCCTGACGTTCGGTGTCGAACAGACCCTTGACAGCGCGGGCGCCGAGGCCGCCGTCATCGGCACGCTGCGCCGCGGCGAGGGCGGCCTCGCTCGGTTCCACAGGTCGGCGGCCGAGGCGTTCGTGGCCGGCGTCGAGGTGTCGTGGGAGGCGGCCTTCCCCGGCTGGGACGGCCGGTGGGTCGAGCTGCCCACCTACGCCTTCCAGCGGCAGCGCTACTGGTTGGACACGCCCCACGAGACGACCACCCGGAGCACGTCGGACCACCCGCTGCTCGATGCCGTGATCGACCTGCCCGACGACCGGGAGCGCGGCGGTGTGGCGGCCGGCGGACGCCTGTCGCTGGAGCGCCACCCCTGGCTCGCGGACCATGTGGTCCACGGCGCCGTCCTGGTGCCGGCGACGGTGTTGCTGGAGCTCGCGGTGTGGGCGGCCGAGAAGGTCGGATGCGATGTCGTCGACGAGTTCACCCTGGAAACGCCGCTGGTGCTGTCCCGGACGGCCGATCGTGAGATCCGTGTCGTGGTCGACGGCAAGCGTGCCATCAGCGTGCACTCACGGGCTGAGGGCGACAGCGAGTGGACGCGCAACGCCGTCGGGATCGTAGGGTCCGGCGCCGCGAGCACCCGTGCGGAGGAGGGCCTCGTCGAGTGGCCTCCCCCCGGAGCCGTCGGCGTGCCCTTCGAGGACGAGTACACCAGGCTGTCCGCCCTCGGGTTCGGCTACGGGCCCCTGTTGCGCGGTCTGAAGGAGGTGTGGCGCCGCGGCTACGACCTGTTCGCGGAGGTGGAACTGCCCGCGCCCGACGGAGCGGGCGGGGGCCGGTTCCGGATTCACCCGGCGTTGCTCCACGCCGCGCTGCTCCCGGTCGGCCTGGGACAGTTCGTCGACAACTCGCGGCCCGGCGGCTGGTTGCCGTACCGCTGCACGGGCGTCCGCGTGAACCGCGCCGAGCCGACCGCACTGCGTGTGCGTCTTGCGCCCGCGGGCGAGAACGCGCTGTCCGTGATCATCGCGGACGACAAGGGAGCACCCGTCGGCGCCGTCGCGTCGCTGAGCCTGCGGCCGGCGGACGTCGAGAAGCTGACCGAGCTGGGCTTCGACCACCACGACTCGCTGTTCCGGGTGGACTGGGCGCCCCTGGGGGTCCCGTCGGGCGGGGCCACAGGCCGGTACGCGGTGCTGGGAGCACCCGACGCGCACACCGCGCCCTTGCACCAGGGTGCCGCCGCCGTCTTCGCCGACCTGGACGAACTCGCCGCCATGGACGGGGAGATACCCCCTGTCGTCATCGCCGGCCTCGACCCGGCGGACGCGGACGGCGACGACACGCCCGCCGCCGTCGAGCGAAACCTCCACCGAGTGCTGCGGTGGACGCGGCACTGGCTCGGCGACGACCGGTTCTCCCACTCGCGTCTGGTCATCCTGACGCGGGCGGCGGTCCACGACGAGCAGGTCCCGCACACCGACCCCGCGGCGGCCGCGGTCTGGGGATTCGTACGCACCGCGCAGACCGAGAACCCGGGCCGGTTCACGCTCGTGGACACGGACGGCCGACCCGCTTCGTGGGCCCGCGTCCCGGCGGCGGCCGAAACCGGAGAGCTCCAGCTCAAGATCCGGGCCGGCCTCGTCACCACTCCCCGACTGGCCCACGCCGTCGACGCGGCCACCGGTCGCGGCCCCCTCGGCAGGACGCAGGGCGCCCCCGTTCTCGGGAACGGGACGGTACTGATCACGGGAGGCACCAGCGGCCTGGGCGCGTTGCTGGCCCGGCACCTCGTGGAGCGGCACGGCGCGCGCCGGCTGGTGCTGACCAGCAGGCGGGGCCAGGCGGCCCCGGCAGCGGCCGGGCTGCGGGAGGAGCTGACCGGGGCAGGGGCCCACGTCGACATCGTCGCCTGCGACGTCACGAGCCGTGACAGCGTCGCCGGCCTGATCGCCGCGGTGCCGTCCGAACACCCGCTGACCGCGGTGATCCACTGCGCGGGCGCGCTGGACGACGGTGTCGTCGAGGCGCTGACCGAGGACCGCCTGGACGCGGTTCTCGCGCCCAAGGTGCGCGGTGCCTGGCACCTGCACGAGCTCACCCGGCACCTGGACCTGTCCGCGTTCGTCCTGTTCTCCTCCATCGCGAGCGTGATCGGGACGGCCGGGCAGGCCAACTACGCGGCGGCCAACGCCTTCCTCAACGGCCTCGCCCAGGCCCGCCGGGCCGCGGGACTGCCGGCCGGCGCGCTGTGCTGGGGCCTGTGGGCCGAACGCAGTGAGATGGTCGCCCACATCGACGACGCGGACCTCGTCCGCCTGCGACGCCAGGGCGTGCGGCCGATGTCGTCGCAGGAGGGGCTCGCGCTCTTCGACGCGGCGATCGCGCTGAACGAGCCGGTACTGGTGCCCGCGCGACTGATCCTCCCCGCGCCCGACGCGCCGGACGCCGGCCACCTGGGCTCGCCCCTGCTGCGCGCCTTGCTCGGGACGCCCGCCGGACCCGGCGGCCCGGGGAGCCCGGCGAGCCCGGAGGCCACCGAGGGCACACTGGCACAGCGGCTGAGGTCACTGCCGCCGGCCGACGCGGAGTCACTGCTGCTCGACGCCGTCCGGACGCAGACCGCGATCGTCCTCGGCCACGCCGACATCCGGCAGATCGGTCCCGCCGCGACCTTCAGGGAGCTGGGGATCGATTCGTTCACGGCGCTGGAACTGCGCAACCGGCTGGGGGAGACGACCGGCCTCAAGCTGCCCGCCACGCTCGTCTTCGACCACCCGAACCCGGGCACCCTCGCGCGGTTCCTGACCGCGAGCATCACCCCGGACCCCGGCGCCGACCCGCAGTCTCCCGCGGATCACCTGGTCACGGAGATCGAGCAACTGGGCGCCCGACTGGAGGACGCGTTCCTCGCACTCGCCGCGGAGGACAGGGCCGGCATCTCCACTCTCCTCGGCGAACTGCAACGCCGAGTCCATTCGATGGCGAACGCCGGACCATCGGCCGGACTCGTCGACCAGATCAGTTCGGCCTCGGCGGGAGAGCTTCTCTCGCTGCTGGACAAAGAGCTCGGCTAGGGAAGAGCGATGACAAACGACAACAACGCCGAAGTTCTCGACTACCTCAAGCGGACATCGATCGAGCTGATCGAAACACGCAAGCGCCTCAAGGAACTGACGGACGCCGCCGCCGAGCCCATCGCGATCGTGGGTGTCGCTTGCCGTTTCCCGGGAGGGGTGACGTCCCCGGAGGAGCTGTGGGAGCTGGTGCGGGCGGGCGCGGACGTCGTGTCGGACTTCCCGGACGACCGCCACTGGGACCTGGAGAACCTCTGCGACCCGGACTCCGACCGGCCCGGTACCAGTTCCACGCGCTCGGGCGGATTCCTGTACGACGCGGGTGACTTCGACGCCGACTTCTTCGGTATCAGCCCACGCGAGGCGCTCGCCGCCGACCCGCAGCAGCGGCTGCTCCTGGAGACCTCGTGGGAGTCCCTGGAACGGGCCGGTATCGACCCCGAGACCCTGCGCGGCAGCGACACCGGGGTGTTCGCCGGTCTCGCGTACTTCGGCTACGGGAACCACTTCTCCACCCCCGAGGCCATCTCGGGCTACGCGCAGACCGGTTCCCTGCTGAGCGTGGCCTCGGGCCGGGTGGCGTACACGTTGGGTCTGGAGGGCCCGACGGTGTCGACCGACACCGCCTGCTCCTCGTCGCTGGTGACGGTGCACCAAGCGGTGCGGTCGCTGCGGCAGGGTGAATGCGGCCTCGCCCTGGCCGGTGGCGTCACCGTCATGGCGATGCCGCAGGTGTTCCGGGAGTTCTCCCGGCAGCGGGGACTGGCGGCGGACGGCCGGTGCAAGGCGTTCGCCGACGCGGCGGACGGCACCGGGTTCTCCGAGGGCGCGGGCGTGCTGGTCCTGGAGCGGCTCTCGGACGCGCGGCGCAACGGACGCCGGATCTGGGCGGTGATCCGCGGCTCGGCGATCAACCAGGACGGGGCGTCCAACGGACTGACCGCGCCGAACGGCCCGGCCCAGCAGCGGGTGATCCGGGCAGCCCTGGCCAACGCCCAGGTGCAGGCGAGCGACGTGGACGTGGTGGAGGCGCACGGGACCGGCACCACGCTGGGCGACCCCATCGAGGCGCAGGCGCTGCTGGCCACCTACGGGCAGGCCCGGAACCCGGGCAGACCGCTGTGGCTGGGGTCGCTGAAGTCCAACATCGGCCACACCCAGGCGGCCGGAGGCGTCGGCGGAATCATCAAGATGATCATGGCGATGCGCCACGGGACGCTGCCCAGGACACTGCACGTGGACCGCCCCTCGACGCACGTCGACTGGTCGGCCGGAGCGGTGGAGCTGCTGACCGAGGCCAGGGAGTGGACCAGCGCCCCCGGCCGGCCCCGGCGGGCGGGCGTCTCCAGCTTCGGGGCCAGCGGCACCAACGCGCACCTGATCCTGGAGCAGGCCCCCGATGAGGAGACGGCGCCCGACCCCGCCGAGCCGGGGCCGGCCGGTGCCGGCGGGCTGGTCCCGTGGGTCGTGTCGGCCCGCTCCGAGCAGGCGCTGCGGGCGCAGGCGCGCAAGCTGCGCGACTTCGTCGCCGCCGATCCCGGTGCGGACGTCGCCGACATCGGTGCCTCGCTCGTGTCGAGCCGGTCGCGGTTCGAGCACCGCGCGGTGGTGCTCGGCCGCGGTCGGGAGGAGCTACTGGGCGCTCTTTCCGCGCTCGGCGACGGCGTGGAGTCCCCCGCCCTGGTGCGCGGCGCTGCCGGGGAACTGGGCGGCTGCGTCTTCATGTTCCCGGGCCAGGGAGCGAAGTGGGCCGGCGTGGCACGCGAGCTGTACGACACGTTCCCCGTCTTCGCGCGGAGCCTAGACGAGGTCTGCGAACGCTTCGACGCGCACCTCCCGTTCGCCCTGAAGGCCCTGCTCCTCGCCGACGAACCCGAGGGAGGCGAGCGCACGGACGTCACGCAGCCGGCGCTGTTCGCCCTGCAGGTCAGCCTGTACCGGCTCTTGACCCGGTACTCCCCGCGCCCCGACCACCTGATCGGCCATTCCGTCGGCGAGATCGCCGCCGCCCACGTGTCGGGAGTCCTCGACCTGGAGACGGCGACCAGGCTCGTGGCAGCTCGCGGACGGGTCATGCAGACGGTCACCGAGCGCGGCGCCATGCTGGCCGTACGCGCATCGGAAGCCGAGGTGAGCGGCCTGCTCGGCGCGTACGACCGCGTCGGTGTCGCTGCCGTCAACGGCCCGGAATCGGTGGTGGTCTCGGGCCTGCGCGACCAGGTCCACGCGGTCCGGGACCGGCTCGTCGCCGAGGGCAGGTCGGCGAAGCTGCTCCCGGTCGACCACGCGTTCCATTCACCGCTCATGGACCCGATCCTGGAGGAGTTCGCGGGAGCGCTCGAAGAGTTCCCCGCGGGCGAGATGTCGATCCCGATCGTCTCGACCAGGTTGGGCCGCGAGGTCACGCTCCAGGAGCTGACGTCGGCCGATTACTGGGTGAACCACGTCCGGGAACCCGTGCGCTTCCACGAGGCGGTGGAGTGCGCCCGTGCGGCCGGTGCGGACGTCTTCCTCGAAGTCGGGCCGGGAGCGACACTCACCGGCCTCACCAAGGACGCCTTCGCCGTCGAGGGCGCGCACGACGCGGTGGTCCTGTCGTCGTCGCGGCGCGACCGCGCGGCGGCGCAGGCGCTGGTCGGAGCGCTGGCCGAGCTGCACGTCCGGGGCGGGGCCGTGGACTGGGACGCCCTGTTCGGGACGCGCCGGACGGTGGACCTTCCGACGTACGCGTTCCAGCGGCAGCGGTACTGGCTGGACTTCGTGGCCGCGATGGAGTCGGCGGACGTCACCTCCGCCGGCCTGTCGACCCCCGGGCACCCGCTGCTCGGTGCCGTGGTGGACCATCCCGGCACCGACGAGGTGGTGTTCAGCGACCTGTGGTCCGTGCGGACCCACGACTGGCTGGCCGACCACACAGTGTTCGGCGCGGTCGTCGTACCGGCGACGGCCTACGTGGACCTGGCGCTGTCGGTGGGCGGGCAAGTCGGGTGCGGCGTGGTCGAGGAACTCTCCCTGGAAGTCCCCCTCGTCCTTCCCGACGCGGGCGACGTGCAGGTGCGGATCGTCGTCGGCGCGGCGGACGAGAGCGGACGCCGCTCCCTGGACGTGTACTCGCGTCCGGCCGAGGAGGGCACGACGATCGGCGGCTGGACCCGCCACGCGACGGGAAACCTGTCCCCGGGCGCGCCGCGCACGGCCGAGCGGGCCGCCGACACGCGCGCGCTCGCCGCGTGGCCGCCGGCCGGCGCCAGGCGGCTCGACTTCGACGGCCTCTACGACTCCCTCGCGGACGGCGGTTTCGACTACGGCCCGACGTTCCGCGGGCTGCGCGAGGTCTGGCGGCACGGCGACGACCTCTTCGCCCTGGCCACCCTGCCGGAGGGCGCCGAAGGCACGGCCCACGGCGGGTTCGCCCTGCACCCGGCACTGATCGACACCGTGCTGCACGCCGTGGTGGTCGGCGGTGTCCTGGAGGTGACGGGCGAGCAGGGCTGGATGCCCTTTTCCTGGTCCGGCGTGCACCTGGCCGGGGAGTGCGGCACGACCGTGAGGGTCCGGCTCACCCCGGCCGGCGAAGGCGTCGTGTCCATGGTGATCGCCGACGAACACGGCCGCGAGATCGCGTCCGTCGAGGCGTTGACGTTCCGGCCGGCCGGTGCCGAGCAGGTGCGCTCGGCGCGCGGCGGTCAGGAACATTCGCTGTACGAACTGCGGTGGCGACCGGTCAAGGAGGGCGATCGGGCAACCCACCACGGGCGGTGGGGCGTCCTCGGCGCGAGGAACGGCCTGGCCTCCCGGCTCTTCGAGGCGGGCGACGAGAGCGCCGTGTTCTACGAGTCCATGGACGAGGTCCTCTCGGGTGAGGCACCCGGGCACATCGTCTTGTGCCTGGACGACTTCGTCACCGCCGAACCCGATCTGCTCACCGAGGTCGGCGAGACCGACAAGCGCGTACTGGACTGGGTCCGGTCGTTCCTCGCCGAGGAACACCTCGACCGGTCCACGCTGGTGGTGCTCACCCGCCGGGCCCTGGACACCGGTGGCGGCGAGGGCGTCGAAAGCCTCCCCGGAGCCTCCGTGTGGGGACTGGTCCGTTCCGCCCAGACCGAGCACCCCGGCCGATTCCGGCTGGTGGACATCGACGACGAGGAGACGTCCTGGACGCGCCTCGCGGACGCGCTCGCCCTCGACGAGGACCAACTGGCGCTGCGCGACGGCGCCCACCTCGTCCCCCGCCTGACGGTGGCCGCACCGGCCGACCACCGCATGGAGCCGCCGGCGGCCGGCGCCCACCGTCTCGGCATCCCGACCAAGGGGACGCTGGAGAACCTGACCTGGGTCCCGTGCCCCGAGGTGGAAGCACCCCTGACGAGCGGCCAGGTCCGCATCGCCGTACAGGCTGCGGGGCTCAACTTCAGGGACGTGACCATCGCCTTGGGGCTGGTGGACCGGACGGCCATCGACGCGGGACTGGGCAGTGAGGGCGCCGGCGTCGTGCTGGAGGTGGCGGACGACGTGACCCGTCTGGCGCCGGGCGACCGGGTGACCGGCATCTTCACCGGCGCCTTCGGCCGCACGGCCGTGGCGGATCACCGCATGCTCGTGCCCATCCCCGACGGCTGGAGCTACGCCGAGGCGGCGTCCGTGCCGTGCGCCTTCCTCACCGCCTACCACGGGCTCTTCCGCGTGGCGAACCTCAAGAAGGGGCAGCGCGTCCTCATCCACGCTGCCGCGGGCGGTGTCGGGATGGCCGCCGTCCAACTGGCCAAGCACGTCGGCGCCGAGATCTACGCCACCGCGAGCCCGGCCAAGTGGCCCGTCCTGTGCGGCCTGGGGCTGGACGAGACGCACCTGGCGTCGTCGCGCGACCTGGAGTTCGCCGAGAAGTTCCGTCGCTCATCGGGCGGCCACGGCGTGGACGTCGTGCTGAACTCCCTCGCGCACAAGTTCGTCGACGCCTCCCTGACCCTGCTGCCCGGCGGCGGACACTTCGTCGAGATGGGCAAGACGGACATCCGTGACCCGCGTCGGGTGGCGGCCGACCACCCCGGCGTCGACTACGAGGCATTCGACCTCTACGAGGCGGGCCCCGACGCGATCCACGAGATGTTCCGGGCCGTCATGGAACTGTTCGCCGACGGCCGGGTACGGCTGAACCCGATCTCCCTGCACGACATCCGCGACGCGCGCCGTACCTTCCGTGAGATGAGCCAGGGCCGCCACGTCGGCAAGCTGGTCCTCGAGGTGGGCGACGGTTTCGGTGGCGGGACCGTGCTGGTCACCGGCGGGACCGGGGGAGTGGGTTCGCTCGTCGCACGGCACTTGGTCGCCGAACACGGCGTACGCAGCCTGCTGCTGGCGAGCCGTCGCGGAGCGGCGGCCGACGGGGTGCCCGAGCTGGTCGCGGACCTGGAGGGCGCGGGAGCGGCGGTACGGGTCGTCCAGTGCGATGTCGCGGACAGGGCCGCCGTGGCGGACCTGCTCGCGGATCTGCCCGGCCGGTACCCGCTGACCGCGGTCGTGCACGCGGCGGGTGTGCTCGCGGACGGCACCGTCGAGTCGCTGACCCCCGAGAGCGTCGACCATGTGCTGCGCGCCAAGGTCGGCGGCGCGGTCAATCTGCACGAGCTGACCCGGGATCACGCCCTGTCGGCGTTCATCCAGTTCTCCGCCCTCGCGGGCACGCTCGGCAACGCGGGACAGGCCAACTACGCCGCGGCCAACGCCTTCCTGGACGCTCTGGCGGCACGGCGCAGGGCTTCGGGCCTCGTCGGCACCTCGCTGTGCTGGGGATGGTGGGAGCAGAGCAGCGGCATGACCGGGCAGCTGGACCAGGCCGACCTGTCCCGGCTGAGGCGGATGGGCATCGCGGCGATGCCGACACCCGAGGCACTGGCCCTGTTCGACTCGGCGTGCGCGAGCGGCAAGCCGGTCCTGGTGCCGGCCCGGGTGGACGTCGCCGCGCTGCGCCACAAGAGCGCCGACGAGCTCCCGCCGCTCCTGCGCGACCTCGTCGAGGGCGGTCGTCCACGCCGGAGCAGGGCGAGCGCGGCCAAGGGCCCCGGCTCGGCCGGGCCGGCCGCCAGGCTGACCGGTCTGCCGGCCGATGAGGCGCGCACAGCCGTCCTGGACTGGGTCCGCGAGCAGGCCGCCGTCGTGCTCGGACACCCGTCCGGCGCGGGCATCGACGTCGACCAGGCTTTCACCAAGCTCGGATTCGACTCGCTGACCGCGGTCGAAATCTGCAACCGTCTGGCAGCCTCGACCGGGCTGCGCCTGCCGTCCGCCCTCGTCTTCAGCTACCCGACACCGCGCGAGTTGGCGGAGCACCTCTTCGGCCTGCTGCGTCCGGCGCCGGCACCGGCACCGGACCCGGCCTCGGCCGAGGACGCCGAGGACGCGCGGATCCGGGAGGCGCTGCGCACCGTCTCGATCGACAGCCTGCGCGACGCGGGCCTCTTGGAGCTGGTCCTGGCCTGCGCGGGCCCGGCCCGGGAGAGCCGCGACGGACAGCGGGCGGACGCGGACACCGGCGCGGACGAACTGTCGGAGCTGGACCTGGAAGCACTGGTCGACCTGGCTTTGGAGGAGAAGAGGTGAGCGACATGACCGACTCCGCCGATCGCACGGCGGACGGCGCGGACCGGATCCAGCGGGCGCTTCGCACCCTGCTGGAGGAGCGTGACCGCCTCCGGCGGGAGAACGACGCCCTGAAAGCCGGCCGTGGTGAGCCGATCGCCGTGGTGGCCATGGCGTGCCGCTACCCGGGAGGCGTGTCGTCGCCCGAGGACCTGTGGGACGTGGTCCGCGGCGGTCTGGACGTCGTGACCGATTTCCCCAAGGACCGTGGATGGCGGGACGTGTACGACCCGGATCGCGACGCCGTGGGCACCTCGTACACGCGTCAGGGGGGCTTCCTCAGCGATGTGGCGGGCTTCGACGCGGAGTTCTTCGGTATCAGCCCGCGTGAGGCGCTGGCCGTCGATCCCCACCACCGTCTGCTCCTGGAGACGTCGTGGGAGGCCTTCGAGCGGGCCGGCATCGTCCCCGCCGAGGTGCGCGGAGCCGACGTCGGCGTCTTCTCGGGGGTCAGCTCGTCCGAGTACGGGTGGCGTTTCCTGGAGGCCGGCCAGAAGGAACTGGAGGGCTACCTGCTGTACGGCAGCTCGCTGAGCGTCGCGAGCGGCCGGGTGGCGTACGAGCTGGGGCTGACCGGGCCGGCGGTGTCCGTGGACACGGCGTGCTCGTCGTCGCTGGTGGCCCTGCACATGGCGGTGCAGTCGCTGCGGGCGGGTGAGTGTTCGCTCGCGCTGGCGGGTGGGGCACTGGTGATGTCGACGCCCGCGCCGTTCGTGGAGTTCGCCCGGCAGGGCGCCTTGTCGGCCGACGGTCGCTGCAAGGCGTTCGCGGACCAGGCCGACGGGACCGGCTGGGCCGAGGGGGTGGGTGTGCTGCTGCTGGAGCGGCTCTCCGACGCCCGCCGCAACGGCCACCCGGTGCTCGCCGTCGTCCGCGGTTCCGCGGTGAACCAGGACGGGGCCAGCAACGGGCTGACCGCACCCAACGGCCGCGCCCAGGAGCAGGTGATCCGGCGGGCGCTGGCGAACGCGGGGGTCGCGGCCCGCGAGGTGGACCTCGTCGAGGCCCACGGCACCGGAACCACCCTGGGTGATCCCATCGAGGCCGGCGCTCTGCTGGCGACCTACGGGCAGGACCGGGCCGAGGGCAGACCGCTCTGGCTGGGATCCCTGAAGTCGAACATGGGTCACGCCCAGGCCGCCGCCGGAGTCGGCGGGTTCATCAAGGCCGTGATGGCCATGCGGCACGGCTACCTCCCCAAGACCCTGCACGTGGATACGCCCTCGCGGCACGTGGACTGGTCCTCGGGCGGTGTCGAACTGCTGGTGGAGGGCCGGGAGTGGACCCGCCCGGACGGACCCCGGCGGGCGGGGGTGTCGTCGTTCGGGGTCAGCGGCACCAACGCGCACGTGATCCTGGAAGAGGCCCCACCGCAGGAGCGGGAGCAGGGTCGCGGCCCGGACGCGGGCGTCGTCGGCGGCCTGGTGCCGTGGGTGGTGTCGGCCAAGAGCGCGAAGGCCCTGGAGCGGCAGGCGGCCGGACTGGGTCACTTCGCCGCCGCCGGTGCGAGCCCGGACATCGCCGATGCCGGCTGGTCGTTGGTGTCGAGCCGGTCGCGGTTCGAGCACCGTGCGGTGGTCCTGGGTCGCGACCGGGACGAACTGGTGCGCGGCCTGACGGCGCTCGGCGCCGGTGCGGAGTCCGCCGGGGTGGTCCGCGGCACGGCCGGGAACCTGGGTGGCGTCGTCTTCATGTTCCCGGGCCAGGGCTCGCAGTGGGTCGGCATGGGCAGGGAGCTGTACGACGCCTTCCCGGTCTTCGCGCGGAACCTCGACGCGTGTGCGGCCGCGCTGGCCGAGTGGGTCGACTGGTCGCTGCTCGACGTGGTGCGCGGCGTACCGGGGGCGCCGACCCTGGACCGGGTGGACGTCGTACAGCCGGCGCTCTTCTCGGTGATGGTGTCCCTGGCCGCACTGTGGCGGTCCTGGGGCGTGGAACCGGCCGCGGTGGTGGGCCACAGCCAGGGCGAGATAGCCGCCGCGTACGTGTGCGGCGCGCTGTCCCTGCGGGACGCCACCAAGATCGTGGCGCTGCGCAGCAAGGCTCTGGTGGATCTGATCGGTCACGGCGGGATGGCGTCGGTGGCCGAGTCCGCGGAGGTCGTGGAAGAGCGACTGGCTCCGTGGAGCGACCGGGTGAGCGTCGCCGTGGTCAACGGACCCAGCTCCGTGGTGGTGTCCGGGGAACCGGACGCACTCGACGAGTTCGTCGACAAGATGAAGGCCGACGGTGTCCAGGCCCGGCGGATATCGGTCGAATACGCCTCCCATTCCCACCACGTGACCCGGGTGCGCGACCAGGTGATCGGCCCGCTGTCCGACGTGCACCCGAAAACGTCGGCGCTGCCCTTCTATTCGACCCTGTACGGCGAAATCATCGACACCGCGGGGCTGAACGCCGACTACTGGTACGACAACCTGCGCGAGAAGGTCCGCTTCGAATCGTCCGTCCGGCGCCTGGCCGAGGACGGTTTCCGGGTGTTCGTCGAGATGAGCCCGCACCCGGTGCTGACCATCCCGGTGCAGGAGATCGTCGAGGACCTGGACGACGCGCTGGTCCTGTCGTCGTCGCGGCGGGGCCCGGACGAGGTGGCGGCCGTGCTCGGCTCGCTGGCCGTGCTCCACGTCCGGGGCGGGTCCGTGGACTGGGACGCCCTCTTCGGGACGCGTCGGCGGGTGGACCTTCCGACGTACGCGTTCCAGCGGCAGCGCTACTGGCTGAGCTCGTCGCACACAGCGGCGGCGGAGGTGTCCCCGACGGAGCCGCCGGCAGACGATGACCACCTCGTCCCTCTGTCGGACCGCCTCTCCGCCCTCCCCGAGGACGACGCGCGGGCACTCGTCCTCGACCACGTCATCGACAGGGCCGCCGTGGTGCTCGGCCACGCCTCGGCCGACTCCATCGACGCCGACGGCGAGTTCGTGAAGGTCGGTTTCGATTCGATGCTGTCGGCGGAGTTGAGCAGACGCCTGACCGCGTCGACCGGACTCAAGCTGAGGGCGAACGCGGTGCTGCGCCACCCGACACCGAGACTGCTCGGGGAGCACATCGCGTCCTTGCTGGCCAAGGGCGTCCCGCAGTGACCCCACCGTGTTCCCGGTGCCCTTCCGCACCGTGCGGACGTCCCGCCGGCGGGACACACGCAAGCCCGACAGCGGCCTGCCCCGCCGGGCACCAAGTTGTCTTGAATGGCTGACTCACTGCCCTGAACGTGGGGGTGATCTGCGTAATCCGCGTTATCGGGCCTGTTTGCTGAGGGGTTGATCTGTGTGCGTACGTTCGGTGCGTCGTCTGCGCATGAAGGGATGTGGCGGGCGCAGCAAATGGCTCCTGACACTCCGAACCATGCGCTGACCATGTGGGACGTGGACGGTGAGCTGGACGCGGCCGTCATGGAATCGGTGTTCCTGCACGTCATGGGCGAGGCGGAGGTGCTGCGCGTCAACTTCGTCGACGACGGCGACGGGCTGCGCCTGGTACCCCGCGAACTGGGGGACTGGCGGCCGTTCTTCCTGGACCTCAGCGCCGAGGCCGATCCCGAGCAGGCGGCGCGCGACGCCCTGGCCGGCCTGGTGCGGCAGCCGTTCGACCTTGCGCGGGATCCGCTGTTCCGGCTCGGTGTGGTCAGGCTCGCGAAGACCCGCTCCCTCCTGGTGATCGCCTACCACCACCTCATATCGGACGGGTTCGGCGCGGGCGGCCTGCTCTCGAAGCGCTTCGCCGAGGTCTACACGGCGATGGCGCGCGGGGAACGGGTACCGCGGCTGCCGCACCCGTGGGACGCCGAGTCGTTCGCCACCGAGGCGACGGAGTACCTCGCCTCCCGGAAGTTCACCGAGGACACCGAGTTCTGGCGCGACTACCTCACGGATGCGCCCGCGCCCGCACGGGTACCGCGCGTCGCCCTGTCCGACTCGACACGGTCCGCGCTCGACGAACCGATGAACAACGCCGACCGCTGGTCGGAGGTGGCCGAGACCATCGGCATGGTGAGCCGCACGCTCACCGTCCCGCGCGCCGAGGCGGACCTGTGGACCCGGACCGCGCAGTCCACGGGCGTGTGGATGTCGCAGATGCTGACCGCCGCCACGGCGGTGTTCCTGCGCCACCGCTGCGACCGCCCGGAATTCCTCCTCTCGCTGGCCGTGGGCAACCGGGTGGGGGTGGCGAGCCGGACGCCCGGCCTCGCGGTGAACGTGGTGCCGGTGCGGGTGAAGGTTCCGCTCGGTGCGACCTTCGCCGAGATCACCGACGCGATCGTCGACGAGACGTACGAGATCTTCGATCACACCGCCTGCCACTACTCGGACATCCAGCGCGCGAGCGGAACCGTCATGAGCGGCCGCGGCAGTTACGGCGCCGTCATCAACGTCGTCGAGTTCGCCGAGCAGCTCCACTTCGCCGACAGCCCGGCCCGCTACTCCGGCGCGACGACCGGCACCTTCGAGGAACTGTCGATCGGCGTCTACACCGACGGGAGCCCCGACAGCGACCTCTACATCCGGCTCGACGCTCCCATGAGCCTGTACGACCGCGCGGAGCTGCGCTTCATCGGCGAGGAGCTGATCGCCTGCGTCCGCGCCGTGGTGGCCGACGGCGGGCAGCCGGTCGGCGCGCTGGACGTGCTGAGCGGCGCCGAGCGGGACCGGGTGCTGACGGCGCCCAACGACACGGAAGCACCCGCGCCGGAGGCGACGGTCGCGCAGCTGTTCGCCCGACAGGTGGAGCGGGATCCCGATGCCGTCGCGCTGGTGTCCGGCGAATCGGCGCTCTCGTACCGGGAGCTGGACGAGCGGTCGAGCCGCCTGGCCGGGGCGCTGCGACGCCGGCACGTCGGACCCGAGACGGTCGTGGCGGTGGCGATGCCCCGCTCGGTGGACCTGGCCGTCGCCCTGCTGGGAGTGGTGAAGGCGGGCGGAGCCTACCTGCCGGTCGACCCGACGTTCCCGGCGGAGCGGATCAGAGCGCAGGTCAGCGCCTCTTCGGCGGGCGCACTGCTCACCGACGCGGCCACGGCCGACGCGCTCGGGGCCGACCTGGATGTGCCGGCGATGGTCTTCGACGACCTCCGGTCGACGACCGCCGACGGCGGCGGCGATGTCCCTCAGGGGCCGGCCCCGACGCACCAGGACGGTCTGCTGGCCGTGACGTACGACTCCACACCGGCCGGCGCGACCACCGCGGTCGCTGTCACGAACCGGAACGTGGTGCGGCTCGTCACGGACCACCACTGGCAGGAAGGGGGCCGCGGCAGCGTGCTGTGGCACGCGCCGCACACCTCCGACGCGCTCGCCCTCGACGTGTGGGTGGCCCTGCTGAACGGCGGGCGGGTGGTCGTGGCCCCTGCGGGGGAACTCGACATCGACACGCTGGAATCGACGCTCGGGGCGCACGACATCTCCACGGTGTGGCTGCCCGTGGGCCTCTTCTCGGCGATCGCGGCGCGATGCCCCGAGTCCCTCGCCGGGTTGCGCGAGGTGTGGACCGGTGGTGACCGGGTGCCTGTGGCCGCGCTGCGCCGTATCCGGGAGGCCTGCCCCGGGTTGACGATCGTCACCGGTCACGGTCCGACGGAGACGACCTCGCTCGCCGCATGCCACCGCCTGGCCGCGAACGAACCGGTGCCCGACGCGGGCACGGCCGGCCGGCCGGCGGACGGCACCGCCCTCTACGTGTTGGGACCGGGGCTGGCACCGGTCCCGGTGGGAGTGACCGGAGAGCTGTACGTGGCCGGGCCCGGCCTTGCGCGCGGATATCGCGGGCGGCCCGGGCAGACCGCCGAGCGGTTCGTGCCCTGCCCGTTCGGTCCGGCGGGTGGACGCATGTACCGCACCGGGGACCGGGTGCGGTGGGGCGTCGAGGGCCGGCTCGAATTCGTGGGCCGGGCCGACGGCCAGGTGGATGTCCGCGGTGTCCGGGTCGAGCCGGCCGAGATCGAGGACGTGCTCTGCGAGCACACCGGTCTGGCACAGTGCGTGGTGGCGGTCAGGGAGGACGGGTCCGGGCAGCAGCGGCTGGTGGCCTATGTGGTCCCGGCGGGTGGCGGGGCCGTCTCGGGCGACGAGCTGCGCCGGTTCGCCGCGGGGCGGCTGCCCGAACTCATGGTGCCGTCTGTGTTCGTGGTGCTGGAGCGCCTGCCGGTAACGGTCAACGGAAGAGTGGACCGGGCGTCGCTGCCGGATCCCGAGTTCGACGACGGGCAGTACCGGGCGCCGCGCAACCACACCGAGCGGGTGCTGGCCGCCGCGTTCGCCGACGTGCTCGAGCTCGACCGGGTGGGCATCGACCAGGACTTCTTCGACCTCGGTGGCAACTCGCTGCGGGCGATCAGGCTGGTCGGCCTGGTCCGTGCGGAGCTGAACCTCGAGGTGTCCATCCGCACGTTGTTCGCGGCGCGCACCATCAGCGGTTTGTCGGACATGTGGGCGGACCTCGCCCGCTCGAGCAGGCCGACTCTGCGCAGGAGGACGAGGGAGGGCGCGGTCCTCTGAGCGGACAGGACGCCGCCAGGGCGGGAACCGGGAATCGAGCCGGTTCCCGCCCTGGCGGCGTGTGGAGGTCGAGCCTGGGGGAGGGCGCGGGTCAGGCCGGGAGGAGTTGCCCGGTGATGGTCCCCAAAATCTCCTCGTGGTGGTCGACGAGGTAGAAGTGTCCGCCGCTGTAGGTGTGCAGAGCGAAGGGCCCTGTGGTGTGGCCGGCCCAGGCGCGCGCGTCGTTCTCGGTGACCACCGGGTCGTCGCGACCGATGAGCGCGTGCACGGGGCAGCTCAGGGGCCGGCCGGCGCGGTACCGGTAGGTCTCGGCTGCCTTGTAGTCGTTGCGCAGGATGGGCAGAGCCAGACGCAGCAGGTCCTCCTCCTCGAGGATCTCTTCGTCCGTGCCGCCCAGTGAGCGCATCCGGGCGATCAGTTCGGCGTCCGTGCCGAGGTGCACCGCACTGGCCGGCTGCCGGGAGGGCGCGGGACGGGCCGAGACGAAGAGCGCCGTGGGTACCGTTCCCGAAGCCTCGAAGCGGCGGGCCAGTTCGAAGGCGACGGTCGCGCCCAGGCTGTGACCGAACAGGGCGATGGGTCCGCGGGTCTGGCGCAGCAGCACGGGGAACAGCTCGTCGGCCAGCTCGTCGACCGAGTCCAGCAGGGGTTCCCTGAGCCGCTCGTGCCGTCCGGGGTACTGGATCGCCAGCACCTCGCACCGGCCGTCCAGATCGCGGGCCACCGGGAGGAAGGAGGCCGCGCTGCCGCCGGCATGCGGAAGGCAGACGAGCTGCTCCGGGCCGGGATCCGCGCGCTGGTACCGGCGGATCCACAGAGCGTCGGGGTTCACGGTGGCCGTGGTCATGGGAGCGTGCCGTCCTTCCGCTGGATGACGTGTGATCAGGCTCGCTCAGCCTGCTCGCGTCCGGCTGGAGTGTTGTGGCCGCCCGATCCCGAACCCCCGTGCACCGGACGCACCGATACTCCCGTCTTGCCCGGGTGCGTCCCGATAACCGGGGCCACCGGACCCCGTCCAGGTCGTACCGGAGTGGGCCTTGTCCTGTGGCCAGGACAGAAGCCCGTAGGAGGGAGTCTGTCAAGGCCCCTCCCCTGAACGCGCCCCGGGGTGCCGTCCCGGACGGCAAGGCATTGTGATGGCCCGTCACCTCGGCCAGTGTGGCGCCATGGACACCACGGAACGCTCGGACATCGCCACCCTGCCGGTCGAACGGCCCGGTGGCTGTCCGTTTGACCCTCCTGCCGAGCTTCGCGAACGTCCCGCACTGAGCAGGCTCGCCTATCCCGACGGGCACATCGGCTGGCTCACCACCAGCCGTGACCTCACGCGTGCGGTACTCGCCGATCCGCGGTTCAGCATCCGCTACGACCTGCTGCACCTGCCCTACGAGACCGGCACGGTCGGCCCCTATCCGCCCGCCGAGCCCGGTGACTTCACGGGGATGGACGCGCCGGAACACAACCGCTACCGGCGGCTGCTGGCCGGTGAGTTCACCGTGCGCCGCATACGCAAGCTCACCGAGCGGATCGAACAGGTCACCGCCGCCCAGCTCGACGAGATGGAGCGGGTCGGCCCCCCGACCGACCTGGTGCAGGCGTTCTCACTGCCCGTGCCCACCGCGATGATCTGCGAAATGCTCGGCGTCCCCCTCGAGGACCAGGAAGAGTTCCTGCGTGAGGCGATCGTGATCACCGCCAGCAGGCCCGGCGAAACCATCTCGGCCGAGGACTGGGCGAAGGCGGTCACCGACCTCCAGGCTTACGTCGGCCGGCTCGTCCTGAACAAGCGCGCCAACCCCACCGACGACATGCTCAGCGGCCTCACCAAGAGCGATCTCACCGACCAGGAACTGGCCAACATCGGGGTCATGCTGCTCGGTGCCGGCCTGGAAACCACGTCGAGCATGCTCTCGCTCGGCACCTGGACCCTGCTCAACAACCCCGAGCAGCTCGCCGCGCTGCGCGCCGATCCGAGCAAGACCGAGACCGCCGTCGAGGAACTGCTTCGCTACCTCACCATCGTGCCAGTCATCATCCGCACGGCACTGGAGGACGTGGAGCTGGGCGGCACGCTCATCCGCAAGGGCGAGACCATCACACTGCACCTGGCGCAGGCCAACCGCGATCCCAAGTACTTCTCGAATCCGGACGCCCTGGACCTCGGGCGCGACTCGGTCAGCCAGATCGCCTTCAGCCACGGCATCCACCAGTGCATCGGCCAGCAGCTCGCCAGGGTCGAGCTGCGGGTGGCGCTTCCGGCGCTGCTCCACCGCTTCCCGAACCTGCGGCTCGCGGTTCCGGAGGAGGAGATCGTGCTGAGCGGTACCGCCTCCATGGCCGGGGTCAAGAGCATGCCCGTCACCTGGTGAACCGGACCATCCGGGCAGCCGGGCCCGTGAGCGCCTCCTCGCGGGCCCGGTGCGGTGCCGCTGCGAGCGGTACCGCACCGCGTGTCTCGCCGGCCTGACGGTTCAGGCCTCCCAGGGCCGCGGGTCAGAGGCTGCGGGCGGTGATGTCGCCGTTGGAGGTGGTGGCGTGGATGGCGAGTTCGGCCGTGCCGTTGTTCTTGAGCGCGTTGCTGATGCGGCCGTGGGGGGTCTCGGCGTCCAGGGCTGCCGAGACGCCCGTGGCGGCGCCGACCGAGATGTCGCCCGACTGGGTGCGGAGCACGACCTTGCCGCCCGTGGCCTCGGTGATCAGGATGTCGCCCCGCGCGGTGCTGATCTCGGCGGAGCCGCACAGCCGGCCAATCTCCACGTCACCGTCGACCGCGGTGAGACGGACGCTCGCGGCCTCGTCCAGCTTGATCTGGCGGTACGCGCCCTCGAAGGCGACGTCGCCGAGGCGGCCGACGGTCCTCAGTTCCGCGCTGGCCGCCCTCGCCTCGACGCGGGAACCGGCGGGCAGCTTGACCGTCACCTCGATGGATCCGGTGGGGCCGAGGTACTGGTTCTTCGCCGCGTTCCGGATTCGCAGGACCCCGTCGGCGTACTCGACGGCCGTCTGCTCCGCCGCCTTCACGTCGCGGCCCTTCGAGGCGTTCGCGGGCAGGATCTCGACCGCGGTGTCGGCCCGGTCGGCGGCGATGAACTGGACACGCCCCGCGGGAATGTCCAGGACGGCGGAGATCGGGGCGGGGGTGTTGAACTTCTGCATCATCGTGCTCTCCCTCAGGCTCTGCGGATCACTGTGCCGAACACTGGAAACGCTACGTTGCTTTCTGAGTTACGGCAACATCAATTTTGCTTTGGATTGCCATCTATGCAGGTAGATGCGATGCAATCATTGCAATGTGCTCGCGTTTAACGCAACAAGCAGGCGGTTGATCGTTGCAATCCGGTGATGGCGAACGCTAGGGTGGAGACATTCGGGGAACATCGAGCGGCACCATGGGGCACCCGTGGGGCCTGAAGGGGGTCGTGATGCCGGGAGGCAGACTCACCCAGCAGGAGCGCCAGCAGATCGCGGTGGGGCTGAGCGACGGCCTGGCGTACGCCGAGATCGCCCGCCGCCTCGACCGTCCGACCTCCACGATCACGCGTGAGGTGATGCGGAACGGCGGCCCAGCCGGCTACCGCGCCGACCTGGCCCATCGCGCCACCCAACAGCGCACCCACCGGCGCAAGCAGGCCGCGCCCACGGACTCGCAGGCGCTCCCGCAGGCATACGGGCGCGACGCCGAGGCCGTGCGCGACTACCAGGAGGCCCTCACCACCGTCTTCATGACCTCGGGCCTGCCCAAGATGATGGCCCGGGTGCTGGGTTGCCTCTACACCACCGACACCGGCAGCCTCACCGCCTCCGAACTCGCCCAGCGCCTGAAGGTCAGCCCGGCGTCCATCTCCAAGGCGATCACGTTCCTCGAAAGCCTGGACCTCGTCCGCCGGGAACAGAGCGACCGCCGGCGCGAGCGCTACGTCGTCGACGACGACCTCTGGTACCAGTCGATGATCCGCAGTGCCCGGGCCAACGACCAGTTCATCGAGACCGCACGGCAGGGCGTGGGCATCCTCGGCCGCGGCACTCCGGCCGCCACCCGCCTGGAGAACGCCGCCGCCTTCCTCGACTTCGTCAGCGAAGGGCTCATCCGCGCCGCCGAGCAGGGCCGCGAGGTCCTCTACACCAGAACCGAAACGACCGAGACGAAGTCTTGAGGGATCGTTGAAGCGCCGCCACGGACGCGCGGGCCCTGTTCGGGACGGCGGTGAAGTCGTCCCGAACAGGGCCCGCGGGCGTTCCGCGCGATGCCTATGCGCGGGAACCGGCACCGCCCACGGCTTCCGGGTCCGAGGCCGGCCGAGGCTCGGTGACGACCCTCACGGCCCCCGAAGGACAGGAGTCCGCGGCGCGGCGGACGGATTCGTCGACGGCGTCCACCATCCGGAGCGGATTCACTCGCCCGTCCTCGCCCTGGTCGAAATACTCGGGTGCGATGAGGGCGCACATGCCGGCACCGACGCAGCGGCTCGGGTCGACGACGAGCTTCTCGGTGCTACTGCGGTCCCACGCGACCGGCAGGTTCCAGACGCCGTAGATGTTCTCCCGGGTGCGCATGGGGATCTCCCCGGCGGGCGCGGCCAGCCGCAGCGACGGGAAGCGCTCCAGCAGGGCGGGAATGGTGACCCGCATCTCGACGCGGGCGAGCTGCTGCCCCAGGCACTGGTGGACGCCGTGCGAGAAGGCCAGGTGACCGGAAGGCTTCCGGCGCAGGTCGAGCCGGTCCGGGTCGGGGTACTTCTTGGGGTCCCGGTTGCCCACCGCGATGGAGAACACCAGCGTTTCCCCCGCCTTGATGGTCTGGCCGCCCAGCTCGACGTCCTCCAGCGCGGTCCGGAACGTCATGTCCGCCACGCTCAGATAACGCAGCAGCTCCTCCACCGCGTCGTCGATCAGGGTCAGGTCGTCGCGCAGTGCGGCGAGCTGCTCCGGATTGTCGAACAGCACGAGCATCCCGGTCGCGATCATGTTGGACGTCGTGTCCATTCCGGCGCCCAGCAGGAACGCGCAGAAACCCGCGATCTCGTCGAGGGTCAGCTCGGTGGCGGCCAGGTCGCTCAACATGTCGTCCGTCGGGTTCGCCCGCTTCTCCACGACCAGGCTGTGCAGGTAGTCGTGGACCGCCGTGTGGGCCGCCCCCCGCTCCTCGAGGCTGACGTCCCAGCTCATCACGGTCCGGGCCTGCTTGAGGAATTCCTCCCGACGGTCCTCCGGTACGGCGAGCAGCTCGCAGATCGTCAGTGAGGGAATGGCCTCCGCGAACACCTTCACCAGGTCCACGGGCGGAGCCAGCTTCTCCATGGCGTCCAGATGCTCGATCGTCATCTTCTGGATGCGCTCGGTCAGCAGCCGCATGCGCCGCACGGTGAACAGACCGGTCACCGCCTGGCGGATCCGCGTGTGGTGCGGAGGGTCGATCCCCGAAGGGTCACCGACCGTCGCCGGCGGCAGGGTGCCCCCCTCCTCGACGAACGGGAAGGGAAGGTGCCACAACTCGTACCGAGCGCTGAACCGCTTGTGATCGGCAAGCACTTTCCGCATCAGCTGGTATTCGGTGACTATCCAGGCATAGTGACCGTCCGGCAGTTTCACCCGGTGAACCGGCGCTTCCTCCTGCAGTTCCCGCCATGCCGGGGACGGCCCGATGGGGCTTTCCTGCGTGCGAGTCGAGGGCTGCAGCATCAGCTCGATCAGCTGCTCGGTCATTCGTACACCCTCCATGGCAACGGGTTTATGGGCGACATCAACGGAGGACCTCCCCCTCTGACAATGCTGCGAATTCAGAACGTATTTCATTACCGAGGTGAACAGCCTGAATCTGACTGGAGCCTCATTGCCGGCGGGTCGGGCCGAACCAGGTGGCGAGGGCGGTCCGTAGCGCGGACGTGTCGGGCGCTTCTTCGGCGGCCGCCGCCCAGGCGACATGGCCGTCGGGGCGGATGAGGAGGGCGGCGGGGGCGGGGATCTCGCCGACGGCCGGGACGGCCCAGCGGTCGTCCTCGCTCCGGGCCTCGACGAGGTCGACGCGACCGGCCCAGGCTTGCGCGACCGCCGCCACCTCGGCGCTGCCGCGCAGACTGAGCAGGACGGGGCGGCCGGCGTGCAGCAGCTCGTGGACGCGGGTGGCGCCGTCAGCCGTCTTGAGGTCGGCGTCGGGGACCCGGCGGCCCGCCAGCGGATGGTCGCCGTCGACGGGATACCGGATGTCCAGGGCGGTGAGCTTGCCGCACAGATGCCGGTTGACGTCGTCGAACACGAGAAGCTCGCCGAACACCTCACGCAGGGCGTCCGTCTGGGCGCCGGGGCGGGCCAGGGCCGACTGGGCCCGGGTGTTGTGCAAAACGCGCTCCCCGACGGGATGACGCTCGGCGTGGTAGCTGTCCAGCAGGCTCTCCGGGGCCTGCCCGCGCACCACCGAGGCCAGCTTCCAGCCGAGGTTGACCGCGTCCTGCACCCCCATGTTCAGCCCCTGGCCGCCGGCCGGGAAGTGGATGTGCGCGGCGTCGCCCGCGAGCAGCACCCGGCCCTCCCGGTACCGGTCGGCCTGCCGCGCGGCGTCGTTGAACCGGGAGACCCACCGCGGGCTGTGCATGCCGAAGTCGGTGCCCGCGAGCCGCACCAACGACTCCCGGAGCTGCTCGAACGTCGTGGGTTCGTCGCGGTCCACGACACGGTCGTAGTCGGAGGTGATCACCCGGTACCAGCCCGGCTCGAAGGCGATCGCCGAGTAGTCGCCCCCCGCACAACGCCGCACCCAGACGTAGTCCTCGGGCAGATCGGGGAGTTCGACGTCACCGATCAGCGCGGTCATCGTCGCCTCGGTGCCGGGGAAGCCGATGCCTGCCAGCTTGCGCACCGTGCTGCGTCCGCCGTCGCAGCCCACGAGGTAACGGGCACGCAGCGTCGCGGCTGCCCCCTCCCCGGTCCGCAGCTCGACCGTCACGCCGGCCTCGTCCTGCCGGATTCCGCTCACCTCGGACGACCTGCGCACCCGCACGCCGAGTTCCGCGGCCCGTTCCTCCAGCAGCCGCTCGATGTCGGACTGCAGGATCATCAGCGGGTAGGCGTGCCGGGACTCGGACTCGTCGAATTCCAGGTAAAGGCCGGAGAAATGGCCCACCGCCTGCGGTTGACCGACCGCCAGGAAGCGATCCAGGATTCCGCGCTGGTCCAACACCTCCAGGGTGCGGGAGTGCATTCCGCCGGCCCGCGACTCGCCGGTCCGCTCCGCGAGCCGCTCCAGCACCACCACGTCGACGCCCGACAGCCGTAGCTCGCAGGCGAGCATCAAGCCCGTCGGCCCGGCGCCCGCGATGACCACGTCCGCGTCGATACCGGTGTTCCCCACGTCGTTTCCCCTCGTCCCATCGTGCCTCTGACTTCGTTGGATCACCCCGGTCAGGGAGCGGCGGTACCGGCCGGCAGCCCCTCGGTGACGGTCGCGGCGACCTGGCCGATGTGGTCGGCGAGGTAGAAGTGGCCGCCGGGGAAGACCTTCAGATCGAAGGCCCCGGTGGTGTGCTCCCGCCAGGTGCGAGCCTCCGGGACCGTCACCATCGGGTCGCGGTCACCGACCAGGACGGTGACCGGAGCGGCGAGCGGCTCTCCCCCGTGCCAGCGGTAGGTGCCGAATGCCCGGTAGTCGGCTCGCAGCGCCGGCAGGACCATCTCCAGGATGTCGGGGTCGTCGAGCATGCTCTGGTCGGTGCCGCCCAGCTCGCGCACGTCGGCCAGCACCTCGCCGTCGTCGAACAGGTCGTAGCGGATGTCGGACCGGATGCCGGGGCCGCCCCGGCCGGAGAGGAAAAGCCGCTGGGGGCCGGGCAGTTCGATTTGAGCGAGCAGCCGTGCCGTCTCGAACGCGACCAGCGCGCCCATGCTGTGGCCGAACAGGGCGTACGGCCGTCCGCAGTCCGCGGCCAGTTCCCGGGCCAGTTCCTCGGCCACCGCCTCGGCGAGCGGGGTCAGGGAGGTGAACGGCGCTTCGCGGTACCGGTCCTGGCGCCCCGGGTACTGAACGGCGACCACGTCGAAGTCCGCGGGCAGGGTACGCGCCAGCTGCGTGTACGCCGTCGCCGAGCCCCCCGCATGAGGGAAGCACACGAGCCGCGGCCCGTACCCCGGGGCCGTGGTGAAGCGCCGGAACCACGTACTGTCCACCGTTGGTGTGTCCCTTCGTCTCGGGAACGAGGGCTCGTCCCGGTCCGCGTCGCCGCTCACGCCCGAGCATCACGTCACATCCTCGACAGGTGCTCGCAGGGCGGTGGAGAGCCGGCGCCCGGAGCGTCCGCGTCCCCGCGTACCACCACGGGCAGACGCCCGGGGTCAGGTCGACGCCGATGAGCGCGATCGGGAAGACGATCGAGATGCCGCGCCTGACCGTCTCCACCTCCCCGGGCTGCGACGCGCGCCCTCCAGCGGCAGGCTCCGTGGTCGGCCCTCGCGGGACAGCCCTCAGTCGTTACTCGCGCACCCGAGCGGTCGCCGTGGGATGCGCGTCGCCGCCGTTCGCGCCCAGGCCCGCGAGCAGGCGCAGCCCGTCCTCGGCGGGGCTTGCGGCAGGCGCGGACAGCACTATCAGCTCCATGCCCGACTCATCCGGCAGCGCGAAGTTCTCCTGGTGCAGCTCCAGCAGTCCCACCAGCGGGTGCCGGTAAGCCCTGCGCCCGTGCGTCCGGGCGCGCACGTCCGCGCGGGCCCAGAGGCGACGGAAGCGCTCGCTGCCCATCGCCAGCTCGCCGATGAGCGAGGCCAGGCGGGGGTCCTCGGGGTACTTTCCGGCCGCCAGGCGCAGGTGCCCGACCACGTCGGTGGTGCATGTCTCCCAGTCCGCGTAGAGGCCGCCGTCGGCTTCCTCCAGGAAGATGTGCCGGGCCGTGTTCAGGCCGGGCACGGGGCGGTCGAAGAGCAGCCCGGCGAGGCGGTTCACGGCGAGCACGTCCAAGCGGTGGTCCATGATCAGCGCGGGTGCGTCGGCGATCAGGTCGAGGACGCGCAGCAGTTCCGGCCGGGCACGCCCGCTCGGCTCCTTCGCCCGACGGCGGCGCTGCCGGGCGAGCCGGTCCAGGTGCCCGCGTTCGGTCTCGTCGAGGGCGAGGACGCGGGCGAGCGCGTCGAGGACCTGCTCGGAAGGCTGGGTCGCGCGGCCCTGCTCCAGCCGCACGTAGTAGTCGACGCTGACCCCGGACAGGTGCGCGACCTCCTCGCGGCGCAGCCCCGCGACCCGGCGGCGGCTGTCGGCCGGGATACCGACGGCTGCCGGGTCGACCCGGGAACGCCGGGTGCGCAGGAAGCTCGCAAGATCGTCCATGCCTCCCAGTATGGCCTCGGCGGTGCTCGCGACGGTGTTCGCGAAGGTGGTACTGCCGATACCAGGAAGTCCGGTCCGACGGAAGAAGCGCCCCTGAACACGGGCCGCCCCGGCGCCCAGGATCGAAGGCATCCGATCCCAAGGAGTTTCCCGTGAAGACGCTGATCGTCCACGCCCACCCGGAGCCGAAGTCGCTCAACAGCTCGCTGAAGGACCTCGCGGTGTCCACGTTGGAATCCGCCGGGCACGAGGTGCGGGTGAGCGATCTGTACGCGATGAACTGGAGGGCGGTGGTGGACGCCGCGGACTACGGTCCCCACGCCTCGACTCCGTTGAAGGTCGCCCTGGACTCGGGCCGGGCCTTCGACGCCGGGACACTCACCCCGGACGTGCGCGCCGAGCAGGAGAAGCTGCTGTGGGCCGACACGATCATCTTCCAGTTCCCGCTGTGGTGGTACACCATGCCGGCGATCCTCAAGGGTTGGGTGGACAGGGTGTTCACGTACCGCTTCGCTTACGGCGTCGGCGAGCACAGCGACACCAAGTACGGCGAGCGCTTCGGCGAAGGCACCCTCGCGGGCCGCAGGGCCCTGCTCTCGGTGACCACCGGCGGCCCGGAGTCGCACTACTCCGCTCGCGGTATCAACGGACCCATCGAGGATCTGCTGTTCCCGATCCACCACGGCATCCTCTACTACCCGGGCATCGAGGTGCTGCCGCCGTTCGTGCTCCACGGCGCCGACCGGATGACCGACGAGGAGTACGCGGACGTGGCCAAGGCGTGGGAGCAGCGCCTGCTCACCTTGGAGTCGACCGAGCCGATCGCGTTCCGCCGGCAGAACTTCGGTGACTACGAGATCCCCTCCCTGCACCTGAAGGGGGGACTGGAGCCCGCGGGCCGCACGGGGTTCGGACTGCACGTACACGGCTGACAGCGGGCGGCGGACCGCGGACGGCGGACGGCGGACGGCGGACGGCGGACGGCGGACAAGACGATCCGGTCCCGCAGCCGCGAAGCCAGGCGCACTCTTCGCCTCCTACCGCGAGCGACGTCGTCCGCACCGAATCAGCGCGGAGCCCGGAGGCAGCCCGGGGGAGCGGGTGCGTCCCGGTGAGCGCGCGGTGAGAGGCATCACCGCGGCCGGGCGCCGGGCTTGGGGCACCGGCACGGTCAGGTGGCGGGCAGGCGCATGCCGAGGCGGGTGCTCAGGGCCCGAGCGGTGGTGCGTACTTCTTCGCCGGTGTCGCCCTTGACGACGGCGGCGAGAAGGGCGAGTGCGAGTTCGGCCTCACGCTGGGTGAGGATCGCCAGCCGCTGGGGGGCGACGTCGGCGTCGAGTTCTTCGGCCACGATGTCGGTGTAGAGGTCGTCGAGGGTCACGCAGGACCCAACGCGCGGCCGGGCCACCGGTTACTGCGGCCGGGGGCCGGCCTTGCCCGCCCCGGTATCGCCGGGGTGCCGCCGCTCCGGCCCCTCCGGCTCGTCAAGGACGGGTGCCGGGGCAGCGTCACCCGCTGACGACGGAACAGCCCCCCGTGCTGCCATCGGCCAGTCCGTGCCTGACGCTGCTCCAGCGCACCGACCCCGTGCTCCAGGGCACCCACCCCGCGGGGCACCGCCGAGTTGCCGGATACCACTTACGAGCCCACAAGGCCCGACCCACGCCCGAACGGGCGTACCAGGAACTCCGTCAGTGGTCGACGAAGGTCAAGCTCGTCGCGTCGTAGCGGGCGCCCGCGATCTGTTCGCGCGGAGCCGCGGCCTCGATGGCTGCGAGGTCCTCCGGCGTCAGCGCGATGGACAGGGCCGCGAGGTTTTCCTCCAGGTACTGCCGGCGCCGGGTGCCGGGGATCGGCACGACGTCCTCGCCCCGGTGCTGCACCCAGGCCAGTGCGAGCTGCCCGGCGGTGATGCCCTTGGCGGCGGCCAGTTCCTCCAGCTTGGCGACGATCGCCAGGTTCCGGTCGAGGTTGCCCTCGGCGAACCGCGGCTGCGTGCGCCGAACGTCGTTCTCCGCCAGCCCCTCGACCGAGTTGTAACGTCCGGTCAGGAAGCCCCGTCCGAGCGGGGAGAACGGGACGAGGCCGATGCCGAGCTCGCGGCAGACCGGGGCGGCCTCCGCCTCCAGGTCGCGGGTCCAGAGTGACCACTCGCTCTGCAGCGCCGTGATCGGGTGCACGGCGTGCGCCCGGCGGATGGTTTCCGCACCGGCCTCCGACAGCCCGAGGTGGCGGACCTTGCCGGCCTGTACCAGCTCGGCCATGGCGCCGACGGTCTCCTCGATCGGCACCTGCGGGTCGACCCGGTGCTGGTAGTAGAGGTCGATGTGGTCGACCCCGAGCCGGCGCAGCGAGGCCTCGCACGCCTGGCGCACGTAGGCGGCGTCGCCGCGGATCAGGGTGGGCTCGCCCAGGCGGTTGGCGAAGCCGAACTTCGTCGCGACGACCGCCTCGTCACGCCGCCCGGCGATGGCCCGCCCGACCAGTTCCTCGTTGTGCCCGGCGCCGTAGAAGTCGGCGGTGTCCAGGAGCGTCACCCCGAGGTCGAGGGCACGGTTGAGGGTCTCGATCGACTGCGCGTCGTCCGAGTCCCCGTAGCCGTGGCTCATCCCCATGCAGCCCAACCCCTGCGCGGAGACAGCGAGTTCGCCCAAGTGCCGGATGCGTACGTCGATCATTGTGCTGCCTCCCGAGCTGGAAACCGTCTGCCCACGACGCTAGGACCTGGAGCGCACTCCATGTCAAACGATCAAGCAACCGGTCGGCCGACCCGGCCGACTGGTCGACTCCGGCAACCCATACCGGTCGGGCCACCCATGGGGGCCGTGCCGCAGCCCGTGCCTCCGACGCCCAGCCCGCCGCCACGCCCGTGCCCGCTCCCGCCCACCTCGTACGTTCCCGCGGCCACGGGCCGGTAGCCCCGGCCGGCGATCCAGGAGTCCGCCGGCGCCCGGCGGCCGGCGTCGGCTGCCGGCCGGTGCTCAGTGGCGGTACGCGGCTGTCGCGATCTCGACGAATGATCGGAGCAAGGGGTTCGTGTCACATTCGTTCCACACTGCCACCACCCGGCTCGGCGCCATGTCGACCAGCGGTACCACGGCCGGTTCCGCGGGAAGGCCGTGTCCGAGGGGCGCCAGGCCGACCGTGCCGTTCCAAAGCACCGCCTGCAAGGCACTCCTGGACGCCGCGCACCACAGGGCCCTCGCGCGGCCTGCCGCCGTGCCAGTACGACTGCCAGAGGGGGTCGTGCCCCGCGGGAACCGGAACCAGCGGCGGTCGGCCGGCTCGGCCGGCCGCAGCCGCTCGCGCTCGGCCAGCGGATCGTCGGCGCGCAACACCACGCCGACCGGATCGGTTCGCAGCGCACGCACCGTCAGGGCGGTCTCGTCGAACGGCGCCCGGGTCAGGGCGAGGTCGACCAGCCCGGCGCGCAATCCGCACGTCGGGTCGGCCAGGTCGGTGTCGCGGACGCGGATGTCCATGCCGGGATGGCTTCGGCGGTAGGCGCCGGCCAGCCTGGACACTCCCGGGTCGGTGCCGTCACCGAGGATGCCGACGGCGATGGCCGCGACGCCGTATCGGTGGTGGGTCCCGGCGACGGCGAGACGATCGTTCTGGGCCCCACGCGCATGCGCGTTCTGGAGGACGGCAGCCACACCGGGTACCGCCTCGCGCTCGCCGAGTCCGTCCTCGCCCCGCACACCCAGGGACCGCCGCAGCACCGTCATGGCCACTTCTACGTCCTTTCCGGCGCCGTCCGGTTCACCGTCGGGGACGAGGACCACGACGCCACCACCGGCACGCTCGTGATGGTTCCGACAGGCCCGCCGTCATGCTCAGCACGTTCACCCCCGACCTGTACGTGCAGTACTTCCGGGACCTCCAGGCGGCGCTCGGCAGGCGGCCGGCCGCTGACACGTGAGGCCGACATCGACGCGATGTACCGCTACGCCACCGAGCCCGCGGCCGATCCCGCAACCAGCCCCGCAACCGAACCCGTCGCGGACCTCGCCTGAAGCCGAGGGACGAAACGACCCGGTCCACCGCTTTCGACCGCGCGGCGGCGCCCGCCCTCCCTACGCGCCTACACGCGAGGTGTCCGCCCCTCGGAGAGTGGATCAGGCTCTGACCTGCTCCAGTCGTCGGACGCGCCCATGCGCTGAGTGCCGACGACGGACAGCAGACGCAGCGCCTCCGCCGACCGCGAACCGGGGGCGGCGGTGTAGATGACGAGTTGCTGGTCCCGGTCGGCGATGTCCAGGACGTCGCAGTTCACACTCACAGGGCCGGCGAGAGGGTGCTCGAAGGTCTTGCAGAGAGTGGGACGGACGGTCACGTCGTGCGTGTCCCACAAGCGGCTGAACTCCTTGCTTCCCGAGCGGAGTTCCTCGACCAGACCGGTCACCTCCGGGTCGTTCGGGTAGCGGGCCGCGGCCGCCCGCAGGTGCTGGGCCGACGTCCGCGCGAACTCGTCGGCGTCCGAGACGCCGTACAGCCGTCGACCGTGCCGGTGCGGGCCGAGGAAGGCGCGTCGGATGAGGTTCCGGTCCCGACGCGACAGGGCGGAGAAGTCCTCCATCAGGGCGGCGGCCAGGTCGTTCCAGGCGATGACCTCGTACGTCGCTGACATCACGATCGCCGCGGTCTCCGGTAGCCGTCGCAACAGATCGACGATGCTCTGTCGCACTTCCCGCGACGGCCCCGGCCGCGGTCCGGGCGGAGCGCCTGCGAGGTGGTGGAGGTGGTCGCGTTCGGCGTCCGACAGACGCAGCGCGCGGGCGAGCTGGGCCAGCACCTCACGAGAGGGGCGCGGGGCGCGGGCCTGCTCCAGCCGCGTGTAGTACTCGGTCGAGATGTACGCCAATTGCGCCACCTCGTCACGGCGCAGTCCCGGGGTGCGGCGGCGCACCCCGGCGGGCAGTCCCACGTCGGCGGGGAGGATGCGCTCGCGCCTGCTGCGCAGGAAGCCACCGAGGTCTCGTCGTACTCGTTGATCCACCTCCCCAGTGTGCCCGGGCGCCGGGGTACCCAGCCAGGTACTGCCGGGGCCTGGCTGAGCACGCCGACCGGGCGCAGGATCGTCGGCATGAACGACACACCGACCGCACCGACCGCCTCCACCACGACCTCGGGCCTGCTCACGGACAAGGTCGCCTTCATCACCGGTGCCGGTCGCGGCATCGGCGCCGCGGCGGCGCGGCTGTTCGCCCGGGAGGGTGCCCGTGTGCTCCTCGCCGCACGCACCGAGTCCCAGCTCAAGGCGGTGACCGAGGACATCCGGAGCGCCGGCGGCACCGCGGACTACGTGGTCTGCGACCTGGCCGACCCGGCAGGCGTCCGCGCCGCCGTCGACCGGACCGTCGAGCTCTACGGCCGGCTCGACGTGGCCTTCAACAACGGCGCGACCGGCCAGCCGCCCGGCCCGATGGACCAGCTGTCGGAAGCCGATTTCGACCACGTCTGCGCCGTCAACCTCAAGGGCCCGTGGCTGGCCATGAACGCCGAGGTCGCGGCCATCCGCGCCACCGCGAAGCGCGGGGCCATCGTCAACACCTCCAGCGTCGGAAGCCTCATGGGCAATCCCCAGCTCCCCGCGTACGGCGCGGCGAAGCGGGCGGTCAACAGCCTCACCGCTTCGGCAGCCGTCACGTACGGACCGGAGGGCATCCGCGTCAACGCCATCGCGCCCGGCACCACGCTCACCGAGATGCTGTACGAGTGGGACGAGAGGTCACCCGGCACCATCGACCAACTCAACGCCCAGACCCCGCTGCGCCGCGCCGCCGACCCGGACGAGATCGCCCAGGCCGCCGCCTGGCTCCTCAGCGACCGCTCCTCCTACGTCACCGGTACGGTCCTCCGGGTCGACGGCGGAATGCGCGCCTGAGAGTCGGCTGCCCTGAAAACGGCGGAGAAGCCGGTCCGCGAGGTTCGGCAGGAGCGGCAGCGCTGCGGCTCCTCGTCACCGGCCCCCGTCCCGGCACCGCCGGCCACCCCCGATCCGTCAGGTCATCGACACTGCCGAGGCGGGTTTGGGGAGGTTGACTTTGCCGTTGCGGCAACTTCTACGGTCGTGTGTGGCCGGAGGGTCCGGTCGGGATGGGAGTCGGTGATGGCCTGGTCGATCGCGGAGGTGGCCCGGATGTCGGGTGTGACGTCGCGGACGCTGCGTCATTACGACGAGGTGGGCCTGTTGCCTCCGGCATGGGTGGGGAGCAACGGCTACCGCTATTACGGGGAAGACGAGTTGCTGCGATTGCAGCAGATCCTCGTGATGCGGGAGCTGGGCCTGGGGTTGGTGGAGATCGGGGCGGTACTGGCCGAGCAGGTCGACCAGGTGGAGGCCCTACGGGCGCACCACCTTCGGCTCGTGGCCGAACGGGATCGCCTGGACACGCTGGCCCGCACCGTCGGCCGCACCATCGCCGAGCTCGAGGAAGCGAGAGGCAAGGACGAGATGACGAAGATCAACAGGCCGGAGAACCTGTTCGAGGGGTTCGACGGCACACGCCAGTCGCAGGAGGCGCGCGAGCGGTGGCCGCAGGCGTGGGAGCAGTCCCGGCAGGTCATCGAGACGCTGTCCGCCGAGGAGATGGAGCAGTGGCAGCGTGAGGTGACGGCGCAGATGATCCGCGTCGCGGAGTTCATGGCGGCCGGCACGCCGGTGGCCGATCCCGCGGTGCAGGCGGAGATCGACGCCCACTACCGGGGCGTGTGCCGGTTCTGGACTCCGAACGCGACCGCGTACAAGGGGCTGGGTCGGACGTACGTCGAGGACCCGCAGTTCCGCGAGAACTTCGACAAGATCGCCGAGGGCCTGGCCGCCTACCAGCGCGACGCGATGGTCGCCTACGCCGACACCCGCCTGAGCTGATATGCGGGCTTCCCGCACCGGGCCCGCGGCCTCGCTCCGGTCACCGCCTGCCCCTGTGGTGTTCGAGTGCGTCTACCTCACTTTCGAACAGGCAGAAATCTGTGCCAGCCGGAGTAGACATTGGATGCCTCGGTGGTTATGGTTTCTCTCGTAGCCGAGATCAGAAGGGCCCGGCAGAGATGAACTGCCGGGCAGCGGTACCGCAGTACAGGCAGTTGCAGTTCGCAGGACGGTGCGGTGGTGGAGTGTCGAAGCCAGAGCAGTCGTATGACGGCGACGGGACTGACGACCGGACCGGGTGGCCCGCGGTGATCAGGGGGCGCCATGAGCAGTACCAGCAGTGAAGTATGTGAGTGGTACCTCGGTGAAGGCGTCGGGCTGCGGGCGCGCGCACCGGGAGGTTCGGCAGTGGGGTTCTAAGCCAGAGCGGACGCAGGATGGGCGACGGGGCTGGCTGCCGAGGAGGTGGCGCTGTGTGAGGCCACCGGCAGTACGCAACACCAGCAGTACAAGCAGTTCGCAGTGCAGCAGTAAGAGCAGTACGCAGTTCCCGTTTGGTAAGTGATTGATTCAGAGGGAAAGAACGGAGGAGCCAGGCGCCATCAGGATCGCCCGGACGGAAGCATTGAGTTCGGGTACCGCAGGACATCGATAGTGAGGTGGTCTCCGGTCACGCATCCGCGATCCCCGCATCCCCGGCAGCGTTCAGGCCGGCCGTGCGGAAACAGAGGGCCGGCGCAGTATGAGGGCCGGCAGATGGTGTGAGTAGTTCCTTCGGGGCCCGGGTGCCGGTACGGCACCCGGGCCCCTCAGCGTGTGCGACTCCGGCGCGTTCAACCGACAGAGAGGTTCGATGACAGCAGACGACACGTTCGGCCGTCTCGATGACGACGACTACCCCGCCTACACCATGGGCCGGGCCGCCGACATGCTCGGCACCACCCAGGGCTTCCTCCGCGCCATCGGCGAACACCGTCTCATCACCCCCTTGCGCTCCCCGGGCGGCCACCGCCGCTACTCCCGCTACCAGCTCCGCATCGCCGCCCGAGCCCGCGAACTCGTAGACCAGGGCACCCCCATCGAAGCCGCCTGCCGCATCGTCATCCTCGAAGACCAGCTCGAAGAAGCCCAACGCATCAACGCCGAATACCGGCGTACCACCGGGTCCTCGACCCCACCGGCCGCAGCCTGAAGGCGTTCGGATCGGCTGCACACCACCCCGGCCACCCCGAGCTTCCGGGGCGGCCCTTCCGCACCGCGCCCCATGGCGTCCAGGAGATCTGGATTGTGCCGTGGGAGATCACTTCGTCTCGGTGAGCGAGGGGACGCCGTGGGAAGAGTGGGGACTGTATCGGGCCGAAGGCCCGTTCAGGGGTGTCGAATCGGCTGGTTCATCGAAGTCGTGCCGCCGTTGGTGTTGCGCAGGCGCGTGATGATCGTGGCCAGGACGCTGGCCAGTCCCGGGCTGACCAGCAGCAGCCGACTCGTCGGTCGTCGCTGATGATCATTCAGATTCACTATGTTGCAGTCGACTTCAAGCCATTTGGTCACCGTTGTTCGAAGGGTGGGCCAGCGGCGCACCGCTATGATCGGATCATGGGACCCCTGAAACCGAATCTCATTGAGCTCATAGTTGGCCTCATCTGCTTTTGCGTGGTCTTCGCCACCTTTGCCAAGGTTCTGCTTCCCAGGATCGGGAAGACCCTCGCAGCGCGTGAAGAGGCCACTGCGGGCACGCTCGAGCGGGCTGAGGCAGTCCAGCTGGAGGCGCAGCGTGTTCATGCCGAGTATCAGGCAGAGTTGAGCGCCGCCCGTCACGAGGCCGCGCAGATCCGCCAGGCCGCACACGAGGAGGGTGTCACCCTCCTCGCCGCTGTCCGAGCGGAGGGGCAGAAGGCGCGCGAGGGAATGGTCGCCGCGGCCACCGTGCAGCTGGAGGCCGACCGCGTGATCGCCGAGGCCGAGCTCAGGGAGGACGTTTTCGGGCTGGCCACCGAGCTGGCCGGACGCATCATCGGTGAGCCGATCATCGACCTCGATCGTGCCCGTGCCGTCGCCGACGAGTTCTTCTCCGACGCGGAGGCCAACGCCAAGAGCTGAGCTTGAGGCAACTCCTGCGCACCAGGGCCGATCGCCGGGCGGCGGATGCTCATCCTGCTGGACAATGCGCAATCCGTGGACCAGGTGCGTCCCTTGCTACCCAACAGCCCGGGCAGCGTCACGGTCGTTACCAGCCGCTCCCGTCTTGCCGGCCTGACCATCCGGAAAGCAGCCGTGCGGATCGACGTGGACCCTTTGTCGGAAATCGCGTCCGTTCACTTGTCACGTATTGGCGAGGATCATCGGAGCGACCGCGTTCATGCCGAGCCGAAAGCGGCGTCTACGCTCGTGGCACTCTGCGGCAATCTCCCGCCGGCGTTGCCCCTCACGGCAGAGCGCCTCGCGCGCCACCCCATCACTCCCATCTCGGACTGGGTGGACATGATGACCCGCAATCCTGACCGGCTCGAAAGTCTGGACGCTCCGGATGATCCGGCTACCTCGCTTCGAGCAGTTTTCACCTGGTCCTATCTGGCGCTGCCCGCAGGGACGTCGCGACTGTTTCGGAAGCTCGGGCTCAGTGGCGAACCGGAATTCGAAGCGTCGCAGATCATCCGTGCTTTCGCTGAGGAAGAAGCAGTCGAGGCGCAACTGGCCATGCTCGTGGACTCCAGTCTTCTCACCTCGCCCACCCCTGGCAGATACCGCCTCCACAAACTGGTTCACCTGTACGCACGGGAGCGCACCGAGGCAGAGGAGCGCTCCGCACACCTGGTCGACTTCGCCCGGCGCCTGCGGGGCAGCCGGAGAGGTAGGCAGACCGCCGGCACGTGCGGTCGCCCACCAGAGTTCCCGTTGGTACAACGGGCCGGTACGGACCGCCGTCACGCCCGACAACTGCGCGGGGCCCCGCCGACATCCCCCACCGCGCCCACAGGGACGCCCCGGCGGAGCACCGTTGGAGCGCGGCGTGGCTTGGCCCCGCGATGCGGCAGCTGCCGGCCCTCGAATCCCGCCTTCACCAGCCCCGGTGCACGGGAGGGGTGACGGCGGGAGAAGGGCGGTCAGTCCTTCAGTCGTTCGTCGCGGACGGGGATCCAGTCCAGGGCGGACCGGATCCCTTCTTCCAGGGACAGCTGTGGGGTCCACCCCAGGAGTTCGGCCGCGCGGTCGCTCTTGGTGTAGCCGCCGGCCACATCACCCGGGCGCGGGTCGGCGTCGACCGTGGCCAGCGGCGTGTTGACGACGGCGTTGAAGGCGTCGCACAGCTCCCGGACGGTGGTGCCGTTGCCCGTGCCCAGGTTGATCGCGGTCGAGCGCTTGGAGGCCGTGAGGATGGAGTCGAAGCGCTCGATCGCCGCGATGTGGGCCGCGGCCAGGTCCCAGACGTGCACGTAGTCCCGGATGCCGGTGCCGTCGCGCGTCGGGTAGTTCGTCCCGGTGATCGGGAACGGCCGACCCTCCTGGTGGGCCTGGATGAGAACGCCGAGGGCGTGGCTGGGGCGCTTGAGCTGAAGGCCGGTGCGCAGCTTGGGGTCGGCCCCGACCGGGTTGAAGTACCGCAGCGACAGCACGCGCGGCCCGGCCACGGCGATGTCGGCGAACATCTCCTCGCACACGGCCTTGGTCCGCGCGTACGGGCTCTGCGGCGCCAACGGCGAGTCCTCGTTGACGGGGGAGCCGTCCTCGGCCCGGTAGATGGAGGCCGAGGAGCTGAAGACGATGCGGTCGCAGCCGTTGCGGTGCAAGTGGCCGACGAAGGACAAAGACTTGCTGACGTTCGCCTCGTAGTAGCCGATCGGGTCCGCCACGGACTCGGGCACCACGATCAGCGCGGCGCAGTGCACCACAGCGGAAATCTCCGGGTGCTCCGAGAAGATCTCGTCCACCAGCGCGCCGTCGGCGATGTCCCCCTCGTAGAAGATCCGCCCATCGGTGAACTCGCGCCGGCCTCGGACGAGGCTGTCGAGAATCACGGGGGTAATGTCCGCATCCAGGCAGGCCGAAGCGACTGTGCTTCCGATGTAGCCGGCACCTCCGGCGATCAGGACGGTCGTCACGATGCAACTCTTCCCGGCCTCGACGGCCCAGTAGGCGACCAGCAGAAGGCTAGCGGAAAGGCGGCGCGCCCCGGGCGCGTCAGCCGCCGGCCGCGCGGCGGCTCAACCGGAGGTTCAGCCAGTCAGTTCACTGAGGGTTCCGGTCGTGTTTCCGAGCTCGCGGCGGATGAAGTACTCCGTGCCGATTACCGCTTCCCGCTCAGCGGCCGGCATGTGGCTCAGCAGAGCTGGGAGCGAGCGGCTGCGGGTGGATTCCGAGCGATGGGCCCGGATCGCCGCCCACTTGCGATCCGCCCACGGCCGCACGTCCACCGCCACACTGATCATCTCGTCCGGGACCGTCCACAGGCGTTTGCCGACACCCGCGAGGACCTTTGCCAAGAGCGTGCTCGCCGATGCGGGGTGCGCGGAGAGATACAGGGCCGTGGGCTGCCACGCGGGACCGGCGTCCGGGAACAGGTCCTCGAGTCCGGCGGCGTGCGCGGCTAGCACCATGACCCGGTGCGTGTGCACGTGGTCCGGGTGCCCGGAGGAGCCGTAGGCGTCGTGACTGAGGAGGATCTGCGGCCGGAACGAGCGGATGTGAGCTACGACAGCCCCCACCGTCTCCTCCAACGGGACGTCGCAGAACCGGGGCCGCCCCGGTGCCGATTCGGGGACTTCGAGGTCGGCATACCCGAGCATCCGCGGTTCCCCCGCCCCCAAGAGCCGGAGGGCGTCGGCGAGTTCGGTCGCGCGATGGCTGCCGGCGGCCCAGGTGGCGGTGACCACACCGGTCCGGGCACCGACGGAGGAGTGCTTGGCGAGGAGCCCTCCGGCGACGAGGGCCTCATCATCGGGGTGGGCGTAGAACGCGAGGGTGCTGGGTGCGGGCATGGACGGCTCCGGTCTGTTGCAGGTGACAGCCAAGTGATCCGGGCGGTACAGCGACAGGGCGGCCGGTACGGCCCGGGAGGGTGGATTACTGCGTTGTGGTGAGGAGGGTGGCGGCGCCCGCGGCCAGGAGCCGTAGTCCCGGATACGTCAGTAGCATGCCGCCGTCCGTGACGAAGACGACACCCGCCCCGTCGATCTCCAGGCCACCGTCACCGGCGACGACGACGCCGGGGCGGAAGCGCCGCCGGCGAAGCACAGCTGCCCGCCTGAAAGCGGCGAGCTGCGGATCAGCTCCTGCCACTCCGCGACCGGGGCGCGCACCTGGCTGTACCGGATCGCGACCGACGCGAACGCCCGCCGGGGGTGGCGTGCAGCCCAAGGTCAAGACGCCGGTGCGCTGGTCCAGCGTGCCCGCCCAGGTGGGTCCGAACCACCCTCCGCAGGGGTGCCACGGACACGTAGTGCCGCGCGGCCGCACCGGCGGGGTTTCGCTGCCATTCGTCCCAGTCGAGGACGGCTTTGGTTCGAGGTGGGTGCGGTGGCGCGTGCCGGGCAGCGCTTGGACGGGAGTTGGACGCGATCCGCGACGAGGTGATTGCCGGCCGCGGCGAGAAAGACGCCGCCACCGGCAGGGCGCCGGGCAGAGTGACGTCGACGGCGGACGTGACCATCTCGCCCGTCGCCACGTCGATCGGCTCGCCGGCCGTGGGACGCGACGCGCATGATGCCGTAGCCACCACGGACCTGGCGAAGGCGTGGACGGAGGTATCCGGCGTCGAGGGCATCGGGCGTCAAGCGCATCAGCTGCCCTTGCCGGCCCGCGGCGAGGGCAGGACCAAGATCCGCCGCGGGGATTCCACCGAGGCGATCATCGGCGCCGTCATCCGCCCGCAGCTCTTCGTCCTCGGTCGCCACGACCACACGGGCCGGCTCCGCGCGGTCGGCCGCGCGGTGTCCCCGCGCACGGAGGCGGCCCACTTGGTCGCGGAGCACTTGGCCGCCGCCGGCCCCGGACATCCCTGGGAGGGCCTCACGCTCGCCGCGACATGGGGGTCCCGTGACGTCCTGGACGTGCGCCTGGTCCGCCCCATCTGGTGGCCGAGATCAGCGCCGACCAGGCCGTCGACGGGGGGCGGCGTATGGCGCCACCCGCTCCGCTTCAAACGGCTCCTCCTGGATACGGGTGTGGGGGACGTTCCCCGGTCCGGCGAGGGTCCGGCGACGGCTGCCGGCTGACCCGTTTCCGGTTCTGGTTCGCGAGTGGTTGCGGGGCTAGGGGTTACGTCACGGGGTCGGCGGGTTTCGTGACGCCCGTACGGTCCGCCGCGGCGGCGCCGTCACCCGGTCCGGCCCCCTGCTCCTTCAGCCGCGCCCGGTAGGCGCGCGAGCGGCAGCGGGGCGAGCAGTAGCGGGGCGGACGCCCACCGGCCCGGTCCGGGCCCGCGGCGGGCACGGCCACCGCCCCGCCACACCCGGGACACCCCGTGCCGACCGCGGGCCCACCGGCCCCGGGCCCGGCAGACGCGGGCCCGGGCACCGGCGGGGCCGGGGCGGACGCGGGCACGGCCGGGGCGGACGGGGCAGGCGCAGACGGGGCGGGCGGGGTGGGGGTGGGCGGGGTGGGGCGGTCCGGGTGGTCGGTCAGGCCCTGGCGTTCGGCGATGACCCCCGCCTGGAAGCGGCTGTGCGCACCGAGCCCTTCCAGCAGCTCGGAGACGTGACGGCGGCAGGTGCGCAGGGAGATGCCCAGGCGGCGCGCGATGGATTCGTCCTTGAGCCCCTTGGCGAGCAGCACGAGGATGCTCTGCTTCATCGTCTTGGACACGTCGTGCGCGGCCTGCGGCCCCGTCGCGAACGGCGCGGCGTTCTCCCAGTCCCGCTCGAAGACGTCCAGCAGGTAGGCCAGCAGGTCAGGCTCCCGGATCAGCAGCGCGCCGCCCGACCTGGCCGGCAGCAGGGCCAGCGACCCGTCCACCACGATCATCTGCGGTAGTACTTCCGGCAGCGTCCGGATCTCGGCGCCCGCCCCGATGAGCTGCTCCGCGTGCAGCCGCGTGGGCTGGTCGAACCGCGTCGCGTGTTGGTAGAGGCTCCGCATCCGGATGCCCCGCCCGAGCAGTGCCAGGTCGCGCGGCAGCGCCTCCCGTAGCGCCGCGGGCGGGAACGAGCCGCCGTGCTTGGAGACCAGCACCTCGCTGCGGCAGGAGTCGATCACGTCCGACAGCAGCGAGCGGACCGCCAGCTTGTCCGGCAAGTGGTCGATGGTCCCCTGCGGGAAGACGTGTTGGCGGGCCTGGAGGTAGACCGGCATCAGCGCGGCCAGCCCGTCGCGTTGCAGCTGGATGCGCCGGCGCTGTTCCCGCAGCGCCTCTTCCTGCGCGCGCAGGGCCGTGTCGCGGTCCGACAGCAACTGCGCGGTGGCGGCCTGGGGGCTCACCGGCTGCCAGCCGGCCGGCTCTCCCGCCCCGTCGTCGGCGGGGAGTTCCGTGAGGAGGCAGGAGTCGGTGAGTGTCCCTAGGGCCGCCAGGCAGGCCCGCGGGTTCACTCCGGTCTCGGCCGCTGCCTGCGCGAGGGTCGCCGGGGTCAGGCGTTCGTGGATGACCGTCCACCGGTAGAGCAGGACGGCCGCGCTGTCGAGGCCGGGTACTTGGGCCGCCGTGCCGGGTCCGCTGTCCGTCTCCATCGCATGCCTCCTAAACGTGCCTGGCAGGATCATGATCCCTCCTCGGGGATGCATGTGCCATCCATCCACTGGCAGTGTGGTGACCACGGCAGGGACGGCTCCCCGACCAGGAGCACCGCCAGCCGTGGCCGAACTGTCGCCGAGACGAGGGGAATCGACGCCATGCGCGCAATCGTGGTGCGGACACTGTTCGCGGTCGTACTGAGCACGGGGATCGTGTGGGGCGGCGCCGCCGCGGCCACCGCCGATGTGCACGGGACGACGGTCACCGACCCGCCCGGCGGCGGACACGGCAACAAGCACTGCCTCGTGACGACGGCTTGGGGCGACTCCTGGTGCCCCCGCAAGCCGCTCGACTGAGCCGCCTGGGAGACCGGGTGCGGGGGCAGCGGACTCCATCCGCTGTCGGTTGGGTGGTTGTGGGCCCGACCCGGTCGCCGGCAGGGCGCGTCGACGGACGCGTCCGGTCTCTCGTGCGTCGCCGTACGCGGCGCACGGCTCCGATCAATCAACGGAAGGTTTTCCCGTGCGCTTCGCCATGCCCCGAACCGCCCCCCGCAGACTGGCCGCCGGCCTCTGTGCCGCCGCCGCCCTCGTGGCCGTCTCCTCCGGCGCCGCGAGCGCCGCCGAGGAGTACCGGATCTACGGCGGCTCGTACGCGAGTTACGCCCAGTGCAACCAGGCCGGTTCGCTCACCGTCGGCCTGGGCCTGTACAGCCGCTACGAGTGCAACCCCAACGACAGTTCCAGCCGCTACCTCCTCTGGTACGTCGACTGACGGACGGCCCGCCCGGCCCCCTCCCCGCTTTCCACTCCTCGCATACCTCGTTCCCCATACACGAAAGGCTCTTTGTCATGCGCATGTCTGGAAGGACCCGTGCCCGCTGGTCCGCCTCGGCCGCCCTCCTGGCCGCTCTGGCAGGCGGCGCCGCCGCACTCGCCCCCGCCGCCCAGGCCGCCCCCGCCCCCGGCGGCGCTTCCGTCCAGTCCGCCGAGCGCAGCACCAGCGTCGTTTTCGCCAACAGCACGGGCCGCCAACTGCTGCGCACCGGCTCCGGCCTGGACCACGGGTGCTGGTCCCGGGACGGCCTGCCCCCGGACGCCATCGCCAAGACCGTCTCCGCCTCCTGGAGCAGCGAGTCCTGCGGGTTCGCCACCGGCACCCAGGGTCACGTCACCTACAACATCGCCGGTACGGCCAAGGACGTGACCATCCGCTGGAACAACCCCTACGCGGGCAGCAACTCCTACAGCTGCGACGCCCCCGAGGGCTACGAGTGCAGCCGCTCGGGCGGTGGCGGGAACAACGCCACCGTCAACTTCGCCCTGACGGCGAAGTCCACCGCCCGGCTCTCGGCCCTCTCACAGGCCGGAGCCCTCGCGGTCACCCCCGTGCGCAGTGTCCGCGTCACGGTGGTGAACCAGTCCGGCGCCCTGCTGGCCCGGACCGGTGCGGGCCTGGACCACGGCATCTGGAGCGGTGACAACCTGCCCCCGTCGATCATGAACAACGGCGCGGTGGCCCGCTGGCAGAGCGAGTCCGACGGCTTCGCCACCGGGACGGAGGGCTCGGCCGAATACCAGATGTCCGGCGGCGGCAAGGTCGTCTTCCGCTGGGACAACCCCTTCTCCGGCGGCAACTCCTACGACTGCCAGGTTCCCGCGGGTCACTCCTGCTCCCGGGCCGGCGGCGGAGGCAAGAACGCCGACGTCGTCTTCACGGTCAACTGACCGCCCTCACCCCGCCCCCGCACGTCACCGGCATCCACCGGAATGAGGAACACCCCGATGCGCAAGTCCCTCGTCGCGGCACTCCTGTGCCTGCCCCTGCTGGCCGTGGCCGCTCCCGCCGCCCAGGCCGCCGATTCACGGCCCGAGACAGCCCCCGTCTCCGCCCTCCAGGTCCCCGTCCGCACGGTCACCTGGGACCTGACCTCGACCAATCCCAACACTTTGCGCGCCCGCTACTCGGACTTCATCAGGTCGCTGCGCAACACCGGCACCATGGTGGGCGGTTCCGGTTCGGACGCCGTGTGGGAGACCAGCCGCGGCAATGAGGTCATCGCCGTCAACGCCACCTACACCTGGCAGGAGAACGGTCAGGACGTCAGGCGGACGGTCACGCTCTACCTCACCGCCAACAACCTCTACCTGCAAGGCTTCTCCACCGGGAACGCCGGAAACGTCGTCCAGTTCAGCCAGGTCGGGGAGCAGGAACCCTTCGACCTCGGCCATGCGCTCGGCCGCAACGCCATCGTCCTGCCCTACACCGGGCGCTACGGGGGCAACCACAGCCTGGAGCACGGCGACAGCCAGAGCAGGCAGCTGTGGATCACTCCGAACGGGGTGTGGGGCAACATGAACGCCCTGTGGGAGTTCGCCCGCGACGGAGGCGACGCGAACGCGATCCGCAACCACCTGGTCGCCGCGATCGCCCTGACCTCCGAGTCGGCCCGCTTCCGCAACATCGAGGGCACCGTGCGCCAAGCCCTCGGCGGCGGTGCCTCCCTGACCGCCCAGGAAGCCGCCGAGGAGAACGACTGGGGGCGGGGCTCCCGGTGGATCTACCAGGAGCGCAACGGCTCGCGCCCGACGCCGACCGACATCGGCGGCGCCACCGTGACCACGTACGCCCAGGCGACGCATTACATCGCCATGCTGCGCAGCGACCAGAGGTAGCGGCGAGCAGCGCACCGCCCCGTACGGGTCCCGTACGGGGCGGTGTCGTGCCGTCTCGCCGGCGCGGCAGCGAATGGAGGGACAAGCCCCGCCATACGGGTGATCATCTATCCGCCCGATGCCAGAAGAAGATCGTCCGCCCACGTAACGACCCGCCGCGGCCTGTGCAACGCCCCCAGCGGCGTCCACCGCGCATCCCGGTCTCAGCTGGCCATACCGCTTTCCCCCTGGCCGCATGAGCCGGCTGAGGCGCCAAGAACGAGGCACGCTTCCTGGACCGCTCGCCGACGTGGTCGTGGACGCTCGAAGTACGCGTCAGCCGACCCGAAGACCGACCGCCAGCGTCAGCTCAAGGACCCGGTGTGGCGATGCGAGATCCGGAAACAGCTCCCGCAGCTGCGACATCCGGTACCGGACGGTTTGGGGATGGACGAACAACGCCGCCGCCACCTCGTCCCGCCTGCCCTGATGCAGCAGCCACGCCCGCAACGTCTTCTCCAGCCGCCGTGCGGTCGCGACAGGCAAGGTCCGCAACGGTGCGAGGGCGCGGGCACGCAGGTCTGCGAGCGCGTCCACGTCGGCGCTCAGCACCAGCTCGGGCAGGTGGTCCTCGGTGTCGCGGATATCGGAGGAGAGGGAGCGCGCGCGTGCGGCTCGTGCGTACGAGGCGGACGCACGAGTCCATGGCCGGGCCGGGCCGACCACGGCGGTGCGGTCGGTCAGCTGCCGCAAGAGATGTGATCGGTCGGCATCGGGGACGAGCAGCACACCGAAGGCGTCCGGCAGATCGTCGAGGACGAGGGTGCTCGGGTCGAGCGTGCGGTAGGCAGGCCGGGCCTGGGCGGCGGGCAGCAGGACCGCGGTCAGCGAAACCGGAGGATGCCACCCGGCCCGTTGTACAGAGGCCAGCAGCACGTCCGGGCTCGCGCCGGCGAGGAGGTCGCGGGCCAGGTGTTCCAGGTGGCGTTCGTGGTCCCGGCCCCGGACGGCCAGTTCGTCGGCGTGGCCCGCGGCGCTCGCGGCGGAGAGCTCGTCGATGTAGGCGAAGGTCAGCTCGGCGAACTTGGCGACCTCGGCGGCGGGCAGACCCGCGGGTACGGCGCCCGCTGCCAGGCATCGCCAGGCCACGCGGGCGCCGACGCGGTAGGCGCTGAGCAGGGCGTCCATCGAACGGCCGTCGCGCACCTCGCCGCGGCCCAGTTCGTAGGCCGCGTCACCGGCGTCGCCGCCTGTGGCGTTCCCGCTCGCGAGGTCCAGGTAGTGCCCCAGGGCGGTGCGGACGGCTCGGCGGATGGTGGCGCCCATGCGGCCCGAAAGGGCGTTGGCGTAGGGAGGGACCTCGTCGATGATCGCCTGGACGACCTCGTCGGCGGTGGTTTTCAGCGCGGCCCGAAGTGCGGTGACCGTCGTCTCATTCAGGGCCAGTTCGGTGGCCCTCCGGGTTGCATGGCTCACGTTTTGTTCCTTGTGAACAATTCAGCCGACCAGATTTACATCTTACGGTCAGGACTTTACGCCTTGAGGCGCATCAAGCTGGAGTCATGACGAGTGCAGCCCTCCGCAATAGGGCGTGGAAACTGCTGGAGATGGTCACGACGCCGCTGCTGCCGTCGGACTACCTCGACCTGGTCAGCCCGCTGCGTGCGGGCGCCGACCTGCGGGGGCGCATCGATGCCGTGCACCCCGAGACGGGTGACGCCGCGACCATCGTGATCAGACCGGGACGGGGATGGCGCGGTCACACGGCCGGTCAGTACGTGCGGATCGGGGTCGACGTCGACGGCAGGCGCCTGTGGCGTGCCTACTCCATCACCTCGCCGACAAACCGCCGGGACGGCCGCGTCACGATCACAGTGAAGGCGATCCCGGACGGCAAGGTCAGCAACCACCTGGTCCGCAGGGCGAAACCGGGCACGCTGATCCAGCTCGACCAGGCAACCGGTGACTTCGTACTGCCGGACGCCAAGCCCGCCAAGGTGCTCTACCTGACGGCCGGCAGCGGCATCACGCCAGTGATGGGCATGCTGCGCGACATCGAGTTCGACGACGTCGTCATGGTCCACTGCGCGCCAAAGCCGCAAGACGTGATCTTCCGGGGCGAACTGCACGACCTGGTCGCGGACAAGAAGCTGCGGCTCACCGAGGTGCACACCGACACAGACGGCCTGCTCGACATCGCCCGTCTCGACGAACTCGTGCCCGACTGGGCCGAGCGCGAGACCTGGGCTTGCGGGCCCGCGGGCCTGCTCGACGCCGCCGAAGAGCTCTGGAGCGAACACGGCGTCCAAGAGCGCCTGCACACCGAACGTTTCCGCCCCGGCATCGTCGTCGCCGGTGACGGCGGCGAGGTCACGTTCAGCGCCACCGGCAAGACCGTCGACACGGACGGCGCCACGCCGTTGTTGGACGTCGGCGAGGAGGCGGGCGTGCTCATGCCGTCCGGGTGCCGCATGGGCATCTGCTTCGGCTGCGTCACGCCGCTCAAGGCGGGCGCCGTCCGCGACCTGCGCACCGGCGAGATCACCGAAGCCGAGCCGGGCGTCCTCATCCAGACCTGCGTGTCCGCCGCGGCGGGCCCCTGCGACATCGAACGGTAGGAGCACCTTGACCGCCATCGACCCCACCGCCCACCTGACCGCGGAGCAGATCGAGGAGCTTGGCCGCGAGCTGGACGCGATCCGCGACGAGGTGATCGCCGGCCGCGGCGAGAAAGACGCCGCCTACATCCGCAAGGTCATCTCGGCGCAGCGCAAGCTCGAGCTGGTCAGCAGGGGCGTGCTGCTGTTCTCGCTCTTCCCGCCCGCGTGGCTGATCGGCACCGCCGGGCTGTCCGTGGCGAAGATCATGGACAACATGGAGATCGGCCACAACATCCTGCACGGCCAGTGGGACTGGATGCGGGACCCGAAGATCCACTCCACCACCTGGGAGTGGGATCACGTCTCGCCGTCCGAGCAGTGGAAGCACTCGCACAACGAGCTGCACCACACGTACACCAACGTGATCGGCAAGGACAACGACCTCGGCTACGGCATCATGCGCGTCGACGAGGACCAGAAGTGGCACCCGTTCCACCTTGGCCAGCCGCTGTGGAACTTCCTCAACGCCTGCTTCTTCGAGTACGGCATCGCGGCGTACGACCTGGAGCTCGGCAAGAACCTGCCCAAGCGCCGCCGCAAGAACCCGGAGTTCCGCGCGCGGGCCAAGGCCGTGGGCAGCAAGATCCGCAAGCAGGTGCTCAAGGACTACGTGATCCACCCGCTGCTGTCGGGCCCGTCGTTCCTCCCCACGCTCGCCGCTACGTTCACCGCGAACCTGGTCCGCAACATCTGGTCCCACTCGGTGATCATGTGCGGGCACTTCCCCGAGGGCGTGCAGGTCTTCCAGCGCCGGTCGATCAGGGGCGAGACGCGCGGCCAGTGGTACCTGCGCCAGATGATGGGCTCGGCGAACATCAGCGGCAGCAAGGCCATGCACTTCATGACCGGCAACCTGTCGCACCAGATCGAGCACCACCTGTTCCCGGACCTGCCGAGCAACCGGTACGCCGAGGTCGCGGTGAAGGTGCGCGCGCTGTTCGAAAAGTACGAGCTGGAGTACGTCACCGGGCCGCTGCCCAAGCAGGTGTTCTCCGCTTGGCGCAAGGTCTTCCGGCTCTCGCTGCCGAACAAGAAGCCCAAGGCCAAGGCGCCGGCCCGCGAGCAGGAGCTCGTCGCGGCCTGATTCCCGGCATTGGTTCAGATCTTTCGACCGTGCCGGCGATACCGCCGGGTTCGGTGAGATCCGTTGCGGACGGTGGGCGGCCGCGACATCAGACCGTACGAGAGCTGTAGGCAGACCCACAGCCATCCTCCCGTACTCACGTTCGACGGCGTTGCGGCGTCGATAGGTCTCACGGTCGTGCGGGCCGCCAGGTCACAGGGGCAGGTCGGGCTGGACAGTGGTGGGATGCGGTGGTCGCCATCCTCTCGGCGGGGATCGTGGACGGTCCGACGGTGTGCGGCGAGGCCGGCCGCGCCGCCCTGCATGGGCAGCTGGCCCTCGTCGCAGCCGTACTCCCATACGTCCCCGGCGGGGAGCTCCCGGGGTGAGGGGGTGCGGGTGCGGGCCGTCGGCGGCGCGGCTCACTCGCGGGCCGACGCCGCGAACTGCTCTTCCAGGTCGGCGCGGCCGTCGGGGTCGTCGCCCTGGTGGTGGTCGTCGGCTTCCTGGTCGACGTCGTCGGGGCCGCCGTGGACGGTGCAGACGGTGCCCGGGTGCGGTCCGGTGGTGCCAGCGTGGGCGATCAGAAGGTCGGTGACGTTGTGGACGGCCTGCCACGCCGGGGCGTTGCAGTCGTCGTCGTACGGGCAGCCCACGAGCAGGTCGAAGCCGAGGTCGCCTTCGCCGTCGACGTCGGTGCGCAGCGCGAGGACCAGGCGGTCCGGTCCGAGACGGATCTCGCCGACGCGGTCTCCGCCGGCGAGCGCGGAGCCCTCCCGCCACCGCCACACAGCACGTCCGCGCCGAAGAAGCGGCGGACCAGGAGCAGATCACCCAGGACGGCGTGGTCGTCCCAGCCGAGGTCCGCGCGGCGGGTGTCGCTGGCGCGCTGGAGCAGCGGCTCCAGTCGGTGGATGTTGTCGGCGAAGACGACGTGGTCGAAGCCCTCGGCGCGCAGGCCGGGAAAGGCGGCGACGGCTTCGGCGCGCTGACGGCGTACGACGTCGTCGGGCACCGCGCGCGCCGGGGCGCGGTCGGCCTGGCCCTCCACGCACACGGAGACTTCTTTGGAGGTCGCCGAGCCTGAGGCGGACCCGCTACGGAGTTCTCGCAGCTCAGTGGCTATGGGTGAGCACGGTACTGATCGCAACACCTGTGGTGCAAGGTATGGCGTCATCCGGATGGGTGGAGAGCTACGTCCGCGCCGTCCACGCCCACTGACGCCACCCTGCCGGCAGTCGACTTGATGCCAGATTTGGCGCCGCCCACGCTGAGGAATACCTCATCGAGCCTGGCGTTGCCGGGCGCATCCGGGGGTCCTTCTCCCCCGGAAAGCCGCCGGGATGGTGTCGGAGGGCACGGCGGACAACCAAGCGCGCTGTGCTGTGTGCATCACAAAACTCGCGCAACATCCAGCTTTCGGAGGCCCATGTGAGCGTCATGGTCATGGTGAAGCAATTTGGTGCGACCGACGCTGTTGAGCCCTTGCCCGTCACTCCATCCGGACCCGAGCACTCGGCCCCCCTGGTCGCCGTTGCGCCCTCGTACCGTGACCGTCAACCCGGCCAGCCGTCGTTCCGGGTCGTAGCTGAGCCGCGGTCAGCGACAGGATGCAGCTCATGAGCGATCTGACGGCAGGGATCTTCGCTTTGGGCGGTGCTCTCGTCGGCGGGGTTGCGACCTTTGCCGGCACGGCCTGGGAACTACAGCAGCAGCGAAGGACTGCCCGGACGGAGATGGCTAACCTCGCGCTTTCATGAAGCGGGCTGTCCGACGGGTGGTCAGATAAGCGAAAAGTGCCTCTGACCAGCAAGAATGAGGATTGTCGAGGTCCTTGTTCCTGCCACCGTCGGAGGCACTTCCCAGGTGAAGAAGCGTATCGGGTCCTATCCCCGCGTCCGCATTGAGGGCGGCGGTCATGCGGTGGTGTCCCAGGCCGGGGCTGTACTGCTGGTCGAGACGGTCCGCAAGGCCGGGCTGGACCAGGCGATATCGACGGCGCTGACGCCGTGGCGACGTCCGCGGGCGGTGCACGATCCGGGCAAGATCCTGCTGGACGTCGCCCTGGCGGTCGCTCTGGGCGGCGACTGCCTCGCGGATGTCGGGATGCTGCGGGCCGAGCCGGCCGTGTTCGGCCCGGTGGCCTCCGACCCGACCGTCTCCCGACTCATCGACACCCTCGCCGCGGCCGGGCCGAAGGCCCTCTCCGCGATAGGGGCCGCGCGGGCCGAAGCCCGCGAGCACGTCTGGAACGTGGCCAAGAACGCGGCCCCGGACGCCGCAGGACACGTGATCGTGGACCTGGACGGGGTGCTCGTGCTGGCCCACTCCGAGAAACAGGACGCCACCGCGACCTGGAAGAAGACCTTCGGACACCATCCCCTGATGGCCTTCGTCGACCACGGAAGCGGCGGGAGTGGAGAGCCGGTGGCCGGCCTGCTCAGGCCGGGCAACGCAGGCAGCAACACCGCCGCCGACCACATCACCACGACTGGGCTCGCTCTGGCCCAGCTGCCGAAGACCTACCGGCGCGGACGCCGGACGCTGATCCGTACCGACTCCGCAGGCGGCACCCACGAGTTCGTCGCCTGGCTCGCCCAGCGCGGCCGGTGGCTGTCGTACTCGGTCGGCATGACCATCACCGACGCCATCCACCAGGCCGCCCTCAAAGTCCCGCCGGCCGCGTGGACGGCAGCGATCGAGCCGGGCGGCGAGATCCGCGACGGAGCCTGGGTCGCCGAACTCGACGGCGACTGCCTCAAGGGCTGGCCAAAGGGAACGCGGCTGATCGTCCGCAAGGAACGCCCGCACCCCGGCGCCCAGTTGCGGATCACCGACGCTGACGGCCTGCGGCTGACCGCGTTCGCCACCAACACCACCGGCGCCCCCATCGCCGCACTCGAACTGCGGCACCGCCAGCGCGCGAGGGCCGAGGACCGCATCCGGGCCGCCCGCGCCACCGGCCTGCGCAACCTTCCCCTGCACGACACCGCCCAGAACCGGATCTGGCTGGAGATCGTCCAGCTCGCCCTCGACCTGCTGGCCTGGATGCCCATGCTCGCCCTGAACGGCAAAACTCGCAGGTGGGAGCCCCGCCGTCTGCGACTCCGCCTGTTCTCCGCCGCCGCCCAGATCGTCACGACCGCCCGCCGCCGACACCTGAGATTCGCACGCCACTGGCCCTGGACCGACGTGATCACCGACGCCCTGGCACGACTCGAAGCTCTCCCGAACCCCGGCTGACCAGCGCGTTCCCGTCCCTGCGAGCAGCATCCTCCCGCCGGAGCCGTGGAACCCGGCGCCCACCCGACGCGACAGCCGGGCCACCAGCCTGACCACCACCAGCCCGAACAACCGAAACGGCCCGCCGAAGAAACCGACGGACCGTCACGAAAGATCGAGGCTAAAGCAGCTGTCGACCTGGTCATGACCGAGTTCTCGGAGATTCAGAAGGCCATCCGCCTAAGAACTGGCAGCTACGAATGGCCAGCGGAAGACACACGCCACAAATGGCCAAGCGCCTTCTGGAGATCGGAGACCCTCACCACGCAGAAGAAGATGAAGCGCTTCAATCTCATGCAGGACCGCCGTCAAAGGATCGAGATCGCGATGCTGCGAGTTCCTGACGCTCGCCTACGACTGCGCATCCAGTTGGACATCGGGATGATCTATACCCTTCCCACGGAAACGTCTGCTTCAGCCAGTCATCGCCGCGACACGCTGATCTGCGACGACGCGCTGGATTGCCTAGGGGCATACCAGCGGGGGGAGCCAGTACCAGAACCAGATCCCGCAGTCCAGGCGGCATTCCAATCATGGAAAAAGTACTCAGGCGTTACGGGGCCCGACCGGCTGTAGAAGCTCGGAGACCGTCTCCGACCGCTCTCGCGGCCGGGGAAATAGAAGCCTCGGGCCGACAAGGGAGTCCCAAGACCCCGAGCAGCTCGCGTCCCCGGACTGGGACTCTCCTCGGCGCAAGCGAGGACGAACCTACGGCCGACGCCCGGCCGATGACCCGCTCCGCCCATTCCGTCACCCCGCGAACCGCATTTCGTCGGTTCCCCGCAAGGGGCCCGGCGTCAGCCGGGCCCCTTGTCCTGCTTCACCCTTCTGTGGGACGGGCGGTGTTGAGTCGGCTGATCAGTTGGCGGTTGGCCGCCCGTGCGGCCTGCAGTTCCTCGTCACGTTCCTCAAGCCGGCCGGTCATGTCGATCACCTGTTGTTCTAGCGCGGTGATCCGGCTCTTGAGCTGTTCGACATCATCAGGAGCCCCGAGCCCGGACTCCCGCCACGCCTGCTCGCCAAGCACTTCGGAGAGCTTGGTCTCCAGGTGCCTGACGCGGGCGGCGAGACGGGTGCCGCGATCCAGAGCATTCACCAGGTCTGCCTGGAGCGAGGCCCGGCTGACGACAGGGCCAGCGACGTCACCAGGCGGTTCGGCGCCGGCGGTGTGGACCTGAGCGAGTAGGTCCTTAGAGGTCGTTTCCATCTGGATTGCCCGAAATTGATGTGATCCTCAAGGTGGCCGATCGCGGTGCGGTCGTGACCATGGGTGGAGTCGGTGCCTGTGGGCCGGGTGGTGTGGCGGGTGGGGCGGGATGGCTCTTGTTCTTGTCTCATCCCAGGGTGTCCGGCCCTTGGCGGCCCGCGTGCTTCCGGTGCCGCGGCCGCGCGCCTGGGCGCACTCGGTCCGCGGCGGTACGCCGGAATCATGACGACGCGACGCCCGTATCCGAGTGATCTCTCCGACGCCCGCTGGAAGTTGATCGAGCCGGTGCTGTCCGCGTGGCGCTTCGAGCGTCGTGGTCGGGCCCTGGACTTCGGCAGGCCTCCGCGGCACGACCTGCGCGAGATCATGAACGCGATCCTCTATGTGGACCGCACCGGCTGTCAGTGGGCCTACCTCCCGCATGACTTCCCGCCGCACCAGAGCGTCTACGGCTACTTCGCCAGATGGGCGGACGAGGGCGTGTTCGCCCAGCTCAACGGACTTCTCCGGCAGCTTCTCCGTGAGAAGGAAGGACGGGACGCGGAGCCCTCGGCGTGTGTGATCGACGCCCAGAGCGTCAAGACCTCCACCAGCGTCCACGCCTCCGGCCAGGGCATCGACGCGGGCAAGAAGATCGTGGGCCGCAAACGGAGCATCGTCACCGACACGCTCGGCCTTCTCCTCGCGGTGCTGGTCACCGCGGCGAGCGTGCAGGACTCCGTCGCCGGCACCCGGCTCATCGACCAGGTCGCCGCCGACCACCCCGGCATCCGCAAGGTCTGGGTGGACGGAGGCTACCGCCAGCACCTCGTCGAACACGCCGCCACCCTCGGAATCGACATGGAGATCACCGCCCGCAAGCCCGGGAGCAGAGGATTCACCCCGATCCCTAAACGTTGGGCGGTCGAGCGAACCTACGGCTGGCTCATGCTCCACCGCCGCCTGGCCCGTGACTACGAAACCCTTCCCACCCGCTCCGAAGCCGTCATCCACATCGCCATGACCGACCTCATGGCTCGCCGCCTCACCGGCGAGAACACCATCTCCTGGCGCGACACGACACACCAGACTAAATAGCCGATCCCGAGATAAAACAGCGGGATAAAACGACCTCTGACGCCGGATGCACCGTCCCGCTCAGCGGGAGTCCTTGGGCGGTCCGCCCCACAAGATCATTTTTCAGTCTGGTAAGCCATGAGGTTGTCGCCCGAGGGGTCGATGGCGATGCCGGTGTAGGTGCCGGCACACTCCCCGCTCGCCACACTGACCATCGGCCCCGGCTCGGTATGGGTGACCACTGCGGACGGAACCGTGTTCCTCCCCTGCCCTGCTGCCGGTCGCGATGACGAGCAGCAGGGCGGTACGGCTCACTGAGCTTCTTCGAGTTCGCCACCGATCGGGTGATGGGCCGTGACGCGCAACGAGCGAGGCCCCCGAGCTGTTGATCGAGATGTCTGACGTCTCAATCACGTTGCTCGGGGGCCTCGTTGGTCATCCATCCTGCCGCACTCGACCTACCGCATGCGCTCGTGGAGTGGGTCACCATGCTGATCGTCACCCGTGAGGGCGACCGGCGGTGCAAGCTCCGTCCGTCCCAGCGCGCGATGGTGGCACTGGTGTACCTGCGCGAACACACCACTCTGGCGAAGATCGCTGCCGGTTTCGGGATCAGCGAGTCCACCGCCCACGCCTACACCAACGCGGTCGTCGACCTGCTCGCCGCACGTGCGCCGGGGCTGCTCAAGACGCTGCGCGAGCGTGATCCCGACTTCGTCCTTCTCGACGGGACCCTCGCCGAGTGCGACCGGGTCGGCGACGGCCGGGCCGACTACTCCCACAAACACCGGCGCCACGGCGTGAACGTGCAGGTCGTCACCGACCCCGGAGGCCGGCTGCTGTGGCTCTCGCCCGTCCTGCCGGGCCGCACCCACGACCTGACCGCCGCCCGCACTCACCGGATCATCCGGATCTGTGAGCGCCAGGGCGTTCCCATCGTGGCTGATCTCGCCTACCAGGGCGGCGGTCCCTGGCTGACCACCGGCATCAAACGCAGGCCCCGGCAAGACCTCACCCCCACCGAGAAGACCCGCAACCGTGCCTTGGCCGCGGCACGGGCACCCGTCGAACGCGGCGTCGCCCGCCTGAAGTCCTGGCGGATCTTCCGCAGATCCCGGTGCAGCCCCAACCGCATGACGTCAATCGCCAAGGCCGTCCTCACTCTAGAGCGGCAACGCTGAAGAAGCTCACTGTTGGACGAGTAAGGCCCGGCCCGTCGATCCGCTCCTCGGTCTACGACACGCACGGGGTCCTCGTCGTAGGCATCGATGTCGGAGCACCCACCGAACGCGCCTGGTGACTCACCGGTGAGTCACCAGGCCACCTCGTCGTCGTGGTGTGTGGTGACTGCCGCAGGTGAGTAACCGGGAGTGACTGGTGAGTCTTTCAGTAGGGGTCGCCGGTACTGGGTCGCCTGGGGCTTTGGCCAGTTGGTCATGCCGAGGGCGTTGTCGCGGCTGCAGTAAGGGCAGGGCTCCACGCCGTCGGCGAGCATGCGGCGGGCCTGGTCGCGGTCGATGGGCTTGCCCTTCCCCATCCCGCAGCCGCCCACGTGCACGCGCAGCGCCTGAGGGCCGCCAGCGGTGCGGATGGCTTCTGCTTTCCAGTCCGGAGGAGGCGGCAATGGAAGGCGGCTCTGCTCCTCGGCGAGTGCGGCTTCGAGTGCGGTGACGGTGCGTGCGACCTGGTGTTGCTGCCAGGTCAGCCAGGCCTGGACCGCGCGCCACCGCTCCAGACGTTCCCGGGTCCCGCTCACCACGACCGTGCCCCTGGCTCGGACACGACGAAGGCGCCGTCGACGTAGCGCACCACCAGCTCCCATTCCCCACCGGGCGCTGCCTCGGCCGCCTGCCGTCTGGACAGCGAGGGAACGCACCGCCGGGTGCGGATTGGCACGGAGGCGTTCGCGCGGGACGTCGAGTGGTTCGCGCTGAATGAGTGCGAGATGACCGAGCGCGGACTGTCGACGCCGGCGGTGGAGCGGATCGTGCGTTCTCGCAGCACGCGCCCTGTCTCGACCTGGGGTGTGGGCAAGATCCGCAAAGCCCCGGACGTGGAGGCGCGGGCGCCCGCTGCTGCTGCGCAAGCTGGCCGATGCCCGCCGGGTGGAGTCCGTGGTCCTCGTCGCTCAGGTCTGCCGCGATATCGCCGCAGTGGAGGGGGTGAGGGGAGAGCTCCAGGAGTAGCTGTCGGACGGGGTGGCGGAGGCGAAGCGCTGGCTGGAGATCCAGGCTGTGGCACGGCGGAGGTTGTTCCTGCTCTTGGAAGAGGCCGTCGCAGCGGGGAACCTCGTGGCGATCGGCCACCTGCTGGTGCTGGCTAACGGGACTGCGAGCCATGACCGGACCGAGGCCGAGACCGTAGTCGCGGAGCAGGCCGGCGCTCTGCTGGCCACGGATGCGCAGGAGCGGCAGGAGGGGATTCTGCCAGCTCAGCAGGAGGCTGAGCGGGCGCGGCGGGCAGCGGAGCGTGTACGTGCGCTGCTGTCGTCTCTGCGGCGTCGTCCGGGCGGGGCGCCGTTCGCTGGGGCGTGAGGTGTTGCGAGATTCGGTGCGCCGACTGCTGCGGGCTGCGGAGGAGTCGGGCAGCGTCCTCAGCGCCCGCGAGCGGGAGCTCGTCGAGTCGTGGAAGAGGCGTGCGGGGCTCGACGGACCTCCAGCAGGACCGACGGCGTAGCCAGCAAGGAGCCGGTGGTTGGAGCTGACCAGGGCTCCGGGCTCGCGCCGGGGCAGCGGTCGGGTAATAGGGACGTCCACGAGGTGGCGTGTCCGGCTTGTGGCGCTGAGCCCGGCGTCCGGTGCGAGGTCGCCGGTGGCTACCACCCGTCCCGTGTGGCCAGGTTGAGGCGTTCGATCCGCTGAGGAGGGACGTGGTCGGGAGTCATGTGCCGGATCGCCGCTTCCATGATCCGGCAGCTGGGTACATCGATGCAGAATCCGAAGGGATGAGGTTGAGGAAGGCGCGCGAGAAGCGAGCTGACGGCTCCGTCGGCCGGATCGTGCTGGGCGAGGAGTTCGCCCCTGGGCACAAGCCGCCCAAGGGAACCTTGTACTGCGCGTTCTGCCTCGCCGATGTCGACGCGGTCTCGGAATACAAAAATGTCGAAGGCTGCTTCCAGCTCGTACCCAGCACCGAGCACGAGTCCGCCTGCGACCTCAATCCCACCGAGGCCATCAACGGCATCGCCCGCGGCTCACAGGGCCTGGCCCACGTCGACGAAGGCATCCTGCGCCTGGAACTGCCGCGGATTCTCGCCAGGGGCGACCGGACCCGCTGAGCCTGCTGGCCCAGGGCAGGACGGCGCCGTGCGGATCCGGAACATCACCACGGTTCGACCCCACCTGCCCCCGGCGATCACCAGTGCCGCGAAGATCGCCCGGTTCCTGCAACTCCACGACTTCGACGGCGACATCGTGAAGAAGTTCAGCGTCCAGCCCTACGGCCATGGCCCCGTCCCCTGGGGGAAGTTCTGCTACGGGCCCGGCGCCGCTTCCCTGACCGCCCTCTACAAACTCCAGGCCAGCGAAAAAGCCACCTATCCGGTCGCGGTCCAGGCCACCGTTCAGGCAGTCCGCAAAGCCCACGTGACCGTCCCTATGTCACCCTCGCCGTCGACGTCCCCGCCGGTCAGGGCCGCTTCCACGTCGTGCTCCGCTCCGAGCACGAGGGACTCAGCAACCGCTCACCCCCGGCACCCACGTGTTGGCCCTCGGCAACCGGTCCATCTTCACCGGCGGCTACACCCCCCAGCTGAGGCTCTTCGCCGAAGCGCACTGGCAGATCGCCTACTGGCACGACGACGAGGCATCCGGCCGCCCCACCACTCCCTCCTGCCGGCCACCCGTCGCGGCCCGCCAGAAGCCACATGCCAGAGCCAAGGCTTAGGCCACTATGGGGAAGAAGCCGGTGTCGGCTCCACCAGCCGCCCGCCCCTGATATCCGGGCAGCTTTCGCCCCTCCCACAGTCCCCGCCCCTCCGCCAGTACACGAACCGCCGACGGTTCCGCCCCAGTCCGCAGCACTCCCGTCGGCAGCGCCGCGATCCCCGGTTTCGCAGTCCTCGGCGGACAGGCCCCCGATCAGGTGCTGGCGCTCGGCAGGTACCCCTGTGCGCGGCGCGGGCACGTTCCGGGTGGCGGACAGGCCGGGCCAGGCGACGGGTCCAGTCCAGTCGAGCTGACCGTGGAGCGCTGGGTCGGCCCACTGCAGGCGGCTGCGCCCGACGAGGACGAAGGAGCTGTTCGGCATGACAGACCAGCCGTTGCAGGAGCCGCTCCAGGTCGCGGTGACGGTCCGCGGTGTCCTCGAAGGTGTCCAGCAGGACCACCGGGGCCACCGTCTTCTTCGCGGGCAGCCGGCTCAGGTCCCAGGCCAGCAGGTGCGGGTAGTAGGACAGGGCTTCCAGGTCCGGGGTGGCTTCCAGCAGGGCCGCGGTCCGTTCGGCGCCCGCGAGGGCCTGGGCGCGCTCGTGCCGTTCGCGTAGTGCGGTGACCAGGGCGGAGGTGAGCTGGCCTGCGGCCGAGCCGACCAGGCCGGGCAGTTGAAGGGCGGCCGCGAGCTCGCCGACGCCGGCCTGGAGCTGGCTGGGCAGGAGGTTGGTGACCTTGCCCGCGATCCCGGTGCGCCGGATGTACTCGTCGAGGGGCTCGCCGGGGTGGACGGTCTCCCAGTAGTTGCGCAGTGCCACGTCGAGGGACGGCAGGGTCCGGCCGAGTTCGCCGGCCAGCGCGAGGCGGATCGTCAGCAGGACGCGCTCGTATGCGTGGGCGCGCCCCAGGCCGACGGGCAGCCCGTCGGTGCCTGCGGCGAAGGCCATGTTGACGTCCAGGCCGACGAGGTGGCGCAGGGTGCACTCGGCGTCGGTCATGGGTCGGCCCAGTCGTGCGCCTCCTCGAAGAGCCTCTCGCCGGGGCCGCGGACGTGGAAGCGGCCAAGTCCTTGAGCAGCGGGTGCCCGTCCGGGGCTTCGCACGGCGCGCATTCCACGGGGTCCTTGCCCAGGGAGCTTGCGCTCGTTGAGGTAGAGCGAGGTCAGGTCTCTGCGGACCACCGAGATGCGGTGGACGAATGGGGAGCGTTCTGCGGCGTCGGCCACGGCGGCGATGATGCTGAACGTCGCGGTGTGCGCGGCGGCCGCGGTGAACCGCGGGCGGCCGCCCAGGCGGGCGATCTCTGCGCACCGTGGCGCGGTCCCCAGCCTGCTGTCCGCGGCACGTCCTGCGATCACGATCAGTTCCACGCTCCGGCCCGCCCGGTGGTTGCGCCGCCGGGCCAGCGCAGGACTCCGGGCCGGGCGCGGACTGGCTCAGGTACCTGTGCCCCGCGCACACCGTGGACCTCGACGGGTGGCCCGACCAAGGCGCCATGATGTGACCTGATCCTGTTGCGCAGCGCCGCCCACCGCTCTTTTGGTCAAAGGTTGATAAAACAGCAACCACCTGATGGTGACGCTCCGCTGTCGGGCAGCGGGCCGCCTGTGGCTGATGCCGGGCGGGGTGCGTTACATGACAGGTGACTGCCGGCCGCGGTGCTGGTAGCGCCGGCTCCTTCCGTGCCTCGGCGACCCCAAGTGGCAGAGCGCAGGTGAGCCGCTCGGTGCGGCGCCGTGGCTAGCAGCTCTCGTCGAGCACCATCCGCGTTGTGACGACACCCGCAAGGTGCCTGGGCGCTCAGGGGGCACCCACCCCGCCCATGTGAGCGACCGGATATCGGACAAATGAATCCGCATACGGGGCAGTGCTGTGATGCGCCTCAACTGGTCGTTGTAGCAAGGCAGTTGCAGTGAACGTGGCAGTAATTTGGCCCCCTGTTGCGGTAGTTGATATCCAGCCACTTGAGGCGAGATGCTGGCAGTCCGAGTTGCGATGCGCCGTCGAGCGAGAGGCCGGTGCGGTTCAACGGCCGCACCGGGGCACCTTCGATGCGCGTGGCCCTTCTTTGCGGGTTCGACTCTTGCCTGTGCCCTCACTCGGTAGGGAGGGTTGAGCGGTGCCACTTATCCCGCCTGCCAGTGTCCACAACTGGGGGGTGACCGGCTCGGCGCTTAGTTGAATTGGAAAGTGACTACGTTCCGTGCCCTTGACATGGGGTGAAGCGGACATCTGGTCCATTCCATGGTCATGCTGCCGTGGAGGGATAAGGGATTGACACGCTTTGGAGCGCGTACCAAGATCGGTCACCGTTCGGGGGCGGATCTAGATTCCCCGGCGTCGGGGGTTTCGAAATGGCCATCTCCTTGCGGGGGCTTCAGTTTCAGGCGTGGTGCTGCTAATCACCCACGCTTGAGACCTGCTCGCGGGTAGGTCCTTCGGTGTATCCCCGTAGAAAAAACTTTTGAAGGGGGGTGTGCCAAATGAAGAAGTACATCAAGCCGCAGGCTAAGAAGACGGGCTTTAGCTCCATCATCTCCATCCTCCACTGATGGTCTGCTGTTGGCGCCCCGGAGACCGGGGCGCCAACAGCGTTTGGATTATTGCGCCAGTGCCGGCTGCTCCGTGCCGATAGTCGGCGGTATCGAACGATGAGAAGTTTGAGGCGGTAAGTATGTGCGGTCTGGCTGGAATAGCCCGGCTCGGCGGTGGCGAGTTGCAGCCCGATGCTGATCGCGTACTTCAGGCGATGACGCAAGCCCTTGCTCACCGCGGACCGGACGACGAGCGGATCCTGCGTGAGGGGCCCGTCGGGCTTGCCTTCACCCGGCTTTCACTTGTGGACCCTGTGAGCGGCGGGCAGCCATTGGTGAGTCCGGATGGCAATGTTGTCCTCATCGCCAACGGAGAGGTATACAACCACCGGGAGCTGGAAGCCAGGATGCCCGACGTGCGCATGCGCACAGGGTCGGACTGTGAAGTTCTTGTCCATCTGTACCAGCGGCACGGTCTGCAGTTCTTGGACAATGTCCGGGGGATGTTCGGCCTGGCCCTCTGGGACCGTAAAGAGAACCGGCTGATTCTCGCGCGAGACCAGTTCGGGGTCAAACCTCTCTTCTTTGCGCGTAATACATCGCGCATCGTGTTTTCTTCCGAGATCAAGGCTCTGTTCCAGGACCCGGACTGCCCTCGCTCGCTTGACTGGGGTGGAACCCTGGCCAACCGCTCGTTCGCCGGTGCCGCCGCCCTCGGCAGCGGGGAACTCATGACGTGGTTCAACGGTGTCGAGGCAGTCCCGTCGGCCACCATCCTTGATATTGATCTGCGTTCCGGTGAGACCAGGAAACACAGATACTGGGAAATGCCCCAGTTCGATGAATCCGATGGGCCTTCTGATGCCTATTTCATCGAAGAGCTCCGACGCCTCCTCGATGAATCGGTCCGGGAGTGCGCAACGGCCGACACGGAGATTGGCCTGTTCCTCAGCGGCGGAATCGATTCGGCGGCGGTGGCTGCGTTCGCAGCGAAGGCCGGGAATCTGCAGACCTTTAGTGTGCTCAGCGGAAGCACGTTCATCAACGGCGACGCGGAGAACGCACACACGCTGGCTCGACACCTGGGAATCGCCAATCATCAGGTCGTTTTCCCTGGCGGTGAAGTTCCCGGCGTCGAAGACTGGAGACGACTGCTCTGGCTCACCGAGATGCCGATGTGCGGCCCCGAGCAGTTCTATAAATACAAACTTCACCGTTATGTGCGGGACAATCATCCGGAGATAAAGGGCATGCTGCTGGGAGCGGCAGCCGACGAGTTCCTCGGCGGCTACACCACGCTCCTCTCCGAGGACGGCACCTGGGACGGTGTCACCGCGACCCTGCGGGAGATGGCAATCCAGCATGCGCTCACGTCCCGCGGGGACCTGGCCACCTGGTGGAAGCCGGAGGCGGCTGGCCTTGTGTCGCCCGAAGTGCTCCGATCTTCGACGGACGACATCTTCGCCGATCCGTATGCTGCATTCGTCCACCGAAAGTTCCTGGACATCCAGCAGTACAACTGCTGGCAAGAGGATCGCACAGCGGCAGGAAACGGCATAGAGGCAAGGGTTCCGTTCCTCGACCGGCGGCTGGTAGAACTGGTCGCGGCCATTCCGAAGCGGAGCAGGGAACGGCTCCTGTGGGACAAGCGGATTGTCCGTGAGGCGATGCGCGGAGTCGTCCCTGACCGGTACGTGGACCGCCCGAAGGTTCCCTTCTACCACGGTGAGGGAGTGCGGCAGACGTATCTCGTTTTCACTCAGATGCTGGCGCAGGACAACTCCGCCCTCGTGGAGGAGGCGCTCGCTGGTACGGGGGGCAGACAATTTCTGGACGCGGATGGTATCCGGGCCTACCTGTCACAGCTCCAGCACAATCCCGACGCTGGTCATCTCGAGCAGTTGCTCCGGCTTATCAACATGGGGCTGCTGGACAACATGGTCCGTGAGCTGCCTGCCCACCCCGTTACCGCGCCTGCCGGTGAAACACCTGTGTCGCTCAAGGTGACTGACTGGGCATCGGAGTCCTCAAGGATCGAAGCGGCCGTGATCCGGAGCTCAGGATTGACGGAAGCAAGCGTGCTGTCCCTCGCCGAAGGTGTCCTGCTCCTGCGTCAGCATGCTGCGCCGGACAACTGGCTCGTCTCGGTGGACGGACGACTCGAGTTTGAGATCAACGAGCGTGAGGACGGGGGCTGGCTGAGGTTCCTGCAGGCACTCGACGGTGTCCGGACTCTGAAGGAGGCGGCAGCCGAAGCCGGCCGCACCCTCGACGACATTTGGCAACTGATCAACGAGTGCTCCGAAACGGGACTGCTGGTGAGCTGACTGGCCCCCTGTCCATGAACCTTCGACGTACCGAAAGAAGCACCATGAGTGATACTCCCCTGATTACCCTCGAAGATCTCCGCACCCATGGACTGCTGCCGGATACGTACAAGGCGGTGTACCTCTCCGGGTCGCGTGTCCGGGGATGGGGCAACGCCGCGAGCAACCTGAACATCTACGTCATCACCGGCGACGAACAGTGGCAGCGGCCCACCACGAACCCGCACCCCATCGCGCTGCGTCCCGACACCCTCTCTGTTGAGATCCTGACCGTCGACGGGTGCCGCTGGGATGTCGAGTACTGGATGGACGCCCAGGTTGACCAGGTCCTGTCCAAGGTCACATGGGACGAGTACGAGACCGGACAGATCGCTGGTGGTCGGCTGACCTCCTACGAAATCGACTTCCTCGAGCGCCTGACCTATGCGCGCGCGATCTCGGGCGAGGAGTGGCTCACCGGGCGGGTGGCCGACCTGCGCGCGTCCGCCTACCGTGCCTCTCTGGTGGCGCGCGGGCTCAATTTCGCCGATGTCGCGGTCGAAGATGCCGTCGGCCAGATGGAGAGCGGCGACATCGAAAGCGCGGTGCTGTCCGCCCGGATCGCCTTCGGGTTCTCCGTCGATGCCCTCCTCGCGAGTCACGAGGAGTTCGGCGGAAGCCCGAAGTGGCGGGCCCGCCGTTACCGCATGGCGGCGCCGCCCGAGATCTCCTTTGACGAGTACTGGGCCCTGGAGTCGATGCAGTCCCTCGACCCCACGGCCCCGGGCAAGTGGGTTGAGGAAGTCGTCATGTTCTGCCGCAAGGTTGCCTTCGAGGTCGAGATCGAGGAACGCCCATGAGCCACCAGGCTCTTGCGAACTCGGTGCCCGTGCCCAGGCTTGACCTCCGGATCAGGAAGTCGCGGGGGAAGCTCACCGTAGCCGGTCCGGAACATGTCTTCGAACTGGAAGGCGTCATCCTCGACATCTGGAAGATGATCGACGGGAATCGGACCATTCGCGATCTCGGCGCACTGATTGCTGAAGAGTACGACGTGCCGGTCGGCGAAGCCGTCAACGACACGGCCGAAGCCCTTATGGAACTGGTCGAGCATGATCTGTTGACGCTGCGGAGCGACGATGAGTAACGCCCTCGTGCGCCGCACAAGCGGAGGTGGCTCGTGTACTCAGTGATCATCCCGGCGCACAATCGCGCCCCCATGCTGCCGGCCACCCTGCGCCCATGGGCCGGTCGCTCCGACTGCGAGGTCATCGTCGTGGACGATGCGTCCACGGACGACTCCGCGGCCGTTGCCGCGGCCCACGGCTGCAGCGTGATCCGGTTGACGAGCAACCAGGGGCCGGCGACCGCACGCAATGCGGGGATCCGTGCTGCCTCCGGTGAGCGGATCATCTTCCTCGACGCGGACATCGTCGTCGACCGCAGCTTCCCTGATGCGCTGACAGCCGCGCATCAGCAAGTGCAGCAGAATCTGGTCCTCGTGGGGCTGCGACGACAGTTGCAGCCGCCACTAGGCGTGGTGAAGCAGCCCCGGCGAGACAGCAGGGAACTCCTCGGCGAGGTCTACTCGTACAACCTTGCCCGGCATCCCGCACCCTGGGCCTTGTGCTTCTCCTGTGTCCTCTCCGTTCCCCGAGAACTCCTCGGTCAGGTACCGCTGGCCAACGGTGACGTGTTCGACTCGGCCTTCCATCGATGGGGACTTGAGGACATCGAACTCGGTCTACGGCTGGATGACGCCGGTGCTATCTGGTCCTTCGCCCTCGGAGTCGACAGCGACCACCAGTACCACGATCGCACGATGACCCCCGAGCGGTTCGAGGGCTGGCGAAGCAACCTGAACCGTCTGGTGGAACGGCACCCTAGAGCCGCTGCGTACGGACTTCTCTCGGACGTGTTTGACCCGTCCAAGGGTGGTGACTTTCTCGCGGCGTTCCAGGAGTTCGTGGGGCCGCTCGCCCACTCGCCACACGCGGTCGTCACCCGGCTTGAAGACACGGCTGGACTCGATGAGCTACGGCGGCTGCCTGCTCTGTCTGATCCCGACGCCACTGTCTACGTCATCGCTTCACACCCCTCGCCGACCCTTGCCGCAGCCTGTGCGGCGTTGCCCGAGACACGGCGCATCGCTCTGTTCCCTGAGGCTGCCTGGCAAAAAGTCGGCCAGTCGATGGTGGAGAGGCACCAGCGCATCACGAACCAGGAGCCAGTGCAGTGAGCGACACCCGAATCCCGCCCCGGATCGTCGGCTGCGTCATCGCCAAGGATGAGGAGCGCTTCCTTGCCGACTGTCTGCGTTCTATGCGGCAGATCTGCGACGAGCTGATCCTGGTCGACACCGGCTCCCACGACAGCACGCGGGCCATCGGGGAACAGTTGGCGGACCAGGTCGCGGACTTCCCCTTCAGCGGGGATTTCTCCGCCGCCCGCAACCACGCGTTGTCCCTGGTGGATGACGCCGACTGGGTGTTGTTCCTGGACGCTGACGAACGGCTGCACACCGGGCAGGTGGAGCCCCTGCGGGAGGCCATCGAGACCGCCGGCCCGCAGGTCGGGGGGATCACGCTGTTGCGCTACAACTTCTTCCCGACCGGGGGTTTCTACACCGGGCGTGAGCTCAAGGCTTTCCGTTCCAGTCCGCAGATCAGGTACGAGCGCAAGATCAATGAGTCGGTGAAGCCTGCGCTCGCTCGCGACAACTGGGGTATCACCCACAGCTCTGCCCTGTTGACGCACATCGGCCACGCCCGGCCGCGCTCCGCGCGTGATGCCAAGGCCATCCGATACATGTCCTTGATGCATGAGCAGCTTGCCGACCAACCGGATGACGCCGTACTCACGGGATACATAGGTCTCAACCTGCGGCTCTTCGGCAGATTCGATGAAGCCCTGCAGTGGAGCGAGAAGGCGTTGGGAATCGACAGCAGCAATCCCACCGTCTGGGCCTTTCACGGGCACGTTCTGAGAGCTGCTGGGAAGGCCGAAAAAGCACGGCAGGCGTACGAGAAGGGCCTGTCGCTGCGGCCCGGGGATGCCTCACTGAAGAACATGGTGGGCGTCTGCCAGACCGCGGACGGGGATCTCGATGCGGCTGACCTGACGTTCGCCGAGGTGATCGAGGCAGAGCCGACGCTCCTCCACGCGGTCATTAACCGGGGCGTAGTCGCCCAGGCCCGAGGCGACTACGCCCAGGCGGAATCCTTCTTCCTCGACGCGGCCCGGCGCTTCCCACCGTTCCTGACCGAGGATGCTGTCGGACGACTGGAGGTCGACCCGCTGCACCCGCTGTACTTCGAGACCGTCACGGGCTACGCCGGACTAGCCCATCATCTCGCCTTCGCTCGCGGTTGCCGGGAGGGCTGGCTGATACCGGAACGGATCGACTGCCGTGCCGCGGTCTGAGCAACTGCGCCTGGCCTTTTCCGGGCGCAGCGGCAGCGGAAAGGACAGCGTGGCATGCGCGGTCTACTCTCTGCTCGGCGTCACACCCCGAAAACTCACCTTCGGCGAGCATGTCGTCGCGGAGGCACAGGCGCTGGCTGAAGAGGTCAGTGCACATGCGGCCGACCCCGGCGCGGCAGCTGAGGCAGTGCAGCAGCGCCTCAACGTGGACGCAGATACTGCGGCCGAGGCCGTCGAGCGAGTGATCGCGGCACAGAAGTCCCTGGCGGGCAGCATTCCCCGCTACGGCCTGCCGCGACAACTCCTCCAGTGGTGGGGTGCCGATGTCCGACGCCGCGAGGAACCCCTCCACTGGACCCGGCGCATGGTCGCACAGCTCGAAGAGATCCCCGAGAGCGTCCCGGTCTATGTGACGGACTGCCGCTATCCCGACGAGCTGTCTCTGCTTCGGGAACACGGCTTCCACACCGTCCACGTGGTCGTGGACGACCACGTCCGGCGACGACGACTACTGGCGCGGGACGGCGGCCACGACGTCGCGTCAGACAAACACAGCACCGAAACCTCCATCACCTCGGCCCTGCCCCACGACATCACCGTGAACAACAGCGGTGATCTCAAGGACGTCGCCCGCTACGTGCTCGACCAGGCGCGCGCGATCCCTTCGCGGTAGATCCGTCGTTGAGCGCCCCGACTGGGCGCATCGAGCGGTCCCGCACGTCCAGCTACGCCTCATGCACGCTCTGGCCTAGGAGGCCGCATGACCACCACAACCAACCTTCCGCTCACCATCATCAACGCCCCAGAAATCACCCGTGATCCCGTCATGACGCTTGCGCCGGGAGCGCCCGAGTGGGCACAGTCCATCCCGACTTCCATCAACGACACTTACGGCGACCCGTTCATCCCCGAACAGGTCGACAACACCATCGCGAAGCTGCAGGAACTGCGGTTGCACCGTGCCCCCCTGGCGATCTTTACCAAGGCAGGGCCGGACCCTGAGGTGCTCCGCAAGCTCGAGACCGTCTCCCACCTCCAGCAGATCGTCGTGTACTACTCGCTGACCGCTCTCGACGAAGGCGGCATCTCCTTCGACGACAGAGTCCGGATGATCAAGGAGCTCAAGGCCCTATTCCCGAACACTCTGGTCTTCACACGCCCCATCATCCGGGGGCAGAACGATGACCCGGCCACGCTGCGCCGCTTCGTCGAGGTGGCCGCCGAGCACACTGGGCACCTCGTCCTCGGCGGACTCCACGACCCGTACAAGAAGAAACGCATCCACATCTCCGTCGAGGATCAACTGGTCGCCTACTGCGACGAGGCCGACGTGCGCAGCTTCCATAAGACCAGTTGCGCAGCCGCTCACCTTCACGGCACCGAGTGCTGGGTTCACGACCTGAGCGCCCCCAGGAACCTGGAAGTCGTCGCCGAACTCGGCTACGAGTTCGCCGTGTCTGACAACCAGATCATCCTGGCCGAGGGAACGACCGGCGACATCAACTTCCTGCGCATGCTGACCCGCGCAGAAATATTCATCGAGAACCTCAAGAGCAACTACAACCTGCTCACCATCCCAACCGGGGAGCGGAAACTCGAAGCGACATCGTCCTGGTTCGCGTGGTCGGAGAACATTGAGGTCTGCCTCGACTGCAGCTACTGCATCATCAAGCAGATCGAGTACCTGAAGAAGATGCGCGTCCAGATTGGCGTCCACCCCACACGCCTGCCCGAAATTGTGGTGGGTTCCGGCCGGCGCATCGACCTCGACCAGTTCCGCAAGACCAAGCTGCGGACCCAAGACCCTGCGGAGAACCGCCACCGCTACGAGGACGTCCGGATCGCCAAGCCCTGCTTCAGCCACCGCTATCCGGCTGCGCCCGCCCCCTTCGAGATCCGCGCATGACGACAGCAGCAACTCAGTGGGACGGCCGGATGCGGGCGTACCTCGGCGGTTACATGCTCTCGGCCATAGGCAACGGCCTCGTGCTACCCCTCACCGTCATCTACCTCAGCAGCGCCCGCAACCTGACCTCCAGCCAGCTCGCGATCTACTTCGGTACGCTCTCCGCGACGGGTCTGCTGTTCAACCCTATCGCGGGGCACCTGGTCGACCGGTTCGGCTCGCGCTCCATGCTGCTCCTGGCGATGGCGGGCCAGGCAACCGGCTGGATGGCTCTCTCGGCGTTTACGCACTGGCCCTGGCCGCTGGCCAGCGCAGTCCTCATCGGCCTGTCGAACGACCTGTTCTTTAGCAGCCAACTCGCTTTCCTGGAAAGAGTCCTGGGACCTGACGCGCTCCCGCGGATCTTCGCCGCCCAGCACCGGGTGGCGAACCTCGTCGTCGCTGTCCCGGCACTATTCTCGGGCGTTCTCGTGAGCGGCATGGGCGACAACATGCTGCGCTGGTTCATCATGACCAACGGGCTCAGCTTCCTCCTGTTCGCCGGAGTTCTGGCCTACATCTCCCGGGGAACCACCTTCCGCACCCCCAAGGCCGCACCAGCCAGCGGCATGCGCCCCGGGTCCGTACTCACGCCGTACCGCGACCGGCGGTTCGTTCCGCTGCTGCTCGTACAGTTCTGCGTGGTCGCCTTTGCTCTGGCGCAACTGGACACGGTCGTCCCTGCCCTACTGCAGGCATCCGTCGCCGACGCGGCTGCCATGGCATCAGTGCTCATCGCCACCAACGGGGTAACGGTCTTCATCATCGGAGGGCGGGCACGAGTCTTCGCGCAGCGAATCAAGGCACCGAAGGCCTTGGCCCTCGCCTTCGTCCTGTGGGGCGCAGGCATCCCCCTGCTGGCGGTGTGTCTGCAGGACCACAGCTCCCCACTGCGCTGGGGCTTGGTCGCCTGCTACGGAGCTTACTTTGCCCTCCCTGAAGTGCTGGTCGCCCCCAGCCTGAAACCCTTGGCAGCCAAGCTCAGCCCAACACACCTCAAGGGACGTTACGGCGCGGCCATCTCCTTCGCCTACAGTCTCGGCCTGCTCTGCGGGCCGCCGCTCACATTCGGTCTAGCCGGCACCGATACCACCCCGGCCCTGATCATCATGGCAGTCGGCTCCGTCCTGGGACTCGGAGCGGCGGTCCTGCTCCACGCGGAGGACCGCAAAGAGCGGAGCCCCGCCCACAACGCGAGCGCTGCTGTCAGTTGATAGCGAATCGGGGAGAGAGGAGGGCAGTCAGCTATGTGTGGAATTATCGGGCTGTTCGTGGGTTGCGAGCTGGCGCTCGCTTGCCCTAAGCAGGAGATCCTGGACGCGGTGAGCACGGAAGACACGCCGCCTGAGCCAGCGGACGAGTCCTACTCGAGCCCGTTCCGCAGCTGGTACGAGCGATCGAGTGTGCGCTCCATGCCCAGGCGGCTCATCGCCGACGAGGACGACGGAAAGCAGTACTTCTCACCAAAGCTTGTTCCGGTGGCCAGCCACCCTCTGGTGAAGGCGCTGCCCGCACAGGTGCAGGACCACATCCTCATCCAGCACCTTTACCGGTACCTCAACTTCACCATGAAGCTGGAGCACCTGGTCGTCAACCGCACCGTGCTGGCCATCGCCTACAACACGACGGGGGTCGACGTTCCTGCCCAGATGCGACTGGACGCACACAAGATTTACTGCGATGAGGCGTATCACGGGCTTTTCTCGGCTGACCTCATGGAACAGACGGTCCGCCACACTGGCGTCCAGCCGCTGTTGCCCGACCAGCCGTACTTCCTGCGACGCCTCCACGAGATCCAGGAGCCACTTGACCCACAGACACGGCCCTTGGCGGAGATGCTGTTCGTCATCGTTTCCGAGACCCTCATCTCGGCAACCATCAGCCAACTGCCTGACGAAGAGTCCCTGGTGCCAGCCGTCCGGCAAGTGGTCCAAGACCACGCCATGGACGAAGGACGCCACCACACCTACTTCGCAATGTTCCTGCGTTACCTGTACAGCCAGCTGTCGCAGACCCAGCGTCGCGCCGCCGGCCTGCTGGTGCCGCAGCTGATCCATGCCTTCCTGAACCCGGACCGCTCAGCCGTACAGTCCGAACTGATGACATACGGCCTCACACGTGACGCTGCGGTCCAGGTGACCGAGGAAACGTTCCCCCTGGAAGCGGTGACGCAATTTGCCGTCGACACGTCACGCCAAACCGTCCGTCACTTCACGGCCCTCGGAGTCCGGGACATCCCAGAAGTCGATGAGGAGTTCCTGCGGCATGGGCTCTGAACAGCACGAACATGCGAACCGGGAGTCGACGTGAGCAACCCTGGCAGACTCATTGTGGTCGAAGGGATCGACGGTTCCGGCAAGTCCACCGTCGCCGCCCGACTGGCTGACCACCTGTGCAAGGAGGGCCGGACCGCAGTCGTACTCCGCCCGCTTGCGGCCGGACAGCCGGGTCTGGCACGCCTGAAGAGCGCGGCCCGACTGTCCGGCACGGCCACCGCTGGCATGCAGCCCCGCCTGGACGTCTATGCGGTGCACCTGACGTACTCCTTCGTCGGGATGGTGGCCGATGAGGTGATTCCAGCTCTGGCCGAGGGCCGTACGGTCGTCTGCGACCGGTACCTTGCCTCCCACCTTGCCAACCAGGCGGTCTTCGGGATCGACCTGTCGGCGGTAGCGCCACTCCTCGACGCTCTGCCCACCCCTGACCACACTCTCCACATACGGGTGGACCCGGACACGGCGCTGTCGCGTATCGCCACGCGCGGGGGTTCGCAGGGCGTCTTTGACCAACTCCCGGTGCTTAACAAGGCAGCCCGAGAGTTCGATTACGTGCTGTCCCGGACGAGTGAGGTGTCACACATCGACGGCACCGCACCCGTCGAGGACGTCGTGGCGACCTCGATTGCTTCCCTGGCCGGTGTTCTATGACCGCCCCCTTGTTCGTCCGAGTCCCAGGCCTCCAGCGACCGGTCCTGTGGCATGCAGGCACGCGGGATACGGCGGTGCTGGTCCTTCCCGGGATGGGGGAGCCCCGCTCGGGCATTAACTATCTCTGGGCGGAATTGGCCCGTGCCCTGGCTGGGCAAGGCATCGCCTGCCTACGACCCGAGATGTCCGGATGTGGCAACGACTCAGGGGTTCAATCGCCCCTAGAGTGGCGGCGACAGGCCGCAGCAGCGATCGCTTATCTGCGCACCATAGCCAACCGCATCATAGTGGTCGCTCGTGGTGCATCCGCGCTGACCGTACCGGCGACGGCAGACTATGAGTTGGTCGCAGTGCGGCCTGCGGGCGCAGAGACCGTACGCCGACTGCTGGGCGCCGTCGGCGTCGGCCAACCGTTCAGGCCAGCGGACCATGTGCGGGGTAACTTCGAGGTGGTCATCGAGGACCTTGGTATCGAATCCCGCTGCGCGGGCGGGATCGAGTACGTCCCTGAGGTCCTGTGGGAACTTGAACGGTGCGCCCATCAGGCGCCGGCCCCAGCACATACGTGGTTCCTCGACGAGCCGACGCACCTGACACGCACGCAACGGGCGGAACTCTGCACACGCATGCTGAATCTCTGCGTGTGACCGTCTTCTTACAGTAAGGAACGAACGAACCATGTGGACCAGTGACGAGGCGCAGAGTTTTGCCGACTATCTCTGTCAAGAGGACGCAGCCGCACGCTGGCGCATAGCGACAGAGGTCCTGGCCGCCGGAGATCGGATACGGGACGCGCGGGAAGGGCTCGCCGCCCAGGTGGCTGAGACCTCCATCGGGCACCTCAAGGGATTTCTCTCCAAGGAGATCTGTGCCGACCTCGACCTGTTCCTACGTGAACGCACCACCATCGTGACCGAGCGGGTGGAAGCTGCAGAGGGCAAGTGGCAAATTGATCTCATCGACAACGAGTACCTTCCGCTGGCCGAGACAGCGGCCAAGGATCCCTTTTCAGCGCTGTGTCTGGCCCCTGGGTTCATTGCTGGGATCGCGAAGATCTCCGGCTTCGCCGAGAACACCATCACTACACGGCGCTGGGTTAACCGGTATGCCGCCGGCGATTCGATCGCACCTCATAATGACACCACTGGCGACTACCAGATCATGATTTGCGTTGCCGCGCCCCCCGCAGAGTACGGTGGCACCCTGGTTTTCGAAGACGGTACGGAGGCTGATCTGCAGCAGGGGGACCTCCTGGTTATGAAGCACGCCGAGCTCGTTCACTGGACCACGCCATTGGCCGCTGACACCCCGGGGGCGCGGGCGACGGCCACCTGCCGCTACTACGTCGAAGGCGGTCGGCTGCCGCGCAGTAAAGTCCTCGCGCACTCTGTGACCGGCCCGAAGACGGCCACTCGGCAAGACCAGGTGTGAGCAGCGAGATCATCAGAGAAAGGCGCAGGCAGGGTGCTATCTGAGGAAGAAGTCGTCGAGTACGCGCGGATGTCGATCTGGGAGCATTTCGACCGTGTCGTCGAGGGAGGATCGATCGTCATTGACCGTGCAGGTGGCACAGGGCACCCCAAAGTGCCGGAGTATGTGTATCCACTTGATTACGGCTATGTAGAAGAGACCGACGGCGGAGATGAATCCGGGATCGACATCTGGGTCGGCTCGACGGTCGGCTTGGGCACTACCGCGCTGCTCTGTACGTTTGATCCAGTCAAGATGAACTCTGAAGTGAAGATCGTCTGGAACTGCAATGAAGCCGAGATTGACCTCATTGACCGCTTCTATGCCCCGCAGCCCCAGGCGGTACTGGTAGTCCGGCGACCGGAACCCGCACCCGTGCCATGAGGATTGAAACGACGCCGTCGGAGTTCCTGACCCAGTTGGGCGACACCGAGTGGATTGCCTGCACACTCAATGCACCGGTGAACCCGCGCGCCCTCGTTATTATGTGCCATGGACTGACAGGTGACATGCTGGGCCCTGGCGGCCTGCAACGCCAGCTCGCCGAGACGCTCGCCGAGTCGGGGATCGCCGTTGTCCGGTTCGACGCCAGAGGCTGCGGCGACTCGTCCATCGCGCCCGGACAGCCGACCGTCTCCACAATGGCACAGGACGTTCGTGTGGTTGTGGAAGGGGTTCACCTGAAGAAATATGCCGATCTGCCCTTGATCCATTGTGGGATAAGCCTAGGGGCTATTGCGGCGGCGCAGGGTGCACTCAGTGAGCCTCGGACCTGCGGAGTCATCGCCATTTCGAGCGATCTGGCGGACGGTGACGCTCGCCCCTGGCCACCTCGCTGGGCCAGGGAAGCAGAGCATGATCTGCCGCCCGACTTCGCTGAAGATCTGAGTAGGTGCCGCCCACGGGGAGCCCTACTAGCCCGCGGTATCCCTGTCCGAGTCATCCTCGGGTGTAAGGACCGTGGTGCCTTGCGCGCTTCGCGTCTTCAGAAGGAAGGGATCGGTGTCGAAGTTGTGGAGAGGGGAGATCACCTCTTCCAGGATCACACGGCTCGGCTCGACCTTTTGAGACGGGTGAGACGCTGCGCCGACGAATTGCTGGTCGGGGAGAGTGCAGTCCTACATCCGGAGAAAGTTGGACAAGAGGACGCCTCAGTGTAGAAATTTCAGGCCCAGCAGTAATCCACCGGCGAAGTTCTAAAGAGCTCGTAACCGGGCCATGAAGGGGCCTTTTTGAGTCGCCACCAGCAGATGAGGCTGCAGGCAAGAGACGTTGACATCGTGGAGTCCGGTGCGACGTTCTTGATGTCGAGACAGCCCTTGCGGGAGATCCCGGGCAGAATCCGACGCTTGCGGAGTTCATCCCGGTTTGGGGAGTCGGCCGGAGGGTCTGGTCCTCGATGGTGAGCTGGTGGTTTGGGACACCAAGGCGGATGGGTTGTCGTTCGAGGGACTGCAACGCCGTACCGCCGCCCGCGGCCGCACCGCGCGCGAGCTCGCCGCGTCCCTGCCCGCGTTCTTCATCGCCTTCGACGTCCTGCAGGAGGAGGGTGTCGAGTTGCTGGACCTGGACGTCCTTTCCCCTACCCACGGCCAAGGCGATCGAGATCGTCGCGTTCGTACCCACGGAAAGCCTCTCCCCGATCCGCAACGGCGCCTCCTACTACCTGGCCGCCGAGGGCGTCGCCGCGAACCCGTACGAACTGCTGCGCCGGGCGCTCCAGCGGTCTTCGAAGGTGGCGGTGGCGAAATTCGCGATGCGCGACCGGGAGCGGCTCGGGCCGCTCAGGGTGCTGGACGACGTGATCGTGTTGCACGGCATGCGGTGGCCGGACGAGGTTCGGGACGCCTCCCTCGTCGACGTCCCGGATGTGGAGGTCTTCGACGAGGCGGTCGAGGCGGCGGTCGTGCTCGCGGACACCCTCTCCGGGAGGGATCTCAGCGAGATGCCCGGTCGAGGCACACGCACCGATTTCGAGGTGTGCCCACCGAACTCCACCACCGCATGCTCGCTGTACGAGTACACATCGGGCTCCCAATACCGAAGCTCTGTGCTGGATGCCAACCCGGTCTCCTACTGGCGGCTGAACGAGGCCGAGGGGGAGAGCGCGGCCAGCGAAGCGGTCTCCCGTACGGGCCTCAACAGTGCCCGCTACCGCGACGTTGCCTTCGGCAGCGACGGCGCGCTCACCGCAACCGCCAACAAGGCTGCCTCCTTCAACGACACTGGCTCCTACATTGAACTACCGGAGACCACGCTCTCCACCTCGAAACTCCTGACCGTCGAACTCTGGTTCAAGACGGCCAAGGCCGGCGTCCTCGTCGGCTTCCAAGATGACCCCTTGGGCCCCACGCACTCCACCCACTACAACCCGGTCCTCGCCGTCGACTCCGCAGGCAAGCTGCGCGGCTATGTAGTCGCGTCTGTTCAGCGGGATGGGTGTGTACCCGTGGGCGGCGATGAGGACTGCCCACATTTCGTTCGGTGACAGGGCGGCTCTGGCCGTCATGGGGTGCCGCAGGCTTTCGTGGGGGCGGGGCTGCCAGCCGGCGGTGATCCACTCGTCGAGGAGGTCCTGGAGCTGCGCCACGGTCCAGCAGGCCTCCTTCTCGACGTCGCGGCCGCGCTGGACGGTGTTGGAGGCGGTGTAGCCGGCGACGTACTGGCAAAAGAGGGTGTTGATCGAGGAGAAGGTCCGCTCCACGGGCCTGTTCACCGCGCGGCACCGGCGCCTGCCCGCCGTACTCGCGCACCGTTCCTCCCGACGGCGCGATGTCGTGGCGGGGCTCAGCCGGACAGGTCGCGGGCCTGGCGCCCGATGCGGCGGACGGCCCAGGCGAGCACGGCGGCGGAGCGGACAGCCAGCCACAGCGTGTCCTCGTCCGGGCCGGTGGACGGGGCGTACGCCAGGTGCCACAGGTAGGGCGCCGCCACGAATCCCGCGGCCAGTGCGGGAGCCAGCCGCCACAGGACGAACGGCACGGCCGCGTACCAGTCGAGCGACAGGGCCAGCAAGTCGTAGCGCGGAGCGCCCCGGTAGGCGCCCACCAGGATGGTGGCGACGAGTGCGGGTACTGCGACCAGCAGTGCCGTGGCGTACGCGGTGAGCGGTCCTGAAGGCAGTCCGGGCAGCAGGGCGAGCGCCAGGCCGGCGCCGGCGGCGGCCCACAGAACCGCCACCGGGACCGCGAGGTGGGCGACGGCCTGGACGCCAGGCGACATCGGCAGCAGCAGGGCGCGGCGCGGCCGGTCGGTGTCCTGGTAGGCGGGTTCGGCCAGCGCGACCGCCGCGAGGTACGGCGGTACGACGAGCAGCAGCCCCATGAACGCCGCTTTCAGGGGGCCTGCCGGGCCGTGCGCCGGCTCCGCCAGCCAGTCGGCGACCACGCGGAACTGGGCGAAGCCGGCGGCCAGTGCGGCGCAGGCCAGGACCGGCCGCCAGGGGTGGCGCAGCAGGACGACGGTGTCCCGCCACAGGGGTGCAGCCCAGCGGGCGCTGGGCATCGGAAGGCGGACCGCCCGCCGGCGCCGGCCGCTCGCAGACTGCAGGACGAGGGTCAGGGCGCGCAGGTCGAGCAGTGTTGCGCCTTGGGCGACCTGCCGCCCGGTGCGGGCGCGGGCGAGGAGCGCGTCCGTCGGGATGTCCGCGACGGCCCGGACGGCGGCGCGCAGGACGACCGCCGTGCACGCGGCGAGGCAGGCCAGGGCAGCCGCCCAGGCCGTCGGGGAGCCGTGTCCGGCGGCCGTGGCCGTGGCCGCGCCGGCCCAGCCCCAAGGGCCGGACCAGGCCGCGACCTCGGTCACGGCGGGCGCCGATGCCCCGAAGGCGAGCACGGCCGCTCCGACCGCCGCCAGACACCCGCCGAGAAGTCGGACCCGACCTGCGAGGGCGGGTCGGGCCTCGACCAGGGTGCCCAGGCCCACCGCGAGGCAGGCCAGCGCCAGGTGGGCGAGGAGGATCACGGGGAGGGCTTCGGCCCGCGGCTCGCCCTGTGCGCCCAGTGCGAGCGCGGCGGCCAGGGCCCCGGTGGGCAGGGCAGCCCCGCAGGCGACGGCGACGGCGCGCACGAGGCGGGGGCGCAGCAGTCGGCCCCGGTCCCCGGGCAGCGGCAGCAGCCAGGTGATCTCAGCGGTGCTCAGCAGTACGGGCCCCAGCCGTACGCACAGGGCTACTTGGCCGGCGAACAGCAGCAGGGTGGTGCCGACCACCACGGCGCGGGCGGCCGGTCCGCCAGACCAGCCGAGTCCGTGGCCGATGCCCGGCGCCGACTGGACCAGGCCCGCGAGCACGACCAGCGCGGAGAGGGCCGCGCACACCCACGTCCACACGTCGTCGAAGCGGTGCCGACCGGCACCGCGCTGCCGTCGGGCCCGCGCCACGTCGGCCAAGGCCCCGGCCGTGGCGTCGCCCTGCTCACCGGCGCGTTCGGTGGTCACCGCCACGGCGAGACCTCCGCCCGGCCGGTCACCTCGGCCGGGGTGCCCAGAGCGGCCACCCGGCCCCGGTCCAGGAGCAGCACCCGGTCGGCGGCCTCCTCGACGGTGGCGCGGTCGTGCGAGGCCAGCAGGACCGCCGTGCCGGCGGCCTTGGCCGTGTGCAGCGCGGCGGCCAGCCTGCGTCGGGCGGCGGTGTCGAGGCGCTGCTCGGGTTCGTCCACGACGATCAGGCGGGCCGGGCGGACCAACACCGAGGCGAGTAGCAGCATCTGGCGCTGTCCCGCCGAAAGGGCGTCGGGGAAGGCGTCGCCGCGGTGGTCCAGGCCGAGTTCGGCCAGTATCCGGTCGGAGGCGGTGGCGGCGCGGGCGCCCAGGCCGTGGGCGGTGGCGACCATCCGTATGTGCTCCGCGACGGTGAGGTCGGGGAAGCATTCGGCACCGTCGAGGAGCAGTCCGGCGTCCCGTCGGAAGGCGGCGTCGGCCTCGCGCGGTGCGGTTCCGGCGAAGTGGACCTCGCCCCGGTCGGGCTGTTGGCGGCCCACGCACACGCGCAACAGGGTGGACTTTCCGGAGCCGTTGGCGCCGGCGAGGGCCAGGCAGCGGCCGGGCTCCAGCGTCAGGCTGACGTCGTCCAGGATCGTCTCGTCGGCGTATGCGACATGGATGTCCCGGGCGTGCAGCAGGGCAGTGGTCCGGGAGTCGTCCGCGGCGGCGTCAGTCACGCCCCTCCCCCTTCGGTGTCGGTACGGGCCGTGGCGCGGAGCCGGGCAGCGACTTCCGCCAGAATGTATTCATCATGCACGAATATACCCATGCGGTTGAGGGTCATATGGGTGTGGGAGATCAGCAGCCCGGACCGGGCCCCGGCGGCGGCCGGGTGACCGGCCCGATCCGGTACGGCGGACCCAGGCGGCGGGAGGGCGGCCAGTGCCGCCGCCCAGGGCGACACGGCCGAGGACCGCGCGGTCAGTGCCGCGGCGCTCACTCGCCCGCGCGACACGAGGAGTTCGGCCCAGTCGGCGGCGCGCCGCGCCAACTCGGTCGTGGGGAACACCTCGCGCGGCGCGGAGCGGGACCAGCCGCTCCAGTACGCGGCGTGGCGCCGCAATTGGCTCAGTACAGGATCGGCTTCGCCGCCCTCCGGCGCCCGGACCTCGGCGAGCGCCGCCGCCTTGAGCAGCACCTCGATCCCCAGCAGCCGCAGACGCAGCTCGTCCAGCCCGGATCCGGTGGCGCGCAGGGCCAGTTCGCTGGAGAGCGTGAACACCTCCTCAGTGGCCTCCAACGCCGCCCCGGTGCCGTAGCGGTCGGTCTCCGGTACGTAGACGGCTGCGTGGACGCCCGGCGGCAGCACCGTCGCGGCCACCCGCCGGTCCACCGTCGGGTCGGAGGCGGCCGATGCCGCGGCCAGGCCGCCGATGGATGCCAGGAAGCCCTCCGGGTCGTGGCCGTCGGCGGGCACGTCGGCGAATGCCCGCCGCACCGCCCCGTCCAGCGCGTCGGCGGTGGCGGCGGGTCCGGCACCGGGCCTCGGCAGCAGCCGGATCCGCAGGTGCGGCCCGCCCTCCCAGTAACGGATGAAGAACCAGCGGTGCAGCAGCCCGGCCGCGCTCAGGCTGCCGATCAGCGTCGCGAGGTGCTCTTGCACCATCGGGGTGAGCCGGTCCGTGCCCTCGGCGTCGGCGGGTACGTGGACGTGCCAGGACAGCCAGCCGGAGGGGTTGGGGGCGGGGGTGGTCACGCGGAGCCTCCGTGGGAGCGGCGGACGTCGAGGGCGGGCTCGGTGAACCGGTTCGGCCCGCAGGCCAGTTGGTAGACCGGCACCCGGTCCGGTCCCAGTGCGAGCGCGGCGCCGGCGGCCTCGGCGTCGTAGCTGCGCAGCGGCCGTGCGAACAGGCCGTGCGCGGCCATCGCGTACGAGAGGTGCTGGGCTGTCCAGCCCGCGGCGGCCAACAGGTCGGCGGCCACTCGGGGCGCGGGCGCGTTCGAGGTGCGGCAGGCGGCGGTCAGGTCGGCGGTGACGAGCCAGACCAGGTTGCACGCGTCGAGTTCGAAGGCGAGGCCGGGTGCGGCGGTGGAGTCCACGAGGAGCGCGCCGCGCGCGGACGCGAGGTCGCCCACGCGGTGGGACGTGCCGTCGAAGCCGATCTCGTGGCAGCCGTCCGCCACGCCTGCCACGTCGCGCACCCAGCAGAACAGGCCGAGGGCGGAGCGGGCGGACCGCAGCGTGCCGAGGCCCCGGTCGCTACCCGCGAGGGTGTGCAGGGTGGCCTGCCAGAGCGCGGCGGGGGTCGGACGGTGGGCGCCGGTGAAGCCGGAGATACCGCTCGGGGCCCGGCCGCTGTTGCGGTCCCAGACCACACGGTTCCAGGTCGTCGGACCGGACCCGGCGGACGCCTCGGGTGCGGCAGCGGCCGTCGGCCGGGTATCCGCCCCGTGGTCCGGCAACCGGTCCGGTGCGGAGGGCGGTTCGGGGGCCATGACGTATCCGGGCACGGCGGTGCCCGGCAGCGGCTCGGCCCATGCCTCGGTGGCGGCGGACGGCCCGGCGACGGTCAGCGGGCGCCCCAGCGCCCTGCCCAACAGGGCCAGCGAGGCCAGTACGTGACCGGTCTCCAGGCCGGTCAGGACGGTGCGCAGGGGCCCGTAGAACGACGGCAGTGCCTCCGGCAGCGCGAACGTCCTGATGTGGTCGGCTTCTTCGCAGCCCATATCACCTTCGCCGTCGAGCCTTCCCGTCCCGGCCTGGACCGCCTGGACCGCCGAGACGGCGGGCACGGCGAGGGCGTCGCCCGCCTCGGGCAGCGGGAATCGGCCGACGCCGCCTTCCTGGGCGACCAGGCGCACCGGGAACTTGGCCCGCGGCGACGGATACGTGCGGTGCTCCGGGTACGGGTTGTCGATCTCGAAGCGCACCGGGGCGCAGACGGTGGCGGCCACCTCGTACAGGGAGACATCCGAGGCGGGCGCCTCGGCAGGCCAGAGGGTCCGCGCCAGCAGGTCCCAGCGCGCGGGCAACCCGCTGCCGATCGCGTCGGCCGCCAGGGCTGCGGCGGCCGCGCGAACCCGCTGGCTCTCGGGGCGCGCTTCGGGATCCACCCGGGTGTCACCGGAGGGCACGGCCATGAGGATCGCCTTCAGTGAGGCCGGGCGGACCGGTTCGGCCGGGGAGGCGGGCACGGGGGCGGGAGGGAGAGGGGGCGCAACGACCACGGAGGGCAGCCACTTCCTTCATGCGGGACGAGGACGAGGAGGGGGACGGGGGCGGGGACGAGGAGAGGGGGCGGGGACGGGCGGGGAACCCCGGAACGGGGCCGCTGCCGAACGGGGTGCAGAGGCCCGGTTCGGCCCGTTGGTCACGGGAAGGGGTGGACCGTGAGCCGGTCCAGGGACAGCCGGCGCCCTCCTGCCGCGGCGAGCAGCCGGGGCAGGCCGAGCACCCGCTGGTGCGCGAAGCCGAAGGCGAGGGGGACGCTTCCGGGCACCAGGACCCGTACGGCGCGCAGTCCGCCGGCCCGGTGTTCGCGCCCGGTCTGGTCCACGACGAGAACCTCGTCCATCCCCGCGTCGGCGAGCAGCCCCAGCATCAGCTGCCGGGCCCGGCCGAGCGTTGCGGCCCCGCGCAGTGGCGAGTGCGGGAACGCCTCGGACAGCGGTACGGACGGCCCCGTCAGGTACGGCTTGAAGGCGTCGGCGGCCTCGGGCACGGAGTACCACTCGATGTGGTGGTCGAGGTCGGTGACGCTCCAGCGGTCCGCGCGCAGTCTGCGGGCCCGCTCCGGTGAGGGCGCGACGACGTCCCCGAGGACCAACGGGGCCAGTTCCGCGACCGCTGCGCGAACCGCCTCGGCCGGATCGGGGTGGGCGGCGGCCGTGGTCAGGCTGTACTTGTCCGGCGAGTGCGGGTTGCGGGCCAGCGCCCACACCGCAGGCACCGGCACGTCCCGGGTCAGCACCAGCAGGTCCACCTCGTAGCCGGCCCGGCGCATCGCGGCGCGCAGTTCGACGGTGGTGGGGTCGGTGACCGAACTCCAGTCGATCCGGGGCACGGACCGTCCCGCCCACCAGGTCAGCAGGAACGCGTCGCGCTCCAGGAGTTCGAGCAGCGCGTGCAGGGCCGCCTCGTCGAGGGTGGCGCCGAGCGCGCACCCGTTGGAGGACTCGTACAGCACGCGTCCCCACCGCTGCCCGGGGCGGGGTTCGGGGTGCACGTGGTACGAGCCGGCCTCCAGCGGTACCCAGCAGTCCTCGTCCGTGCCCCACACCCGGGCAGGGATCCAGCGCAGGACGTCGCCCGGGGAGAAGGGGTCGACCCGGCAGGAGGGGTGCTCATACTGCTCCGGTGCGAGGTCACCGAGGCGGCGCGGATCTAGGGCGCGGCCGGGCAGCTCGCGGTACGCGGCGCGGAGCGGGCGGGCCGCACTGACGACGGCTTCCGAGCCCGAGCGCTCCAGGCGCTCCAGCATGGCCAAGCGGGAGGCTGCGGCGATGGTGCGGCCGCGGCCGTAGCCGGCGGCTTCGGACGCCTTGCCGTGCCGGGCGTGGACGGCCGCGACCAGGGAGGCCGGGCTGTCGGGAACGGGCTGGAGTCCGATCACGGGGCCGTAGCGGCTGTCTACCAGCAGTGCGGTGAGCGTCGGTACGGACAGATCGGGCCCCGGCACCTGCCGGAGTGCCTCGTCGAGCGCCGGGTCCGGGCCACAGTCGAGATCGGCGTCGAGGCCGACGTCGGCGACGCTGTCCGGGGCAGGCGTCGCAAGGCCTTCGCCCCCGCAGCCCGGGCAGCCGGTCTGCGGCAGCACCCGGTGCCGGGACGTGCCGGCCGGCCCCACGACGACCGTCTCCCCGGGCCCCGGCGGCTGCCGGCGGGCCAGCTCGCAGGCGGCGGCCAGCATGGCGGCCGCCGCCCGGGCCAGGCCGGGGCCGGCCGACAGGCGGCGCGGCGGGTCGGTGATGCCGCGTGTCCGCAGGTGGGCGGAGACCTGGCACAGCGGGCAGCCTGCGGCCGTGTCCCGCTGCCACAGCGGTCCGATCTCCACGTCGGCGCCCCACAGCCGCACGGGCAGCAGGGGCAGGCCCAGCCCGTCGGCCTCGGCCATCCGCTGCTGCTCCCAGTCCGCATCGTGGCCGGCGACCAGCGCCACCAGTGCGTCCTGCCCGGCGAGCAGTTCGGCCAGCAGATCGGAGACCTCCGGCCAGTGCTTCGTGGTCGCGGGGTGCACCGCGAGCCGCCCGGTCACCGGTCGTCCCGCACGTCGCGGACGAGCGTGCCGTGCACCATCGGGTGCGCGCCGAGCAGCGGGTCAGGGGCGGCGGGCCGGAACCCGACGGTGTGGCCGAGCAGTTCGGCGGCCAAGTCGTGGGGCTGTACCGAGGTCGCCAGGTCCTCGGCGATGCGGCAGTCGGGACCGAGCGCCTGCGCCAGCACCGGGTCGTGTGCGGCGAGCTGGGCGCGGGCCCGGGCGGCGGCCGATGCCGCGTCCAAGGCAGCCGCGCGGTTCCGGCCCCAGGCCGTGCCGTGCCACGGTGCGGGCCGTCCGGCCGTGCCGTCGCCGTCCCGGTTGGTGGCTCGTTCGCCGTCCGCCCCGAAGGGCAGTGTCAGCGCGACCTCGGCACACACCAGGCCGCCCGGTGCCTCGTGCAGGCGGTACCGCCAGGAGGCGCCGTCCGTTTCCGGTCGCCGCCCCGCGTCGCCCTCGTGCCAGGGCGTGCTGCCGTCCGCCTCCCGGTCGAGGGCTGCGAGCCGCAGCGCCGCGTCGAGCAGTGCCGCGCCGTCTGCCGTACCGGCGCCGCCTGCCGGGTCGGTGCCGCGCAGGAAGGCGCGCAGCGCCGCGTCGTCGGCTTCACCGCCGGTGGCTCCCCAGCCCGCCGCGGCGCGGCCGTCCGGCGTGCCGGGCCCGGGGACGACGCGGGCCAGGCACGCCGGCAGCTGCGCCCAGTCGGCCGGGGTGTCCGTTCGGTGCCTGCCGAGCAGCGCCGCCGCGTCCCGGCCGTCGGGGTTGGCGCCGTCGGCGAGATCGAGTGAGCGCCAGCCCAGTGGACGGGAGTCCACCACGTGCACCGTCCGCGCACCGGCGCCGGCCAGTCCGGTGATCTCCCGGAAGGCCTGCTCGGCGGCGAGCTGGGCGGCGAGGTCGGCGGCTGCGGGGTCCGGCACCGGCGGCGCACCGGCAGGCAGGGTTCCCGCCAGCCTGGCGCGCAGCACCGTGAGGGCCGCCGGGTCGGACGCCAGCGCGGAGGAGACGACCCACAGGCGGCTTCCGGCCGCTTCCACCCGCACGGCCAGTCCCGGACCGGTGACGGCCGCCGCCCCGGAGGCGGTCCGGCCGGCCTCCTCCGATCCGCCGGCCGCCCGTACGCGCACGCCGCGTGCGGCGAGGGCGGTTCCGGCCACCACTGCCTGCGGCCATGCGGCGTCGACCGTCACCTCGGCCGCCGCCAGGGCGCGCAGGGCGGCCGCGGGGTCGTCGCCGTGGCTCTCCACGTACACCACCGCGGCCTCGGGGAGGCCGGGCGGCCCCTCGTACGCGTCCACCAGTGCTCCCTGTGCGCGCAACTGGGCGACGACCCGCTCGATGAACGGCGCCGCCTTCGGGTTTCCGGCCGCGGCCACCAGGTCGGCCGTGGTCCGCGGCTCCTCCAGTGCCCGGATCCAGGCGCAGGCGGGTTCGGCCAGGGGTGCGGGCAGGCGCAGGGTGAAGGCCCCGCGCGGGGTCTGCACGAACACCCCGTCCCGGTAGGCCCCGTACACGGTGCTGGGGCGGAGTTTCACGCGCATGTCAGGAGGGCCTCGCTGTGAGTCGGTCCTGCCAGCTCTCGCCGAGCCGGTCGTCGACGGCGTGGGCCAGGCAGTAGCAGTAGAGGTATCGGTTGATCGGTGTGACGCCCAGCCATTGCAGGGCTTCGTAGAGCCAGTTCACGAGGGCCCGGTACGCCTGGAAGGCGGGCGGTGTGCGCTCGGTGAAGCCGAGTTCGGCGAGCCGCCGGTGGAATTCGCTCGGTGTCGCCCCGGCGGCGTCCGGCCGACCCTCATCGGGGCCGGCCGGGCCCCGGAAAAGCTCCTCCAGGTCGTTCCGCAGCCGTGGTTCGCGCAGCTCGGCGAGCGCGGTGGAGCAGGCGGCGTGCCCGGGTAGCGTGTCGGGCCGGTGCAGGGCGCTGTCGACCAGCTGCCGGGTCTGCGGGGCGTACCGCTCGGCCGCGGCGGCGAATCGGGCCCGCAGCTCCTCGCCATCGGGCCGGGAGGCGAGGAAGGCCTCGGCGTGCGAGTGGAAGGAGAGGGATCCGAACCGCGCGCCGCCCGGGTAGGCAGCAGTCAGGCCTGCCATCCAGCGCAGGGCGGTGCCGGTGGCCCGGGACCGGGCGGCCGCCGTGTCGGCGGGCAGCAGGCCGGACAGCTCGCGGGCGAGCGCGGTCAGGAACCGGTGCCGTACGGCCGTCACCGGGCCCGGGACGGCGAGGTCGGTGGAGACGAGCACCGAGCCGTGCGGGTAGGGAAGTTCGTGCCGGACCGGCACGCCCTCGGCCCGGGCGAGCGCGCCTGCCCGGCGCGCGTACTCCTGGGGTGTCCAGGCGGCCGCCTGCCCGGCAACCTCGGCGAGCCGTTCGCGGGCCCGGGCGAGGACGTCGGCGGCGGGGGCCCCGTACCCCAGGTGCACGGCCAGGTGCGGACCGCCGTCCCAGTGCCGGGTCGGGAAGCACACCTCCAGCGCCGGGTTCGTGGCGAGGGCGGCGACCAGGGGCAGCGCCCCTTCGGTGAGCAACGGCAGCGTGTCGGAACGGTAGTCGTGGACGCGCAGGGTCGTCAGCACGCGGGGCCCTCCTGTCGGCCGGAGCGGGTACGGGGACGGGCGCCGCCCCCGGCGTCGGATCCGGTGTCGGCGCGGGCCGTGTCCGTCTCGGGGAGGTCGAACTCGAAGACCGCCTCGCGCACGTGGTGGCCCGCAGCAGGGCCCGGCAGGCATTCCTCCAGGTAAGGGTGCGTGAAGTCAGCGGCGTCCTTGGCGAAGGAGGCCAGGCCCAGTACCCCGGAGCTGTCCACGTACCGGGGCTTGGGCTGGGACACGGGACGCGAGGCAACGTCGGGCACGAGCGCCTCGCCGCGCTCCCACTCGGGCAGCTGCTTGACGAAGAACCGTGCGGGGACGCCGTGTTCGGCGCGCAACCGCACCAACCGGTGCAGGTCGTCGACCGAGCCACGGTGGGCGCCGGTCAGGACCGTGGCGTCCGGCAGGTACCAGCGGCGGCGCTGAAGCACCAGGTCGCCGTGGCGCAGCCGGGGCACGGCGATCACCCCGTCGGCGTCGGGGCGGGCACGCTCACGGAAGACGTGGTCGTAGATGCAGGCGATCACACCGCCTCCCTGGAGCCACAGGGCGATCCGGCTGGGGGAGGGCAGCAGGTCCCAGCGGGTGGAGCCGATCGTGATCGGGCGCAGGCCGCGCGGGGTACGCCAGCGCAGCCGGCCGGTCGGACCCTTGTCGACGAGGACGGTGCCCGCCCAATCACGGGCGGTCATCTCCTCGTCGAGGAGCGGGGGGTGGCAGCCGGTGTTGAAGCCGTGTGCGGCCCGGTCCTCGGCGACGGCCGGGCCCAGGACGCGGCGCAGCCGGGCGCGCAGGCGGGTGGTGGCGTCACCGCCCGTTGCGGTGTCGGCTTCCAGGAACCGGGCGGCGGTGGCACCGTACCCCCCATACCAGCCGTTGGCCGCCCAGTGGCCGTCCGCGTACTGGGCCATGAGGGCGTACGAGGCTCCGTCCGCGTGGAGCCAGTCCGGCAGGGCGGCGGCCCATGCCCGCAGGTGCTCGTCCTCGATGACGGCGTCGGCGCCGTCCCCCGCCGCGACGGCCGCCGCGAACAGGTCGGCCAGGTCGTTCAGCACGCGCCGCCGGTAAGCCCACAGGTCCGCCATCGCCGTCCGGCCGGCCGGGTCGAGCAGTACGTCGTCCCCGGCGGCGGCGGAGGTGGCGAGGCGGGCGGCGTCCGCGGCGAGGTTCTCGGCCTCCGCGACGAGCCGGACGGCCCCGCCTCGGGCGCGGATCGCGGCCTGGAGCCCGATGCGCAGGTCGGCCTTGAGGTCGAAGGCGCCGAGGACGGGCAGCAGGGCCGCCGCCGCGGCGGCCGGGGACTCCTCGGGGCCGGGTACGGGCGGCAGGGCGGCGACCGCGTCCTCGTACAGCTGCGGTCCCAGCGCCTCGGCGTGCGGCAGTCGGGCCGCGGCGGCGCGGAACCGGGCGTGCAGGGCGGGTCGGTCGGCCGGGGTGTCGCCGGCGAGGAGCGCGGTCGTCTCGGCCAGTTCCGCGACGACGGCGCGCAAGCCGCCGTCCGCGTCCCCGTCTCCGGCCGGGGCCTCGGGAAGGGCGTCGTGACATGCCGTCAGGAAGTGCGGGTCCTGGTCGTCCACGGGCAGGGCGGGTCCGAGCAGTCCGGCGCTGAGTGCCGCGCGCATGACCTGCTCGGCGCGGGTGGCCGGGCAGCCGAGAGCCTCGGCGAGCCGCCCGGCCAACTCCTCCCACGCGTGGACGCCGTAGCGGGCGACGGCGGTGAGTTCGGTGAGTTCCCGGCCCCGGCGCAGGGTCACCTTGCGCGGTCGGGGGTGGGCCGGGGTGATGGCCATGAACGCCAGCTCGTCGGGCCCGGCGGGCAGCAGCGGAGCCAGCCGCACGGGGCAGCCGGGTCGCGGCTCGGGTTCCAGTGCGGACAGCAGTGCGCCGCGCTGGACTTCCACCGTGCGCAGCGCGACGGTGGGCGGCGCGGCGGCCCAGCGGGCGGCGGCCGGGGTGGCTCCCGCGGCCTGGTCGGATGCCGAAAGGGCGACGGCGGTGAACCGGGACCGCGGGCTGGTGCGGGTCATGGCCCGCAGTGCGTAAGCGGTGATGCGGGGTTCGGACTTGCGGTCGGCCCGCGCAGCGTCGCCGCCGGAGTCGGCGTAGCGCCGGACAGCGGCGCCCAGGTGCGGGCTGATCAGCTCGACGGAGGAGGCGAAGTCGGCCTCGACGCACAGCAGGCTCAGGACGTGCCGCTCGTGGGCTGCCGCCGTCGTGCGGTCGTGCGCGGCGCGTTCGAGCAGTGTGCGGTACGTGGCGGCGGCCGTCTGCCAGTCGGCGACAGCCGGGAGGCGGACCGCGGCGTTATCGGCGGCCGGCGCGGTGAGCGGGGTGAGGGGCTTGTCGCGGATCCTGCGGCGGGTGCGCAGGTATGCGGCCGGGGCGCAGGCGCGGCCGGCAGACTCCGCGAGGACGCGGTCGGCGCGGCGTGCCGCCGCCAGGGCACGGCCCGCTGTCTCGGCGAGGGAGTCCCACGCGGCGGCGGTCTGCGGCCGTACGAGCGGGGTGTACGGCAGGGGATTGACCCGTGTGGCGGCCGTGTCGGCCGCGACGAATCGCCGCATGGCAGGCGATGCCCTTCTGGCTTGCCCGGCCTGCAGGGAATGGGCCCGGCCGGGGGTGGTTCCGTGTCGGCTGGCGTGCCGGGGGCCGATTGCCAGCCCCCGGCGACGGATCAGCTGCTGCTGCTGCAGCAGGAGCAGCTGGCCCGGCAGCACGAGGCTCCGTCCGAAGCCCCCATCACCGGCAGACCGGTGGTGTCGGGCACGTCCTCAACGGCGATCTCGTCGAGGGAGAACTCCTCGAAGTCGATGTCCAGAGCGTTCATGACGCCTCCTTGGATTCGGAGTCCACGACCGGGCACGTCGAGGGTTTTCGACGGCCGGCCGGTGACCGGTTCTTGTGGATCAATCCCTGAAGCTACGATCTGATGATCACGAGAACCAGAGGCGTATCGGACATTCCGCTTCTGTCTGCCAAAACCCGAGATTCCAGGGTTTCCGGCCCATCGATGCCATAGCTTCCACATGATCCCCACCAACGCGGGTGGCTTGATTTCACTGGTGAAGTCCGGGAGGGGGCATGCCATTTCGGTCACCCCCGGGGCGTGCCGACACCGCTGCCCACAAGGGAAGGTGAGGCTGGTGGGGGTGGTGGTCGGTGTACTGGGTGTTGGCTGGTCTGGTGTGTTGTGGGTTTGTTGAGAGACCGGCCGAAGGGTTCCAAAGGTTGGCCGGTGTATGTGACCTGGGGCTGTGTCTCCTGTGTTGAGGTGTAAATGGCTCGCCTGGCGTTTGTGCTGGTTGCAGCCTTTTTGTGTGCCGGGTTCTGGTGGGGTTAGCGGTGTGAGCTGGGGGTGTGGTGGTGGGGTTTGGGTGTCGTCGGTGTGTGATGGCGTTCTGCCTGGTACGGCACTGTTGCTGGGTCCGTGGTGGCTGTCATGGGGTGACCAAGGTGCTGCCATGTGCCGATAGCACGTTGATTGCGTGGCTGTCACGGGGTTGAAAGTTCCTGTGTTCAGGGTGGTCTTTTTGGGCTGTCCTGGGGGGGTGTGGCTGGTCGGTCGGGTCGTGTACGTGGTGAGGCTGGGTTTGCGGAGGCTGGGTCGCGTCGTGCCCAGGTGGTTCGGCGTCTGCTCGCGGTGGACGAGTCAGGGGTCGTGTCGCGGCTGCATGTGAGGGTTGCTGCGGAGTTCGCCGGCGTTTCGGAGCGGACGGTGTGGCGGTGGCTCGCTGAGGGACGGGCGGGGCAGATCGAGCCGCGGAGGCGTCAGGGCGGGTTCTCGTTAAGCGTGCCGTTGTGGGCGGTGCTGGCGGAGGTGGGCGGGAACGTCTCGGGCTTGCATCGGCGGATGGAGCAAGCTCGCGCGGAGGGGGTGTTGGAGGAGTGGGGCGTTGTGCTGCTGGCCGAGAAGGCGGGAGTGGACCTGTCTGCGGCCTCGGTGTCTGCCCTGTTCATCAAGCAGCCGTCCCAGGTGAAGCTGTCCACCCTGGCTGCGCTGTGCATTGCCCTGGACTGCGCTCCTGGAGATCTCCTCGTGCTGAGTCCCGCAGCACTGGCCCCGCTCTCGGTACCCGTACTGGCGGGGCTGTCAGGCGGGCAGCTGTCGTCTGCCCCGCTGAGGGCTGCCGGGAGACGGTCACTGCCTCCCTTGTGACCTCCGTGGCTCTTCGCTGTTCGTCCTCCCTTTACCTGGCAGGTTCAAGATCCATGTCAGTGTCCGCTCCTGTCGCCGTGCAGGGCCGCTGCCCCGGCTGTACGAAGCTGCGCCGGCTGCGCCCAGGCTCTGGCCTGTGCGCCTGGTGCTTGCGGACGTGTCCTGGTTGCGGGGGTGGCAGGCGCTCGGCGGAGGAGGTGTGCGCGGCTTGCCGGCGCCGGGCCGCGGGCGGCCACGGGCGTGGCTCGTGTCAGCGATGCGGGCGCCGGCGCACCCTCGATGCGGCGACCCAGTGGTGCCGTCCGTGCTCCGATCCGGCGAGGGCGGAGCCGCCTGCGGCCTGTACGGGGTGCGGTGTGCCGTCCCAGTGGGCGCGGGGCATGTGCAAGCGCTGCTACGAATACTCGCCTCACACGGTCACAACCCGCGCGGCTGGCTGGGCCCGCCGGATGCCCTGCACGCCGTCGTGGTGGGAGGAGTTCGCCATGCATCTGGCGACGCACCGCAACGTCTTCTATGGCGCGGACGCCCTCGCTCACACGGCCCGTCTTCTCATCGACACGGGCTACACCGACCCGCACGGTCTGCTCGCCGAGGCCCGCCATACGCGCCCCTGGCTCAGCCGGCTGCTCGCGGACTTCTTCCACACCCACCACCTCCTCGACGCCCCCACAGACATCCAGAACACGCGAGCCGCAGCCCGTCGTGAGCGCCGGATCGAGGCCGTGCCTGCCTCGCTGCGCCTCGCCGTACGTGCTTTCGCGGAGGTACTGGTGGCCCGGCGGGAGAATGCCGAGCGTCTCGGGCTGCGGCCGAATCAGCTCAAGACCATCGAGATCCGCCTCGACACCGTCCGGGACCTGGCACTCCACCTCCACGCGAAGGGACACACCACCTGGGCAGGCGTGAACACCGGCGACCTTGAAGCGTTCCTGGCCCGGAACCCGGCTCGCCGGGCTTCCTGGCTGGCGGGGTTGAGGCAGTTCTTCTCCCACGCCCACCGGACCGGCCTGGTGCTGCACGACCCCGCCGCGGCGATGGAGGCCCCGCAGCCACGCGGCTTCAGCGGCTCCACCCTCACCCTCGATGAGCAGTGTGTCTTCTACCGCCGCTGGACCGCTGGCGAGGGTGTCCTGCCGCACGAGGCGTTCATCGGCCTGGCGGCTCTTCTGCACGCTGCCACCACCACCGAACTCCGCCATCTCACCCTCATGGACATCGCGACTGTCTCCCGAACGGTCCGCTTCCCCGGGCGCAGTGTCGATCTCGCTCTCGATGACGCCACGTGGCGAGCCCTGGAAGCTTGCCTCACTCACCGCCGCGCCCTGCACACGGACAACCCGCACGTACTGGTCACCCGGCTCACCAGAGTCACCACCGATCCCGCCGGCGCAGCCCACATCAGAGACAGCCTCGCACCAGCTGGGCTCCTCCCGCGGACCCTGCGCTCCACACGGCTGCTCACCCTTGCTGACGAACTCGACTTCAAGCAGCTCACCGTGGCCCTGGGAATGTCCTACGGTGGAACTGCCCGTTACCGGTGGCAGCCTGTATGACGGGCCATTGATTTAGTGCTTGTGCTGGTGTTCTGGCCTGGGTGTGTGCAGGTTGGTTGGCTGGTACGCGGGTGTGGTGGGTGTTGTTCTGACTGTCGGGGCTGGCCTATGGAGGGCCTGGCGGGCTTTGGTCCTGGCCCATGGCCTGGTGGTTTCTCAGGTTGGTCGGGTCTGTCAGGTGTGTGTGGTTGTACCGATTTTTTGTGCAGGTGTAACGGCCCGTCTATAAGCAGCGGCGTCGGGGTCGTTCCCGCTTGGTGTGGATCCAGGCCCGGAGCAGGTCGTCGGTTGGGAGTACGAGGCGGTCCAGGCCGAGGGCGTGGGCGGTCTGGTCGAGGAAGCCGGTGCCGGTTCCGGTCTGGCCGCGGGGTGTGCGTGTGAGGTGTCGGGCGAGTGCGACGGTTTCGGGGTAGGTGACCGCATCGCGTCCGGTCAGTGCCCAGGACCTCCCGTGGGCGGGTGTCGGGTTGGTGTCCGCGAGGCGGGTGAGCCGGTGGTGCCAGCGTTGGGTGAGGTGCTGCTGGTGGTCGTACCAGCGGGTGGTGATCATGTCCGCCCATTGGTAGGCGGTGGTGGGGTCGGGGCGGCGTACGAGACGCCGGTGGGCGTGGTGGGCTTGGGCGAGCTCCGGTAGTGCTCGGGTGTTCAGGGATGCCGTGTCGCCGGGTGGGGTGCCCCATTGGTGGTGGCGTGGGCACAGCCGCCTGTGTGGGGCCTGGTAGGCCCATGCCTGGCTGGTGGTTCCGTGGGTGTGGCGGAGCGTGCACTGGGGGCAGGTGCGGGTGGTCTGGCGGGCGGGTTCAAGAGGCTGCCAGCGAGCGGTCGGATGGCCGGGGTCCGGGCCTCCTGACCCATGGAGGCCCCTTCCCAGGGCGAGCTGCAGCTCGGGGACGCGGGCGAACGTGGCGACGTGGTGGAGTGCTGTGGGGGAGAGGACGATCTCGCTGTGGCCTGGCGTGCTGCCCGGGCGGCCGTGGATGGTGATGCCGATGCCTTCGAGGAGCTGGTGTGAGTCCAGACGGTAAGTGCCGGCGAGGCGGTTGAGGTAGGAGGCGGTCGACTCGCGCAGTAGCGGCCTGACGCGTATCGCTCCGGGCGCGGTGGGGTTCGGCGTGTTGGTGGCGGGCGCTGCCGGGGTGCTCACGGCAGCTCTGCTCTGGCCGGTGGGCCGTTGTGGTGTCCGCTTCGGCGCCGGCGGGTGGGGCTGGCCTGGGGTCGGGGGCGGTGGTTGTCTTCGGCGAGGTGGTCGAGGGTGATGGCTTCCAGGCTGGCTTTGGTGATGCGTTCGGTGTTGTCGAGGATCGCGGTGATGGCGGCCTGGCGTAGGAGGCGGGCGAGGCTGCCGATGCGCCCGCCGGTGCGGGCATGGAGGTAGAGGGCGAGGCGGGGCAGGGTCCCGGGCCGGTGCTCTTTGAGGTCGAGGCAGGCCTCCAGCGAGGCGACCAGGTCGCGGAAGGGTTGGCTGGTGCCTCGGCGGGCAGGGATGGTGTCGCAGTCGATGAGGGTGGCGCGGCCAGCGAGTTGCGCGCCCCGGATACCGGTGAACAGGGGCGTGGCGGTGACGTCGATGCCGGCGTAGACGAACGTCGCTCCGATGCGTTCGGTGAGGTCTTTGAGCAGGTCGGTGGCTTCGGCGCCGGTGCTGGTGCGGGGGTTGAGCCGGTGGATCTCGTCGATCATCACCAACCGGACGCCTGCCCGGGTGTAGGTGTCGCAGACCGACGTCATGATCTGGGCCTGTGTCATGCGGTGGGTGAGGGGGATGCCGAGGAAGCGGGCGAACTCCGCGGCCAGGGTCTTCGCACTGGCTCCGGGTGGGACGAGGATGTACGCGACGGGCATCTGGTCGCGGATGCCGGTGCGGGCGAGTTCGGCATGGTGGCAGGTGCGGCCGACTTGCAGGAGCGCGGTGGTCTTCCCGGTGGTCGGGGGCCCGGTGACGATCAGGCTGGGGCGGGCGGTGGCCCGTTGGTGGCGGCCCAGGACCATGAGGGTGCGCACGGTGGTCGAGATGGTGTTGATGGCCGGGGTGCGGACGGTGACGAAGTCGGAGTGGTAGGCGAGCCGCTCCTCGACGCTGCGTGCCGGCGTATCGGGGCCCGGCGGCGCTGGGGGAGGGGTGTCGACGAACTGCTGCCAGCCCTGCCACGTCGTCGGCGGCAAGGCGTCGCCCGGACCTGGTTCCGGCGTCGGATCGTGGTTCACCACTTCTCTGCCTCCCGCCGGGCGTCGTAGAGGCCGAACCCGCCAGCCTTCGCTGCCGAGGCCCAGTCCTCGTCGTCTTCGTCGATGTCCTCGAGGTCGTCCAGGCTTTCCACGCCGTCGAGGCCGGGGTCGTCTCCGGTGGCCTGGCCCGGCAGGCGCACGCTGGTCCCGGACGTCTCACGGAGAGCCTGAGCTGCGCCACCGCCACCGTCGGCGATGGCAGGCGTGTCGGGCCACGCCGGGAGGGAGGCCCGTACGCGCTTTGCCCCTGCCGCCTCACCGGAAGATGGGCGGGCGTTTGTCCCGGAGCGGGCACGCGTGAGGATCGCCTGGAGAGCGTCGGCGAGATCAGCCTCGTACCGTTCGCTGTCGCCACGGTGTTCGACCTCGCTCTTGAGGTGCTGCCAGAGGTGGTCGTTGAAGGGCTGGTGGACGTGGTCGCGGTGGATCCATCCGATCTCGGCTAGTGACCTGAGTCAGAGATTCGTCGTTAGTCGAGCATGAGTCGTCCGGGTCCGAAGATTCCGCCGTTGTCGGTCACTGGTGCCCAGCGGGCGGTGTTGGAGGGCTGGTTACGTCGCCGTACGACGGCTCAGGCTTTGGCTCAGCGGTCGCGGATCGTGCTGGAGTGCGCCGAAGGCCACTCGATCATGGAGGTGTCCCGCCGGCTGCGGATCGTGCCGGACACGGTCCGCACCTGGCGGCGCCGCTTCATCGAGCGGGGACTGGACGGCTTGTGCGACGAACCGCGGCCCGGTGTCCCACGGAAGATCACAGATGCTGACGTCGAGCGGGTCATCGTCAAGACGCTTGAGGAGACGCCGAAGAACGCGACCCACTGGTCGACGAGATCGATGGCCGCGGCCACGGGCATGTCGCAGTCGACGGTCTCGCGGATCTGGCGGGCGTTCGCGCTGGCGCCACACCGGTCGCAGACATTCAAGCTGTCCACCGACCCGCTGTTCATCGACAAGGTCCGCGATGTCGTCGGCCTGTATCTCGACCCGCCGGAGAAGGCTCTGGTTCTCTGCGTGGACGAGAAGTCGCAGATCCAGGCCCTGGACCGGTCCCAGCCGGTCCTGCCGATGGTGCCCGGTGTTCCCGAACGCCGCAGCCACGACTACGTCCGGGCCGGGACCACGACCCTTTTCGCCGCCCTCGAGGTCGCTACCGGCAAGGTCATCGGATCCCTTCACCGGCGCCACCGGGCAGCGGAGTTCAAGAAGTTCCTCAACAAGCTCGACAAGGAAATTCCGGCTGACCTGCAGGTTCATCTGATCCTGGACAACTATGCCACCCACAAGACACCCGACATCAAACGTTGGCTGCTGGCCCACTCACGTTTCCACCTGCACTTCACGCCGACGAGCGCGTCGTGGTTGAACCTGGTCGAGCGGTGGTTCGCCGAGCTGACTCAGAAGAAGCTCAAGCGCGGCGTCCACCGCTCCGTCCGGGCCCTCGAACGCGACATCCGGGCATGGGTGGCCGACTGGAACGAGCAGCCCAGGCCCTTCGTCTGGACAAAGACCGCCGACGAGATCCTCGACAAAGTCGCCGCGTACTGCCACCGAATCTCTGACTCAGGTCACTAGGTGTCCGTCGGGCAGGCGGATCCAGACCTGCCGTGCGTCGTGAGGGTTGTGGTGGACTTCCCATTTCCCGCTGCGGGCGTGGATGTCGGAGGGCTGTCCGCGGAGCGGGTTGAGGATAGCGTCGTCGTAGGTGCGGTGACTGATGCGGATCCCGCGGTCGGTGATCTTGTGCCAGCGGGTGGGCAGCAGCTCGACGTAGTCGCGGCCGGTCAACGGCACCGGCATGTACCCGAATGCGGCGATGAGCGCGGCCCACATCTCGTTCGGAGACAAGGCGGCCTGGGCCATCGTGGGGTGCCGCAGGCCTTCGTGGGGCCGGGGCTGCCAGCCGGCGGTGATCCACTCATCGAGGAGGTCCTGGAGCTGCGCCACGCTCCAGCAGGCTTCCTTCTGAACGTCGCGGCCGCGCTGGACGACGTTGGAGCCGGTATAGCCGGCGACGTACTGGCAGAAGAGGGTGTTGATCGAGGCGAAGGTCCGCTCCACGGGCCCCTTAGCGGCGGGCTGGCGCGGAGGCGCGGGCTGAAGGCTGACCCCGAGGGTTTCGCAGGCGGCGCGGAAGGCTGCCGAGAGGTAGATGTTCCCGCGGTCGACGATGACGGTCTCGGGGACGATGACCGGCCGGGCCGCCGCGTGCTCCAGCCGCGCGTCGATGTCCAGGAGCCGCTCGTAGGGGATGCTCGCGTGCGCGAGGTGCAGGCAGGCGGGCCAGTGGGGGCGGACCGGGTGCGGGACGGCCATCTCGGCGAGGAGCAGCGCGGCATCGACGGCTTTGGTCCCGCCCGGCCGCAGTACCGCGGCAAGGATGCTGCGGGTGGCGACATCCAGGGCGATCGTCAGCTCGGGACGGCCCGCCATGCCGTGGTCGGAGACGGCCATGATGTCCAGGCGCGTCGTGTCCAGCATGACCTGCTCCCCGGGCCGCAGCGCCGTGGTCGGGGTGAAGGGCGGCGTCGGGCTCGAGGCGGTCCGTGCGGGGCGGCCCGGCAGCTCCCTCGGATCGGCCAGCGCGCGCACGAGCCGGTTGAACGTGGACACCGGCGGCAGCAGCACACCCGTGTCGGGGCCGTGGGTCTCGGCGAGGACCTGCCGGGTGAGCTCCCGCAGCCCGGCAAGCGTGCCCTTGGAGCGCCCGCGCTGGCGCCGCAGCGCCTCCAACACCGCCACGACGACCTGCTCGTCGGCGCGCCCCGTCCGGCTGGAGGGTTTGGTGGTGCGGTGGTCGACCAGCCCCCACAGGCCCTGGCGGCGGTAGCGGGCCCGCATCCTGCGGATCGTCGGCGCGCTCACCCCCGTCCAGCCCAGTGCCGTGAGCTCGTCGGCCTTGGCTGCCACCCGATCGCTGGTCGGCCGCTCCAGCGCGTACGCCGGCCGCGGCACCCCCGCACTGCCCGGCCCGCCGGGCAGGCCGCACTCGATCTCCTGCAGGTGCCGCTGCCAGGCCAGCGCCCGTTCCTGCTCCCGCACCGGCACCGTCTCGAACAGCCCCCACTGCGGCACCGCCACCGCGGGCCGAGCACCGACCACCGCGAAATCGGCTGCCGCGCACAGGTAGCTGGTCAGGAGCGAGGTGACGGTTCCGTCCTCGGCAACCAGCCGTACGACGGACCCGTCCATGGCTGCCACCTGCCAGGTGCGGCCCTCGAAGACCACGTGCCCGCCCACCGCGACCACCGGCCGCCTCGCACCACGGCTGCTCATCACGCCTCCCCGCCCGTGACACCGGAAGCCGTGCCTGGCCGGGCGACGACCCGTTCGTGCAGGGGCCGGGACAATGACACGGTCAGCCGGCCGGACCACAGCGCGTGGAACACGGCCGGCCACACGCCCATGGGATCGCCTACTGCCCGCACGCCCTCGATCAGCGGCCGCGGATCCCGGAAAGCATCCTGCACCGCTGCCATCCGTTCCGGGCCACCGCCGTTGCGGGGGTGCCGGTAACCCGCGAGCCAGCGGACATTGGCCGCCAAGACCGCGTCGAGGGGCTCCAGCCGCTGGTAGACCCACCCCGCCTCCGCGCATGCCGCACCCACGTACTGCGCGGCCAGGCGCGCCCGTTCCCCGCCATCGCCAGGAATGGCGGGGCAGTCGGCCAGCAGGGCCGTCCCGTCGGCGTACCGGGCGAAGAGCTGCGGCACCCAGGACCGCACCCGGCCCTGCCCGTCACGCCACACGACCCGTACCGGCCGCCCGGCCAGACCTACGACCCCGGGATCGCGGTCGAGCACCATCAACTGGGAACGCATGGCCGCCGACCCGTGCACCACATGCCGGCCGGTCGTCGCCGACCACCACCATCCTGGTGCCCACCGCTTTCCCGGGATCACGGGAAAGGCCGCAACCGGCAGCAGCTCCTCGAACCGTACGGACGCGGCGGCCTGGTGCCACGGAAGCTGCCGCACACATCCCGACAGGTCCTTGAACTCCGCCTCACAGCCGGTGCCGGCCCGGCCGCCGTCTCCTTGTGCGTGACTGCTCATGGCCGACAGCCAAGTACGTGAACCGTGCGCACAAACACCGGTCGCGAAGGAGCCTCACGCGATCGAACGGACCACGCCCCAAGCGCGGGACACAGCCCGCACCCTTCTGCTACAGATCCGCCGACGTGAGTCGGCATGCGGGCACTGACGCAGGAGCGGGTCAGTCGTCCGCCACCGGCCCGCGCCCGGCGATCTCCGCTACGAGATCAGCGGGGATCTTGCCCCACTCGCCGACGAACTGCGGCGGCACGCCCGCCTGGAGTGCAGCGTGGGCAGCCTCCAGGAGCGCACGGTCCAGGATCTCGCTGCCCTTGGCGAGGAAGCGGAGCATGTTCCGGCTGGCCTCGGCGACGGGTCGACCATCGTGGACATGGACGTCACCCAACACTTGGACCGCCTCGTCCAGCAGCCGTTCCAGACGACCCCGATCGGCGTCCGGGACGGCCTTGCGCCAGCTGATGGTGCCGTCCTCCCGCTCGGCCAGCCGGTGCAGCTGCGCCCCCGTGGAGACGGGCTGCCGCTCACGGCTCACCCACCACGGGTTCTGGCCCCGGCCGTCAGGGTCCCCGATACCGCGGCGCCGGCGGACCACTGCGCCCAGCCATCCGGCGACGAGTGGCCCGTCGTAGTCGACCGCCACCACAGGTCCCAGCCAGGGACGCCCCACCCGCACGCCCAGCTCCCGGCAGAACGCACCGTCCACGGGCCGAGGCCGGATCTGTTCCCGCCCGCTGTCCGCCCAGGCCAGCTCCTCCATGGCAGGGTCCAGCAGCGCGTCGGCCACAGCGACGACCTCGGGAAAGACCACCGCGTCCCGGGCCACAGCGTGCCACCACCAAAACCTGGGCCCTGCGTCCCCGCCCGCAAGCCGGTGCAGCCGGGCCGGCCAGATCCGCTCCTCACCCCAACCCAAGGCCTGTTCCCACCACCGGCACACCACCGCCCTTGCGAGGCCGAACACCTCAGCCGGCTCCAGCCTGGCCCCGCGCGCCCGACGCTCTACCCTCGCCCACCGCCGCTGTGCCTGGGCCACTTCCGGACTCTCGCGCAGGTCGAGGTGCTCCAGGCCGTGGTCGACGTCAGCGTCGAGCTGCCACCGGTGGTGCCGCTCGCACACCCGCCGCCAACGCTCGGCGTAGCGGACTACACGCACGGTCTGTCCGGTGCGTCGGGCCGTGCAGAGCCGGCAGCCGAACGCCACCGGTTTCACCGCTGTGCCTGCGACGCGCCAGAGTGCTCTTGGAGCTCCTGACAGCTGCTCGTCGGTGAATTGCTCATCACCGTGCCACCACGATGGCAGGGCCTGCTCAAAAGCTTCCTCGTCAGCCCTACACAGTTTTGCCAGCATGGCTCGGCCGGCTTGGTTGAGTAGTACTTCGGAGTCGGCACGCGGCCTCCCGCCCGGGTGTCGTGGCTGGTGGTTGCTCCACTGCCAGTGACCCAGGAGTTCAGCGGGGGTCTGTCCGTAGCGGGCGGCGATCCGTGCAAGGAAGGAGAAGGTCGTTTCTCCGCGGAGGGGAGCGATCTGGAAGACCCCGGGTTTCATACCTTCAGGCTCCCAAAAGGAGGTACTGCGCGGTGGCCATTTGTCCTGGCCAAGGAGGTGTAGGTCCTTCTGGTGCCTCATCGAGGGAAGACGGCGCTGCGGTCTGGTGGTTGGGCATTCCCCCCGGTGACCTTTGGGATTCGCGGGTTGGCATGGGTGGGGGTTCAAGATTCACTTGGCAGTGGTGGGGTCGGTTGTCGGTGGGTGCCTGGACAGTAGTTGAAGAGGAGTGCGGCCCGTCTTGCCAGCGCTAATGGACATCCATGCGCGCTGGCAAGACGGGCCTTCGTTGTGAGGGCCCACTGGTCGAGATGTGGGGAGACTGAGAGTGGGACTCACGCAAGTTTGTGGCCGTTGGCTCGCAGGACAGCGGCGTCGGGGTGGTGCGGCATGAACCTTGATGTCGTCGTCACGGTTGTCATGGGCGTGGCAGCAGTGATAGGTGCCCTGTTCTTCCTGGGACGGAAGGTCCTGAAGGGGACCGAGATCCTGCTGTTGGATCTGGTGTCGGTCATTCGGGCCTTGGGCCGGGTTCGCCGTGCCTGGCACCAGACCCGCGAGGCTGTACCGCTGGATGCGGAGGGGGAGGAGAGGCCGCGTGCTCTCGGCTGACGTGTGGGCGGAGGTGCGCAGGTTGAGTGCCGCTGGTACTCCGATCAAGCAGATCGCGCGGAGTATGGGTCTGGCGCCTAACACGGTGCGTCGCCTCGTTCGTTCTGCTGAGCCGCCCCGATATCAGCGACCGGCCAGGACGTCGCTCGCCGAGCCATTCGAAGCACGGATTCTGCGCTTGCTGGAGAAGGAGCCTGCTCTGAATGCTGCTGAAATCGCACGACGCATCGAGTGGTCGGCATCCAGCAGCTTGCTGCGGTCCCACGTTGCCCGTCTGAGATTGCTTGTGCCGGCCAAACCGAAGCACCAACAGTTCCTGGCGGTGCCCTACGAGCGCCCCGGCCCGGGGTGGGCGGAGTGCGGCTTGTGGTGGCCTCCTTGTGAGCTCGCTGTGGGGCACGGGCAAACCCGCCGCTGTCCGGTGCTGGTCATGGTCGCTGGTGCTTCGGGCCG
>NZ_JBUYUY010000003.1:0-17988 GCF_055231995.1 Streptomyces sp. Tek67B01
CACCCCAGGACCAACCACGCCAAGAACGACCCCCACAACAGCCCACACGCCCCCGCCCCTTGGAGCCAGAGAACCCCAGAACACCAAAACACAGTGATCTGACGGAGCATCAGGAGAAGTAGGGAAATTCATCCGTCGCTCCCAGAAATTGAACCGGGCGCCGATAAACGCTTTCCGGGCACCCTCTAACAGCACCCGATAAACCCCACCGAGTGACCGCGAATTACGGCACGTTGAGCACCTGAACCTCACCGATAGACAGGCTCGTGGATGGCGGTCAGGGCGCTTCGAAAATTCGGCTCACGTGGGAGCGCCGCGTGGACATACCGGTCCTCATGTGAGACGACCGCGCCGCGGGCCGGGGCGTGACCGCTCCGGAGCCCACCCGCCGGCCGCAAGAGGAACCGATCTCAGAAGCGGGACTTGCGGGGCTAGCCCCCGTACTCGGCACTCTCCGTCCAGCAGCGGCGGACTGCCCTTGCACAGCGCCACGTCAAGACCGCGCGAATCCACGCGATCGACTCACTAGACCGTGTTGAAGCCGGGGCCCGGTGCGCTGCACGACGACTTCAAGCGGAGGAGACGGTCACCCACGCCCCATAACCCCTGCGAGGCAGGAGCCGGCTGAGGAATCCCCTCCGCTCCAACCCAGTCGCGACCGCCTCACCTCGAAGGCGCTCTCGTCAAGCACTCGCGAATCCGCACCACAAGGCCTCTGACCAGGCACGGAACCGAAATTCGCGAGAACTCGACCCCGGCCACGATCACTCGCACAGTTGCCCTCGTTCCACCCCACCACCCCGGCACAACGCTGGCACGCCCACCCCGAGGAGAACTCCATGACCATCACCACGACAGCGATCACCACCGCCCAGCCCGAGGTGGCCTCAACTGCCGAAGCCACCACACAACAGCTGACCCGGCTGCGACGCCAGCGCGACGGCCTCGCCCTGGTGCTCACCATCGCCGCCGCCGTCGGCTTGGGCGTGCTCGTACGGATCGCCCCGGCCTGGGCCGACCCCGCCGCGGTCACCATCGGCGCAGCCGTAGGCGCGATCGGTGGGTTGCGATACGTCCTCCGCCACTGGTGAGACCAGCAGCGCGTCAACAGCGCGGTACGGAAGACCAGCGGGGACCCCGACCAACGGAGGGGCGGCCAGGACCCCGCTGCCGACAACTCGCGGTTGTCGGCAGCGGAGGCCCCGGCGTCATCGGCGGCACAGAGCGAGCGCCACACCGACCGCCAGCCGCACTCCGCAGCTCGGGTTGGGAGATCAAGCGCAGCAGGCTAGGTACCGGCTCCCGCCAGAGGTCCCCGAAGACGCACCGTCCCAGCCCGCTGGCTGAAAGAGTGGAGCTGGGGGGCCTGGGATTCCGGAGCAGCCGTGCCTGGACGGGCCCAACCCTGAGGTGGGGAGCAGATCGTGCATAGAACCGGTGCTGCTCTGCTCTTGGTGATGGCTACCGGACTTGTATCGGGCTGCCAGACCAGTGAGCAGACGCCGTTATCGGCACATGTAGTGGACTGCTCTGTCACAAGGCCGTTCACCGACGGGATGCGCCGCATCGCCGTGATCAGGGTGAGCAACGCTTCAAACGAGGCATTGAGGTACCGGATCCACATCGGCGACGCCGTCATGGTGAGCGCCGACGGCTCCCGTACAGATGCATTGGCCGGCGGTAGCTCCCGGGAGTACCCATACGCCATGATCCCGAGCAAAGACGGCATCTCAACGCAAGCCTGCACGAAACTGGGCGTGCGCGCGGAAATACTGACTCCTGACGACCCCCCGTAGCCTGGAACAAGACACAGCGTCCAAGCCCGTGGGCAGGATGTCCACCCTCGTGGACGACTCGCTACAGTGGGGCTCTGCGGCATTGTGAACGCGTGCATATTGATCATGCTTTAGAGCGTTGTCAGTGGTGTACGACAGACTGATGTCACGCAGTACGGCGGCCTCTGCCACGTGTGCAAGTGGGACAGAGACCGCCGCGGGATGCACCCGCACCTCGCGCCTCTTGGTGTTCCAGCACCAGGGGGCGCGTCGCGTTTTACAGGTGGCTGACCAGCGTCTCGTACAGCCACACCACGACCTGGACAAACCAGTGCGCGGCCTCGTCAGCAAGACCAGCCAACAGGGCTTGGACTACGCCGGCGAGCAGTACATCGCGAGCAGTGCTGCGGTTCCCACCCCGGACAGACGGCGGGCCATCGTCCTCCGAATCGTCGGACGGCGACTTGTCGTGTGCCGGCATGCGAACCCCCATTCAGGACCGCCGCGCCTCAACTGGATGGCCGGGGCGACGGTCCGTCAAAACCCGGCCCTCCAGAAGCTGCACAAGCACCCGAATGGCGTCGACCACAGGGTATCGGCACACACCGACAACCGTTGAAAACCGGCAGCAGGGTGTGTAGTAACACGCTTGATGGCCTCCGGCCTCAAACCGCCCCCCAGGGACCGTGCTGAGGCTGTGACCAGGTACTTGGTGCTGCGTACCGCCTTGTGGGACGAACCGATGCCGAAGTTTCGGACGTTGGAGGTTCCTTCAGAACTACGTGACGACACGCAAGTGCTTCGTGCGCGAACGGCGGCTTACTCGCGAACGGGACGGGTTCTCACCAGCGCGTACGTCCTGACCTCGCTGGGGAGCGACGCCGTCGATGATGTCGTCCATCGAGTGCATCTTCTTGTCCACGAAGTCGAAGGAACCGGCCTTGAGGTCATGCACCGTCGAGCTTGCGCATCAGCCCGTACTTCTGTGGTCGACGTCCGGCATCAGGTTGCGGAAGACGAAGAGCTCCTCGAACTTTCCACCGAGGTACGTGTCTCTCTACTACCTGGTTGCTCAGAGGTTCACGTCGATGTAGTCGATGTCCGTGAACTCCACCAGCAGCCCTTGGGCTCGGCCGCCGCCGTCCTTAAAGTAGACGTCTTGCAGTCCCTCGGCGGCGATCCGCTGTAGGTCGGCCTCGGAGGCCCCGGCGTCTTGGGCGCCCAGCAGGCGGCCGGCGTACTCCGGCGGCAGGTGCTGCGTGATCCGCCGCATCCGGCCATCGTCCGTGGTGCCGGGCGCGGCGGTGAACCCGAACTGGGCCCGGGTCTCGATCACAAGGCCGGTCTGCTGCGCGGCCTTGTCCCGGGCGCGCTTGCGGACCAGGGGCTGCCACCGGCGCCGGACCTCAGCCTCCATCCGCCTCGCGAGCTCGGGCTTGGGGCGCTTGATCTGGTCCTTCACGTACCGCTCGATGGTGCGCTGCGAGATGCCCAGCAGGGCGGCCACGGCCTTGGTGGAGCCCTGGTGCTGCTTGACCAGGTAGCGCACCTGCGGCCCCGCAGACTTCGGGATCGGACGGGTGAACGCCTGTTGTGCAGCGCGGTAAAGGCTCTCGCCAACGATGCCCATCGGGCAGCGCTCCTCCCTGTGAATCGACTAGCCACCTGGCTCTGACTATAGGCATCGAGAAAACGGAATCCGGCACCACCTACAAACTCGCCGCACCTCCACTCTCATCCTGCAGATAGAGCGTCGAGACGAGAGCGCGCGTGGCACCCGCCCGGTCACACGAACCGGCTTTGTGCGCCCGGTCTCCTGCTAACGTCTAAATCACCCCGAGAGCCGGGGAGCGATTATCGCCAGAGGGGAGGTGAGCAATGTCCGGCATGGAAGACTCCCACGAGCAGCCCACGCCGGGCCGGTCCAAGCGCAAGCGCGCAGCTGAGACGGTCACCCTGGTTACCTGCATTCTGCAGGCCGTGTACTGGGGTCTCAAGCTCACTGGAGTGCTCTAAAAGCGCAGGTGGGCCCAGCTGTTGGCGCAGCCGGACCCACCCCAGGCCCAGGCATCCGGGCCCCACGCCCTCCCTCAGCAGCGGGAGCGTGGGGCCCGCTTTCGCGTTGGGCCCTGTGATCACCCCACAATTAAATGCAGTGACTGCATCAGGATACACGCCACCCGATTGAACAAAAAGGCGCAACGCCAAACCACACCCCCCAATTAGCCCAAACATAAACCCCCCACCCCAAAAGAGGGGGGGTAATTTCTCGGAAATCGAATCTTTACCACTCTCTTCCAAAACGTGGTTCCCGGTTTTCTTGGTGCGGCACCTACTCTTTATATGCGAGCCCGGGAGCGGCCCCTTATTCACAGGTTGGGCGGCAAGTCATCCTGGTCATCCCACCGGTCATCCACCCATCCCGGCGAAGTCATCCCGGCGTCATCCTGGGGGTGTGCCAGGCCGGCCGTGTGCCATCCCGGAGTTCGCCGTGCCGTGCCGTGCCGTGCCGGGTCGTGCCGGGTCGTGCCGGGTGGTGTGCCGTGCCGTGCAGGGTCGTGCAGGGTCGTGCCGGGTCGTGTGCCGTGCCGTGCAGGGTCGTGATGGAGCAGGAGCGACCGGTGTGGGACGTCGAGGACGGCCTGCTTGGCAGTGAGAGGCCCTCGGCACTGCCTGGGAAGTCGAGCACGCCACTTGAGAGACCGCGAGGCTCCGCTGAGAGACCGCGAGACCTGAGAGACCGCGAGGCTCCGCTGAGAGACCGCGAGACCTGAGAGACCGCGAGGCTCCACTGAGAGACCGCGAGACCTGAGAGACCGCGAGGCTCCGCTGGGAGACCGCGAGACCGCGCTCACCCTCGCGCGCCTTCATGAGCGCACGGACGATCGTGAGCGCGCACGTTCACGGTCCTGAGCGCGCATGTTCACGGTCCTGAGCGTGAAGCCACGTACTCCGTGAACGAACACGCAGTGTGAACACTCCTCGTGAGTCGACAGCCCCGGCCACGGTGTCGGACACATCCTCCGGACCGTGTCCCGGACATCCTCCGGGCCGCGTGTCCGGACGTCCTCTGGACCGTGTGTCCGGACGTTCCCCGGACCGTGTCCCGGACGTTCCCCGGACCGTCCTCCGGACCGTGTCCCGGACCGTCCTCCGGACCGTGTCCCCACCCTGTTCCCCAGCCGTACAGGTACGGGCGTACGGGGATACGGGTACGGCGTCACACGCGAACGTTCGCCTACCGGCTACCGCCACAACCACCGGTAGACCGGATCTGTGCCGGCCCTCCATAGGCTCCACTGCACTGGCATCACTGCTGCTCAAATTCCAAGTCCCCCCTAGGGCGTAAAGGACGGTGAAGGAGACCGCCAACATCTGGTGCGCTTCGACTTACCGGTGGTTGTGGCGGTAGCCGGTAGGCGAACGTTCGCGTGTGACGCCGTACCCGTATCCCCGTACGCCCGTACCTGTACGGCTGGGGAACAGGGTGGGGACACGGTCCGGAGGACGGTCCGGGACACGGTCCGGAGGACGGTCCGGGACACGGTCCGGAGGACGGTCCGGGGAACGTCCGGGACACGGTCCGGGGAACGTCCGGACACACGGTCCAGAGGACGTCCGGACACGCGGCCCGGAGGATGTCCGGGACACGGTCCGGAGGATGTGTCCGACACCGTGGCCGGGGCTGTCGACTCACGAGGAGTGTTCACACTGCGTGTTCGTTCACGGAGTACGTGGCTTCACGCTCAGGACCGTGAACATGCGCGCTCAGGACCGTGAACGTGCGCGCTCACGATCGTCCGTGCGCTCATGAAGGCGCGCGAGGGTGAGCGCGGTCTCGCGGTCTCCCAGCGGAGCCTCGCGGTCTCTCAGGTCTCGCGGTCTCTCAGTGGAGCCTCGCGGTCTCTCAGGTCTCGCGGTCTCTCAGCGGAGCCTCGCGGTCTCTCAGGTCTCGCGGTCTCTCAGCGGAGCCTCGCGGTCTCTCAAGTGGCGTGCTCGACTTCCCAGGCAGTGCCGAGGGCCTCTCACTGCCAAGCAGGCCGTCCTCGACGTCCCACACCGGTCGCTCCTGCTCCATCACGACCCTGCACGGCACGGCACACGACCCGGCACGACCCTGCACGACCCTGCACGGCACGGCACACCACCCGGCACGACCCGGCACGACCCGGCACGACCCGGCACGGCACGGCGAACTCCGGGATGGCACACGGCCGGCCTGGCACACCCCCAGGATGACGCCGGGATGACTTCGCCGGGATGGGTGGATGACCGGTGGGATGACCAGGATGACGCCGGGATGACCAGGACGACTTCACATGAGCTCCGAACTCATCGCCCCCATTCACCCCCGACCAGCAAATGGTCATCGCATCGACTCGACGTGATGGCTCTGCGGTTTGGCTGCCTGCCCTGGGGCGGCCGCTCTCCGTATATGTGGGGGCGGCACTTGCAGACGACAGGGTGCGCGCGAACCTCGGATTCGGCTGGCCTCATCGGCTGCGTCGAGCTCAAGAGGTCTGCCGCTGATGGCAAATGAGATCTGGTCGCCGAGTCCTGCTTCGTGCCAGGCGGGGTGGAACCGGAGGAGTTGCTACATGGGTCAAGGGTGTCTCTCCCCCTCCTGTGCGCGGCTTCCACCGCCTCGGCGGTCCTCCGTCGTTGGTCGGTGGGAAGGGTGCTGGCTCAGCTACTTCGGTTGTGGCGTACGCCATAACCTGCCGTTTTGTGCCATTTGTGCCGCCGAGTTGAATGTGACTTGTGCCACATAGAGCAAGGCGGGCCACCGGAGGCCCTGCCCTTTAGAGGTCTAGACATCCCCGGATTTAGGCCGGTAAACGGAATCCAGCACATCGGCTTGTTATGTGTCCTCTCGCCTGTCCATGGGTGGCCGCTCGAGCGGGTCATCATGATCGTTCAGACAGGGAGCGGAGCAGGCCGCGTGGCTCGAGATAGGTGGGTCGGCCACTACGCCCGGGGCCGCTGCGGAGAGGATTGGTCCATGACCCGCCCGATGCTGACCCAGCGGGAGGCCGCCGCCGCGTGCGGCGTCAGCCGCACCACCATCCGCCGTCGCCGTGAGGCCGGTGATCTGCCCGGCGCCTACGAAGACCCCAGGCGCGGCTGGATGATCCCCGTCGACGATCTCCTCGCCGCCGGCTTTCGCCTCAACGCCCCCGCCCCGGCCGACCAGGACCCTGCGCCAGCACCAGCCGGGCCCGCCCCGTCGGCGGCTCCGGTCGAGGCCGAGGGCCAGGACGCGGCCGCCCTGCGGGCGGAGCTGGACCGGATCCGCGCGGAGCACGCCCTGGCCCTGGCCCGCGCCGAGTACGGGCAGAAATTGGCGGAGGCCGAGGCCGAGCACCTGCGCCGCGAGCTCGTGGTGCGGGGCGAGCACATCGCCGACTTGCAGCGTGCGGTGGCCGCCCTGACCCCGGCCCCGGAGCGGGCAGCGCTGGCCCCGCAGGCGGCCGGGCCGTCCGTGCCCGGCCAGGCCCAGGCCGAACCCGGCCACGCCCCGGCCGCTGAGGCGGCCGGGGGGCGTCGGCGGTGGTGGGGCGGCCGGACCTGACCCCGTAGACGGCGGTGGGCGCCACCCAGGATCGGGTGGCGCCCGCCGCCATGTGCCGGATCAGGACCGGGAGTCCTCCCAGGCCGCGTCCAGCGCCATCTCCAGCTGATTCGGCCGGTAGCCGCCCTCCAGGAGGATCGCCGCCGCTTTTCGGGTGTCCCCCGCGGCCGTCTGCTTCACGTTGATCGCCTCCATCACCCTGCTGAGCGGGACCAGGTCGAGCTGGTCCTGCTCCTGGGCCCGCTCCGGGTCGGCGCCGGCCGCCAGCAGCATGCGGGCCACGACCCGCTCTGCCCGCTCACGCGGGTTCAGGCGGGCGTAGTCCTCAGCCTGCTGCGTCCGCGCCTCGATCATGGACGCCTCGTACCGGGCCGCGGCTGCGGCCTTCTCCGCCTCGGCCTTGTCCGCGGCGGCCGCCGCCTGGTCGGCCTCGGCCCGCTCCAGGGCCGCGGCCTGCCTCGCGGCCTCCGCCGCAGCGCGGGCCGCCTCCGCCTCCGCCTTGGCCTTCTCCGCGCGCCGCCTCTCCGCCTCCGCCGCCGCGCGCTCTGCTTTCTCCGCGTCCTCGGCGGCCTTCCGGCGCGCGGTCGCCGCATCTGCCGACTCCAGCGCCTCGGCCTCCGTCTGGGCGAGCCGCTCCGCTGCCGTGCGACGGTGCTCCGCCGCAGCCTTGGCCGCCGCCGCTGCTGACTCCGCCGCCGCGCGAGCGGCCTCCGCCTGCGCGGCCGCCGTGCCCTTGCGCGCCGACTGCTCGTGCTCGGCCACCGTGATGTCGGCGTCGTCTGCCAGCTTCGCCAGAGCGTCCTCCTTGGCCTGCCGGCGCTGCCGCTCCGCCTCCGCGCGCTCGCGCTCCGCCTCGGCGCGGGCCCGCTCCGCCGCCTCCGCCTTCCACTTCGCCGGGAGCGCCAGGGCCTGCTCCACGGTGTAGCCGCGGGGCGCCATCGTCATCGGGAGCAGCTGCACCTCGGTCGCCTTGGACAGGTCCCCGTCCAGCTCCTGGGTCAGCCACACCCGGTAGCCCTCCAGCGCCTGCTCCCGCTTCACCATCTCCGGGTAGCTGCGCACCACGGCCAGCCGCATCCGCCGGTACAGGCGGGCCGTACGGACCGGGGAGAGCACCCAGCGGTGCAGCGGGACCCGGTCGCTGGCCGTGCCGTCCTCCAGCTGCGCGGCGTGCACGATCAGGCGCCGGGCGCCCTCCACCCCGACCACGAACAGGACCGGCATCAACGCGTGCCACAGGATGCGGACGGGGCTGGCCACCTGCGCGCCCTCGGCGGCCGCCTGCACGACGGTGCCTGCGGCCGCGTTGATGACCACGGTGGCCGCGGTCATGGCGTGGGCAGCGAACCGCAGCAGCGGCCAGGGGATGCGCCGGCCCGTCAGGTACAGGTCCAGCGCCAGGAACCCGATGATCGCGCCGTCGATGCCGATAGGGATCCACGGGGCCAGCCACGGAGCGAACCCGGCCGCCTCGGCCATCGCGGCCAGCGTCGAATACGACGCGGCGAACCCGATGATCGTGACCGGGATCATGCCCACCAGAGCGGCCGCCGCGAGCAGCCGCGCGACCCGGCGAGGCACCGCCGAACCGGCCTGGGGGGTGGCCACCGTGGCCGGGTTCCCGTGGCCGGCGGCCGGGGCCACGGCCACCGGCTGGCCGACCGGCCCCGGCCCACCCTGGCCGCCCAGGCGCGGCGCGGGCGGCGCGCCTTCCTGTCCGCCCGGAGCGCCCGGCCGTGTGACCGGAGTGGCCCCGGCCGTGACCGGAGCGGCCGGGGCCACGGCCACCCTGTGGCCCATGGTCTGGTCACCCGTCAGCGTCTCGTTCATCCGGGCATCCTCCCCCGTCGGACGCGGAGCCGGAGCACCGGCCCGCCCAACCGGAGCGTCGGCCGGTCCGACCGGAGCGAGCGGGACGGCCGGCCGGGTCAGATCGTGCAGCGTGTGGTGCGTGGTCACCGATACCTCCGAAGCAAGGTCATGGGCGGCGGGCCGGGAGGGGAACTCCCGGCCCGCCGGATGGAACCGGGGCCGCAGTGGCTCGCCCGTCAGGGGTGCACTTCCGCGGCCGGTGCGGCCGGTCAGCGGCCGGACAGGTGGGCCGAGATGTTCGCGGCGAGCGCGGCGGCCGCGTTGTTCGCGGCGTTCAGCGCGTCCGCCGACTGCTGGGCCTGCTGTATGGCCTGGGCGTTGGCGGCGCGGGCCGCTTCCATGGCGGCCGCGGCGGCCTGGCGCTCGGCGTCTCCCATCACGCACCCCCGCCCAGGACGGCCAGCAGACGGACGGTCCAGCCGCCGCACCGGCGGCACACGTACTGCCGGGCCCTGGCGTCGTGCTTCATCTGGCGGCCGTGGCACACCGGCGCCGTGTGGCGGGCCATCAGCCGTTGCCCTTGAGGCGGCCGTTCGTGCCGTTCCCCGCGCCCGGGGCCGGCTTCGGGTCCGCCGGGTAGTGGCCGCCGCGCGAGGGGCTGTAGACCGTCTCGTGCTTCGGGTCGGGCCGGGTACCCGGGGTCATGGGCATGCTCTTGCGAAGTGCCATGATTGGTTCACCTGTTCCGTGAAAGCGGGATGGTGGGTCCCGGGGCGGCCGCCCATCTGCCAAGAAGTCGGCCGCCTCGGGATGTCTCGTTTTGGTGCTCCCGGCCCCTCTCGGGGGCCGGTGTTCTGGGTGTCAGGGAGGGCGTCAGGGGCCCTGTTAGGGCCCGTTAGGCCTCCGATAGAACCGCAGGTCAGACGGCCGATAGGCCGGTCTAACGGGCCTCTTGGGCCTGCCCCTGGGAGAGGGCCGGGGAAGGAGCCGAATCGGGGTCCAGCAGACCCCCCGGGATGAGCCGCAGTACGGCCGGTGCGGGGGTGCTGGCGGGGGCCGGGACGGGGGCCTCGGCGGGGGTGTGGGCGGCCGCCTCGGCGGGCCCCTCCCCGACCGCCTGAGCGGGCACCCGGGAGGGGGCCGCAGCGGCCGCCACGGGGGTCTCCCCCCGGGTCTGGACGGGGGCCTGGGAGCGGGCCGCGAGCAGGGCCGCGGGGGCCATCCCGAGGGCGGTGGTTGCCGCGTCCACGCGCAGCCCCACCCGGGTCACCGGCTTGCCCTCGATCCGCATGCCCAGCTTCGGCTCCACCGGCAGGCCGCAGCCCTCCACCCAGGTACGGAGCACGCTCAATTCCGTGTCCTGCGGCAGCAGGCCGGCGGCGGCCGCGGAGTCCAGCACCACGTCCAGGTGTACGCCCGCCCGCCGGGCGGCCTCGGCCTCGGCCAGCGCGCCCACCACGTGCAGCAGCAGCGCCGTACCGGGGTCCGGGGCGGGGGCCTGCTCCTGATCCTTGGCGTCCTCCTGGCCGTCGTTCTCGCGCTCCTCCCCCGCAGAATCACTTTCATGATCATCTGTGGGGGCGGGGGGAGGGGCGAGCATCCAGGCGGCCGCCATCCACCCCAGGACACCGGCCGTGGCCAGTACGCCCTGGTACGGGCCGAGCTGTTGCACGTACGGCCACAGCAGGGTTCCGGCGGTGCCGGCCGCGCCGGAGGCGAGCAGCCCCCCGAACGCGGCCAGCCCCAGCGCCTCCACGGCCGGGCGCCGTACGGGCTTGACCGGGCGCGCCGTCACCTCCTCGGCGTCGTCGTCCTGCTCCTGGTCGTCGTCGCCGTCCTCGGCGTCGTCGTCCTGGTCGGCCTTGGCCGCCTTGCGGGCCTTCGCCTTGGCCTTGGCCGCCTTGGCCTTCGCGGCCTTGTCGGCCTTGGCCTGGGCGGCCTCGGTCGCCTCGGCGTCCACGCTGGCCACGTCCCAGGCCCACCCGAGCACCCTCCCGCCGCACCGGCAGACCATGCCCGCCAGCACGACCGAACCGGACCACAGGGCGGTGAACGCGCTCCCCGGCCGGACGATCTCCCGGACCTGCGCCCCGGTGCTCACAGCGCGCCCACGATGTTCGCGAGCTTGAGCACCAGGCCCACGCCGATCGACCAGATACCGCCGGCCTGCCCGTAGATGACCCCGGACGAGATGCCCAGCAGCGCAGGCCACAGGGTCTTCTTCCACTTCGGGAAAAACGTCAGGATGCTCAGCGCGAGCGCCACGCCGCCGAGGCCGATGTTCCCCAGGCCGGAGCTCTGGATCACGGACGTGGGCACCTCCGAGATGCCCTTGACGACGTCGCCCCACAGCTCACCGGCCGCAACGGCCAGCGTGCCGAACGCGATGCCCCACGACCCGGCCTTGTCCCTGTCCAGCTTCATGCGATCCGAGCCGCGCACGCCGAGGAACAGAAGCAGCCCGCTCGCGAGGGCCAACCCGCTGATGCCAACCGACCCGAACACGGGCCCCGCGGCCAGGACCACGTCCGTGGCAATGATCTGAGTGGTGCTCACAGCAGCGCTCCCGGGGCGTAGAGGAGAGAGGAGAGGGTGACAGTGGCGAGCGGGATCCGGGCGGCCCACCGCAGCGGCGCCGTCCAACCGGTCGCGTGCCGCTCCAGGTAGAGCCAGCACACGGCGCCGAACCCGCCCGCAATCGCGAGGGGGGCCAGGAGCACCGGCCACGGGGCCAGGGCCGCCATGCCGTCCGCGATCAGGGGGCCGGTGCCCTGCGCCCACAGCGCCGCGCCGAGCGCCCCGGCCGGGCGGGCGGCCAGACCGGCCACACCCGGCAGGCCGCGCAGCAGCCCGCCGGCCTTCCACCCCACGTACGCGCCCCCGGTCACGGCAACCGTGACGCCGAGCGGCACCAGGGAGGTCATCGCGCGGCCCATGAACTCCGCGCCCGCCATCGGGTCACCAGCCGCGGCCCACAGCAGCGAGTGCCCGACTGCGGCCGCGCCGCCGTTGTAGGCCAGCCACCGCCACCGCGACGGCTGCACCGCCACCTGCGTCGGGGCCGCGGCCGCGCCCTTGCTGTGCCGCTTCTTCCGCGTCTTCGCGGCGGCCACAGCGGCCGCGGCCGCGCTCCCGTTGCGGCCGACCCGCGGCCACCGCGACGGCTGCGCGGGAGCGGCCGCGGGAGCGCCCTGGCCCTTCATCTGCTTCCGTTTCTGCGAGCGGGCGGCCTTCCCGGCCGCAGCAGGCGCGCTCACTTCGACGCCCCGTTCCGCGGCCGCTTGCCGAACAGCCGGACGTGCAGCGCCCGCCGCTCCGACTGACGCAGGCCCCCACGCACGCCAAGGATCTTCGACGGGGTGGAGGACTGCTCCAGGTCCCGGGCCAGGCACCAGGACTGCACCGGGCACCTGGCGCACACCGCCAGCGCCTCCCGCTCCGCCGGGGACGCCTCCCGCTCTACCGGGGTCAGCTCCCACGGCTCCGGGAAGAAGAGCTCAGGGTCCACGGCCGTGCAGACTGGCCCGCCCCCCCGCTCCCGGCGTACGGCCTGAGCGGGGGCCAGGTCCTCGTGCTCCCACAGCCGGTCCAGCCAGTCCGCCGGACGCGCTGCGACCCAACCCGCCGGCAGCGGGGGCACCCCGCGCATGGCGCTCACAGCTCTACTCCCAGCGCCCGCAGGCTCGCACGGACCCGCAGCTCATCCCCGCCCAGGCCCAGCACCTCCGGCGCCGCCGGGGGGATCTCAACCAGCCCAGTGGCGCAGCGCTGTGACGGTAAAACCGTCCGCGTCCCCACCGCGGCGGGCCACGCGCCCGGCCTGGGGCGCCACCAGCGCCCCGTCTCTGCAACCATCACGAAGTCGGCCTCTCTCCACGCATATGGACAGGTCCGGCAGCAACGCAGGCGCTCTAACGCCTGCGTTGCCCGCCCGGTTGGCGCTCCAACGCCAACCGGGCGATCTGCGTTTACGCAGGTCAGACAGCACAAACACAGGTCCGGAACACGCTGACCAGCCCCCGCCAGGGGCTACCGGGCGGGGCGTCGTCGCGCTCCATCACCGTAGACCACTAGCGATGCTGAGCGCTAGTGGTAGCGCCACAACTCTCTGTGGTTTAGCCTCAGAAGTGCACCGCTGTACTCGCGGGGAGTGCGGCACTAGCCAAAGGAAGGGCCCGGTATGACCGAGACGACCGGTTACGCGGAGATCGCCGCGTACTACCGCAAGCAGATTCAGGACGGGGCGCTCAGGCCGGGCGACACGATGCCGTCGTTGCGGCAGGTCGGCGAACACTTCGGCGTGGCCCAGACGACCGCCAACAGGGCGTTTCGCGTGCTCAAGCAGGAGGGGCTGACCCTCCCCAAGGCCGGAGTCGGAACCATCGTCGCGGGCCCCATCAGCAACAACATCGCGGCCCGGGTGCGCCTGCACGAGACCACTGGTAGCGCGTTGGCCGGCGGCGAGACCTCACACATCGTGGAAATTGGCACTGTCGGCGCGGATGAAGTGGTAGCGCCGCGTCTGGACGTGGCCCACGGCACGCCCGTGCACGTGCGGCGCCGCGTGGTCAGCCGGAACGGCGTACCGGTGCATGTCAGCAGCTCGTACTACCCGGCTTACGTCATCGCCGTCACGCCGGAACTGACGGAACTGGTGTCCACCGGCGGGTCTCGCGAGCTGGCGGCGGAGCGACTGGGGAGCGCCCAGGACCACGTACTGGAAGAGGTGACCTCTCGCTACGCCACGGAATCCGAAAAGGCTGCCCTTGGGCTCACTGCCGGGGAGGTAATCGTGACTCAAGTCGTGCGAACGGTTTACCTGGCCGATGGCCGTGTAGTGGAAGTTGCCGTCAAGGTTGCCGGGGGAGCGACCATTCTTCGATGGGCTACCTCCCTGAATTCTCAGGCTGCTACGGAAAACACCGAGTAAGCCGCCACGGCAATGCGAGAAAATCCGAATTCACGCGCTGGATCGAATCATGATTCGGTCTTGCGCGCGGCTGAGGGGCTATCGACCGTCGCCGCATTGCCCCCACGGAGCCTACGAACAGTAAATTCCATGCGCCCCATTTTTCCGGGGTGCGGAAGCATGGCCCCCAACACAACGAGCCCCGCCGTGGTAGGCGGGGCTCGCAGGTCCACCTCGGGTTCGCGGCCCGGGACGGAGAAGCACTTCAACGCAAGGAAGTAGCACTGATGAGGGTACGTGGCACCACCCCCCGAGCACCACAGCAGCCTGAGGACGGCTCGGATGGACCGTTCCGACTCCGCCGTGGGCGGCCGCGGCCGCTGGTGATGGACTCCGACGTCTACCGGGACCCGCGCTTGTCTGCGACAGCCAAGGGGGTGTACGGCTTGCTGGTCCTCCTGCCGGATGGCGTGGAGATCAGCGCGGAGACCCTCGCGGCCGGCACCCCCGACAGCCCCGCCTTGGTGCAGGCAGCACTGAATGAGCTGGCGGCCGCGGGCTACCTCGCGGAGGTGGGGGAGTGAGCGGGAAGTACGGGGGCGGCATCAAGCGCGGCCCCATGGCTGGAGACCGGTTCACGCAGATCTCGAACGCCCTGTTCCGCGACCCGAGGATGAGCTACAAGGCAAAAGGGATCTTTGGGCTCATCTCGACGCACACCGATGGGTGGCGCGTCACGATCGAAGACCTGGTGCGGGCCAGCACTGACGGCAAGGCGGCCGTGACCACCGGGGTCAAGGAACTGGAGCAGTTCGGCTACCTGGTCCGGGACCGGGAGCGGAACCCGGACGGCACCCTGGGAGGCGCGGTGTACTCCATCACGGACATGCCTGCGCACCTCTTTGAGCTGTTCGGCGAGGATGCCCCGGACATGGCTCAACTTAAGCAAACCCGCAGGTCAGAACCTAAGTCCGAAAATCCTGCGCAGGATAATCCTGCGCAGGGTAATCCGCCAACAAAGAACACCAAGCTCCAGAAGACCAACAACAAGAACACTCCAGCGCCTGCGGCGCGAGCCGCTGGTGACGCCCGTAGGGCTAGTGCGGGTAGTAGCGCGCGTGCTAGCGCGGGCGGCTCCGCCGCGTCCTCCGGCGCTGGCGCGCCGAACCGGGGTTCGCGGTCGGGGAAGGCTGGCAAGGGCGCCGGGGTGCGGATGTCGCGGGAGCAGGCCACCGCAGTGGCCCGGGTGGAGGCTGCCTGGCCGGGGGAGCTGGCCGCCCTGCTGCCGAAGTACCGGCCGGCCGTGCTGCGGGACGCGATCCTGGCCGCGCTGGACGGCGGGCGGACCGCGGAGCAGCTGGCGGCGCGGGTGGAGCGCCGGTGGTGGGCGCACGGCTACCGGGAGGCCTTGGCCGAGGACGGGCCGGGTATCGGCTCCCCGGTCGGCGTGGCGGTGGGCCTGGTGCGCCCGTCGATGGACTGCCCGGACCCGATGTGCGAGGACGGGGTGACTATCGACCGGGACACGGCGTGCCCGGTGTGCGAGCAGCGGCGGGCGGACCGGAAGGCCGACCGGCGCCAGGGGCTGGTGCCCGGTCCGAGGGAGGCCGGCCCGGCGCCGGTGTGGTGGGACTGCGAGGGCGAGGACTGCGACGCGACCGGGCACGGGCCGCGACCGGAGGACGGCCTGTGCTGGAAGTGCCACGACCAGGTCGAGGCCGGGGAGATCGAGCGGGCGACGGCGGGTCTGCGGGCCGCGGCCGAGGCGGAGTATGCGGCGCAGGCGGAGAGGGCGAAGGCGGCCGCGAAGTGGGCGCAGATGCTGGATGATGCGTACGCCGAGCACGCCGAGCGGGAAGCGGCCCGAAGCGCGGCCGTATGGGCGCGGCGGGCGGCCGAGGCGGAGGAGACCCGGCGTCTGCGCGAGCAGCTGGCGGCGGAGCACCCGGAGTTGGCCGCCTACGCCCAGCAGCCCGAGGGACAGCCCGCCACAGCCCCGTTCTAGCCGCTGTACGCCCCGCTGAGCGCCTCACGGTCGGAGTCCGCCCGGATGGTCGGGTGAGGTCCTGAAAGGAGCTCAGCGGGGCGTCTGGCGCCTCGTGTTGCGTGCGGGGGATCTGCCGGGCGTCTGCCGGTGATCCGTCGGGGCACCGCCCCGATCCGCCGTCCGGCAGATCCCCGGCGGACGTTCCGGCGGACGCGACGGCCTCCGCTGGCCCCACCGTGTGCCGCGAAGGCGGGCGTGGGGCACCGCCATGTTGACCGCCACGCCCACCGCGTGGGCACCGGGACGGGATCGGCTGCATGGCGGTGGGTGTGGCGGTCGGGACCAGGCGCTCGCGTTCGGCGTGCACACGTGCACGTGCACCCGCGTGCACACGCTGGCAATCCGCTGAGCATCCGCTGCGAGTCCTCCGGGACTGCTCGTCGAACGGACAGCCGGCGACCCGTCAGCGGACGGCCAGCGATCTCCCAGCGATGCTCAGCGGACGTCCGGGAGAGCCAGCGCGCTCTGACACGTGACGTGTCAGAGCGGCGGTTGAGCTGGGGCGGGGGTGCCTGTTGTTGTGGGCGGCGGTGTCAGCGTCAGGTGTCAGGTGGCCCTGCGGCGGTGACCTCCGGGGCGCGCCGGTTACCGGTTACAGGCCCTTGTGTACGCCGGTTCGCGCTGTTCAGGGCGGCCGGGGTCGGCGCGTCCTCGGCCGGTAACCGGTAACCGGTAACCGGGGCGTGGGCGGCTCGTCTGGGCGGCCGCTGCCCCCGTCTGGACTTCGCTGGACCTCTTCCTGGCTGTCGCAGAAAGAGGTGTCGTCGCGGGACGGGCTTGCCCACGGGGCCTGATCAGCGGATATCGGCGGTGTCCGATTTGGGGGGTTCCCACCGTCGGTCACACCTGCGGTGCACCTTCCGATCCGCCTCTGCACGCAACCCTCCAGCCTCCCTCCGGTGCAACCCCTGCGCCGGTGACTGCCGCTGGTGGGTGACTGGTGACTGAACCGGTGAGTGGCCGGGGGGACCAGTGAGTTTTTCGGTGAGTGCCGGCGGCGTGCCGGTGAGTTCGCCGCGCACGGTGCGCGGCCGCGCACCCGGTGCTGGCCTGGGGGAGGGCGGGGTGCCCGGCCGCGCTCCGTGCGCCGGGTCAGTCGTGGTCGCCGGTGGTGCCGGGGCCGAGGGTCCGCCGGCCGGGCACGTCCTGGTGGTGCTCCTCGACGTCGGCTTGGGCGGCTGAGGCCGTGTCGGTGCCCTCGGCGGCGAGTCGGGCTCGGCGCGGGCCGTGGGGTTCGGTGGCGGGTGTGGTGGGGCGGGGGCCGGTGCCCAGCGGGCGGCGCTCGATCATGCGGTCAGTCTCCCGGCGCCCGGCCCGGGCCGGTCAACTGGGGGGAATCTGGAGGGGGAAACCTCGGGGGAAGCCTCGGGGGAACGTAGGGGGGGAAGCCTCGGGGGAAGCTGTTTTTCCGGCGGTTCTGCATTTTGGCTGGTCAGGCCTTGTTTTCCGACTGGTGACTAGCCGGACTTATATGTCTGGAGGGGGTAGAGGGTGCTGCGCCGGCCGGTGTTGGGGGGAGTGCCCCGGAGGGCGCTGGGTCTGCTGTTCGCGTCGCTACGGTGGCGTGATCATCGGCAGGTCGGGAGGCTCGGGTGCGGGTTACGGGGTTACGGGCGATCGGTGCGGCGGCGGGCCTGGTTCTGGTGTTGGCGGGCTGTGGAAGCTCTGAGACGGACGCGAAACCGGCTGTGGGGCCGTCTGCGGCGTCCGCGTTGTCGGCTCGGCCTGATCCTCAGGTGGGGGAGCGTGCGGCCGTCCTGGCCGCGTACAGGGCGATGTCGGCGGCGGAGGTCCGCTCGTACACGGGCGGGCGCTTGGACCCCGAGTTGGAGCGCTACGCCACCCACACCGCCCTGGCGGACATCAAGAGCAC